>JBJMWN010000190.1:0-8936 GCA_045810085.1 Povalibacter sp. | reverse complement strand
GGGGCGATAGTAAGAGTCATCGTCGCGGTGCCGCTCTTTCCGGCGGAATCGGTGACCTCGATGACAGCACTGTCGGCTCCGTTCGCGTTGAGTCGTGGCACATAGGTGAACGATTGATCGCTTCCGACCACTGAGAGCGTTCCCTTGGCGGGATTCGAGAGCACGCGGATGGCGACCGTTGCTCCCGGCGTGGGTGACGTAAGGATGGAGCCAGAGAAGGATGCATCTTCACTCAAGCCGAAAGCCTGATCTCGCACGATGGGAATAGGTGCGGATGGTTGCTTGCTGGGCCCGCCACCACCGCCACCTCCTCCGCAACCTGCAAGCACTACGAAAGCTGCGGCCCAAACCATCCTGATCTTTTTCATTGTGTTCCCTTCCGCTAGCGGTCTGGCGCCGCTTGTCCTTAACGTGATAGCAGACGGGAGGGTAGTCAGCAAGCCACGAGTCAGGGAGACGGCGAGTCCGTCGACCCGTGCGGAAAAGTACGTTGCAGCACTGCCGACTCGATGGCCCGAAATACGGGCCGAAGTTGACGCGTATTCCGTCGGGGGCCAAAGTCCACACACAGCCGGACGGAATCCGGTGACATAAGAAGAAACAACATGCGTCAGCGTCTCATGCTGGTGTCTCTTGGAATCATCTTTGTTCTGGCTGGCTGCGGAGGGGGAGGAGGAGGGTCGAGCAGTCCGCCGCCATCCAAGCCGGCATCGAATACCGCCCCGGTGTTCACAGCAACATCGTTCAGCGTGAACGAGGACGTGGCGCTCTCAGCTGCTGTCACCGCCATCGATGCTCAAGGCAATGCGATCACATTCGCTCTGATCACGAATGCGAGTCATGGCAGTGTCTCCAATTTCGCGGGTTCTGGCGCATTCACCTATCTGGGCGCCTCCAACTTCTCGGGCAGCGATTCCTTCACGGTGAGTGCGACCGATTCGGCGGGTGCACAAGCAAGTGCAACGGTTACGGTGACAGTTGCTCCAGTGATTGATGTCCCAACGTTGCCGAATGCCAGCTTCACGTGCGTCTCCGACTCGGAGTTTGCGGGCAGCGTCAGCGCAAGCGATGTCGAAGGCAGTGCAATTGCAGTCACGGTGAGTTCGAACCCAATGCATGGTCAGCTGGTATTTGCAGCCGATGGCACATTCACCTATCGGCCGACATCAAACTATTCGGGTCTCGATACCTTCGACGTACGAGCGACGGATGCAGATGGTGGTCAGGCGACTGCGACGATCAGCATGACGGTGACGAGGGCCAACCGTGCACCCACGATCCGCGATGATGTGATCACGGCAAGTGGGTCCAGTCCTCTCATCGATGTACTGACGAATGACACCGAGCCAGATGGTGAGATGCTCTCGCTCACGTTGGTGGGTGCACCCGATTTTGGCACCGCAGCGGTTGAGGGCGGCCGTATCCGACTCACACTGCCAGCTGGATTTCAGGGCTTTAACACACTCACATACCGTGCGGTGGACCCGGCTGGAGTGGGCTCGACCGCGCGTGCAGCTGTGTTCGTCGACACTGAGCCGGTGCGCTTCATCTACTTAACGAATGAGGAAGGACAATACGCGCACAACATCTATGCCGATGACCTGCTGAGCCGTCGCCGAATCACTTCCTTCGACGGGAACGGCGCAACTGCATTGGGCTCATGGATGCTGGTCTCGAAGAACGGTCGCAGCATCCTCTACGATGAGATCGACAACACCAACGCGAACAGCGGCAGGCGATTCTGGACGGCAGCAGCCGTGGACGGCAGCGCCGCTCCAAGACACATCAATTCGGCACTCACTGCGGGCAGCTCAATAGAACTTGCTTCCGAGTTGAGTCCCGATGGCAGGTGGGTCGTGTATCGCATCCGCGACGCCAACTTCGTCGATCGCTTCTATTTGGTGGATATCACCAATGTCGAACCCAGGCGCGAAATCCTGCCGCCCACCGGCGCAGTGAGTATTGAAGCGTCAGGGCTCGATATCGTCTTCGACGAGCAGTCGCAGTACTACTTCGTCTCGATAAGAGAACAGCTCTCCGCGGGCGAGCAGGGAATCACGATCTACCGCGCGCCGCTCAACAATCCGTCGGCCCTGCAGCGCTTCTTCTCACCCGCCGTCGCGAATCGCTCAACTTACGCGGCTTATGTTGATGTGGATGGCAGTCGCGCCATCGTCATCTCCTTTGGAGCGGATGATGCTCGCCTGTATCTCACGCGCGCAGCTGATCCCGCTCATCCGATAGCGCTCTCGCCACCTGTATCTGCGGCGACTTCGATGATGGGCAGCTATCGCGTCGACTGGGCGCACGATCAACTGGTCTTCAACGTCGATTCGTTACCGGGCGCCATGCCGTACTCGAGCACGCTTCACCTCGCGAATCTCACGACGGGGGTCTGGACTGCCTTGGGAAACTTGCCAGGCGATTTCACGCGACCAGAATTCATCGAGGTGCATCCTTCTGGCTCGACCGTCTTGTTAGACACCAAAGTAAATGATCCTGTGAGAGGCATAGCCGACGAGGTCCGGGAAGTCGACCTCGTGGCCGGTGCACCGACACGGCTGATCAAACACAGCGATAGCGACGTCGAGCGGTACACCAACGCAGGCGCTACCGTATTAGTGGCGTACCAGGGAAGTCTGCAGGCGTTTCCACGTTCGGATGTATCGCATCCGAAAACTCTGTTCACGGATGCGTTCGCAGATAACTATCGCTTCTCGGCCGACGGCAAGATCGTGAGCGTCTCTTCTGCTCCATGGACCGACACGTTCGCTAGCGACAGTGTCTGGGCCGTGAACCAAACGACCGCGCCTGGAACTTTCGCCAAGCGTCTGGTTCAGGTCACGAATACGGACAGGCCTTACGTGAGTGTCGCTGAAGTGGTCCCGCGTTATTGAACTCAATAGCGCACAGGGTCGTTGATGCTGCCTGCAGAGGAGCCGCATTTCGTCCGCGGTGATCATCCGGTGCCTTGTCGATACGACACCCACTGCGTGCTTTCTCAGCCTGAGTTTGGATCGACGTTGTCTACAAGTAGCATCTCAGGCTGGCGCGGATTTCCGCCCAGTCCTTCCTGCAGCGACAATCGCCGTATACCCATGTGTCCTGACATTGACCTTCGTGCGAATGCAGCGAGCGGCGCCGAACTGGCACTCGCGATGATGATGTACCTTTGGCTGTGTGCAGGCTGCGCTGAGAACTTTCCTGCAAACAGTTTGGAGGCTGCGCCGATGACGCAAGCGCACCACAGTGCGATCCCCGCAGATCTGGAATCAGCGGTGATCAAGGATGTCGCGCGGCGTTCCGGAAAACAGCTCGATGCTGTCAGCATCATTCTCGCTGAGAGTGTGACGTGGTCGGACGGCTCACTCGGATGTCCCGAACCTGGGATGCTATACACGCAAGCCCTGGTGCGTGGATATCGCGTCGTCGCGACGGTTGGAGATCAGCGTTTCGAATATCACGCCGGACTCAAAGGTCCGCCGAAGTTTTGTCCAGCCGATCGCGTTCTGCCGCCGTCGCCTGACGATCGCGTTTAATAAAAAGCCCCGGAAGATTGCTCTTCCGGGGCTTACGGTCCAACTCGCTATCGATCTAGATGTTACGGCGCATCAACGCGCACGATCGTCGGGTTCGGCAGTCCTGCGACACCGTCGTATGCGACAGAGCCGAGGTACTTCGTTCCGGACGTCAACCCGGAGAACCCCAGGTTGATCGCCGCAGTTGCGCCGACCGTACCGCTTGCCGGCGCACTGACGGTCATGTTCCCCGCGGCGCTCGAGCCCAAAAGCCAGGAGTGGAGCTTGAACGGCGAGGAGCCCACCACGCCCCAACCCTGAACGACGACGGTGTAATTGCCAGCCGGCGGATTCAGCAGATTCACCGTCTCCGCCGATGTACCCGAGCCGCTGGTACCGACGAGTGTCGAGGCGGCATTGAATACACACATGTCGATGTCGGAACCGACCGCCACGTCTGCATCGAATAACGCGAAACGCGCATACGTCGTGCCCGCCGGCACTGTGACCGGAAGCAATTGCGCGTTGGGCGATGTGAGACTGCAGGTGCTATCCGTCGGATCATCGAGTACCACACCGTCGCTCACGACCGCCGGGATCAGACCACGCGCCGTAGCGCTGAACGGTCCTGTGAAACCGAACGTCACGTTGTAGCTGCCGCTGACCTGTGCCGGTGCTGCCAAAGCAACTGGCCGCACAACCAGGGGAACGCGCACTGAATGACCACCACCGGCCCAAGTCAATTGGCCGCCCGCATAGGAGTTCACCGCCGCCGACGTTCGAGTGAACGTAACGGTGAAGTTTGCCGATTGACCGGGATTCAGCTGCAGACTGGAGGGGGTCACTGCCACCGAGAATCCACTCATGCCCGCTACGTTTGCTACGTAGGTTGCGGCGCCTCCAACGTTGGTCACTCTACGAGTCACGGTTTGAATTCCAGCGAGGTCGCCAATTGCGATCGACGCCACATTCAGGTTGCTCGGATCGATGCGGATCGACGGACAGTACGCCGCGGTCAATTGGCCCGTCCCGCACAGGAACGCCAGCCAATCGTTGAAGCCATGGTTGAAGACCAAGCCAGGATCGGTCGCAAGGAGCGGGCGCACGTGGCCTGCGCCTTGGCGGAAAATAACCAATGGATTCGTGTTCGGCCCGTCCAGCACGTCGCCCGCCGAAGTCATGAAGGCCGACTTGATCATCATTGGCGACCAATCAGGATGCAGTTCTTTGAACAGCGCCGCGATGCCTGCGATGTGTGGGCTCGACATCGATGTGCCGCTGTACAGGTCGAACAGCCGTCCGCTGTTTCCCGGAGGGGCGACACCCGCGAGCACGTCCTGTCCCGGCGCAATGATGTCCGGCTTCAACAGGTCCCCAGCACCGGCAATCAATGGGCCGCGGGATGAGAACGATGCTGTGAACGGTGCTGGCGCGTTGGTGACGATCGTTGCCTGCGCAATTGAACCGGTCGCTCCCGGGTTTGCAGCGTATGCCTTGACTGCGGCTCGCTGCGTATCTGCCAAATGCACCGTCGGCACGAAATGGAAGTCGGCATTGATGGAGTTAGCACTGGTATTCACCAACACCATGCCGACGCCACCCGCTTCCGACACCGCCAAGCTCTTGCTGGTTCGCCCGGTTACGCCGCGATCGCAGATCACGATCTTGCCCGCAACCTTTGCCGGATCGAGCACTGCAGTACCGCCGTTATCCGACGCGTCGTAGCACAGTGCGACCTTGGCCGGATCGGCGCCGGCCAGACCTGCATTCACTGAATCGATGAGTGGCGCAGATGGAACGGCAGTCGCGACGGAGGCGCCCGCATATGCTGCACCGTTGCCGAGTGTGATCGATCCCTGACCGTCGCGGTTGTGCGTGCCGGCCGCCACTGTCGTCAACCACGGGCCGGGATGCGCCACAGTAGAAGTGGAAGGACCGCTGTTACCGGCGGATGTCGCCACGAAGACACCAGCATCTGCGGCGAACAAGAACGCGACTTCAACGGGATCGAGGAAGTTGGTCGTCGATCCGCTGATCGAGAAGTTGATGACATCAACGCCGTCCGCGACCGCTTGATCGATCGCAGCGACACTGTCGGAAGTGAAGCAACTGCTCGTTCCATCGCCGACGTCCCAGCACACTTTGTATGCAGCGATGCGAGCGCGCGGAGCCATGCCGCTGACCTTACCGAATACCGCTGCAGCACCAGTCGCCTGGACGTTTGCATTACCTCCCGACGTGGTCGCGGTATGGGTGCCATGCCCGTTGTAGTCGCGTGGCGAATTGAACTCCCAAGGCAGTTGGGCATCGATGCCAGCATTACCGCCCCAGCCGGAGTTGTAATAGCGCGCACCAATCAGCTTTTGATTGCAATTGGAGGCGGTGAACTGTTCACCCGGCACACAGCGGCCATTCCATCCGGGAATTTGCTGGTAGCCGAGCTTGCCGTCTTTGGTCGCGTTGCCATTGACACCTGTTCGATCTGAAAAGCTGGGGTGTTCCGCCCAGACGCCGCTGTCGACGATGCCGATGATGACGTTCTCGCCTGTGGCGCCCGTCGTGGTCCAGAGGCCTGCCTCACCCGAAAGTCCCAGGAACGCGGGCGTGGAGGATGTATCGAGCTGCCTTGCAACGTCCTTCTCAACTGTCACAACGCCCGGAGTTCCGCGCAAACGAGCCGCCTGCTCGGCGGTCATCTCCGCCGCAAATCCGTTGAATACATAGCCGTAGTCGTGGAGTTTCGTGCCAGCGCCGACTGCAGCGATCACTGCGTCATGCCGTCCGTCGAGATAGCGTTTGTAATCGACGATTTGTGGATTGTTGGGGTTGAGCTTCTCGCCTTTACGCAGCTTCGTCGCTCGATAGCCTTGGATGCCGCCCTCATAGGCCGACACCGGCGATTCGACGAGCTGCACGATGTACACATTGTTGCTGATTTTTTTCGCCTGGCGGTTTGCGGCATCACTGGAGGCCGCAACAGTCGTCGCCACGGGAGCTGATAGTGCTGCAACGGCACTAAGCGTGGCCGTCGACAGCAGCGACAGCAGCTGTTTTCTCGTCATAGGTTTACTCCGGCAAGAGATGAGTTCTGCGACTTTCTGGCAGCCGGGAGACAAGGTCACTGCGCCAGCCATGGCGCTATGCGCATGTGTTTGTCGACTATGAAGAGCCCCGCAGTGTCGCTTGGAGACATGCCGCCGAGCTTCTTCTCTGGCAACCCAGCCCTCTTGTTCTTCTATGATCAAGAGCTGTGATTTTGCGACCCCGTCTCACGGCGGGTGTGCCCTTCGCGTTTGCCGTTGGATGAAACTACGCCAGTGATTCTTTTATAGCAACCATTGCGATTCGAGTAGATCGGCCGCGCTTGCAGTTGATCGACTGTGTTTTGCGATTGCGATGCCATCTTTCTGGTGGGCGGGGGTGCACGGCTCATCAAAGGGCCGAACAATGAAGAGATCAGCATTCCGTTCTGTTGAGCATTCAATAGGGATGCCGGACATGCGAGCCATGGGACAAACGTCTTGATGAAGATGAACTTCGAACGTAAGCCCTCGTTCAAGTGCGTATCGCTGGTTGCGTCCGTTATGTTCTATTGGCTTTCTGCATGCTGACTTCTCGCACACTTCCACATCCGGTTAGCCGGAGCGCGAGCGAGCTAGAAAAAGAAAAGTCTTAACGCAAGGGATCGTCAGGCTCGATCGTCAGGCCCGTGCTGTTGCCAATATTCCAACTCCTCGCTGCAACCGCCACAGCAGGGATAAGGTCAGCAACGATGTTCCGATGACGACGTAACCGGCGATATCGTAGTGAAGGATTCGGCCGTCTGCTCCAACCTGCACGATATGACCGGCCACCAGTGAGGCGAGGCCGCCCGACAATTGCTGAATCGACGCGTTGATTGCATTGAACGAGCCGCGTTGATTCTGCGCTGGCACCTGCGACATCAGCGCCTGGAACGGAATCATGCGCGAGAAGATTCCGATGAACAGGACGACGTTGACAGCGATCACTACGGGCAGTGTCGTTGGGCCCAGGTGCGTGTAGATCAGCACCATGATGATGGTGAGCACGGTGCCCATGAAGAACACGCGCAGCTTGCCGAACGCATCGGCCGCGCGCCCAACAATCGGACCGACGAAGATGGTTGCGAGACCCGTCACGAGATAGATGGTCGGCAGACTCGCAAGCGCAATCCCCAAATTGTTTACGGTGAATGCGCTGCTGAAGGGCATCAGCATGAAACCGCCAGTTGCGAGAAACGTCACCGTCACGAATGCGAGCAAATATCGCGGCTCGACGACCGTGTGGAACAGGTGTGCGAAAGCACTGCGTTCCTGCGGTACTTTGAGATGGTCGGCGACAGGCTTCATTTGCCAGGCGACAAGCAATCCACCCAGTGCTCCCATCGCTGCCATTGCGAGAAAAGGCACGTGCCAGTTCCAGCGATTCGATAAATAGATGCCGAGAGGAATGCCGAGCACCTGGCTCGCGGCGAATGCAGTCTGGATGAAACCCATCACGCGTCCGCGCATCTGAGGCGCAAACAAGTCGGTTGCAATCGCGAGCACGATGGATCCGATGACGCCGCCAAACAATCCCGTGAGAATGCGGGCCATCAGCAAGGACTCGAAACTCTGTGCGAGACCGCACCACAGCGTGCCGATGATGAAGCCCAGGTAGAAGAACAGCAGGAGCCGCTTGCGGTCGAATCGATCCGCGAATCCCGCCGTGAGCAGGCCCGAAACACCCGCAGCGAATGCGTACGCAGAGACCGCCAATCCGAACTGCACGGGAGTGATGGACAGCGCAGGCATGATGACGGCGCCGAGTGGCGACATCAGCATGAAATCCAGAATGACCGCGAACTGAAGGAACGCGAGCATCGCGATGACCACTTTCTGGTAGCTGGAGAACTGCGGAGTCGAGGCTGGACTCGGAGTGTTCATCGATCCATTGTCTCGGATGCAAAACGGGCCGCCAAGATACCGCGGGATCGCGTCCAGTTCTGGATAAAATTACTTTAGAGAAAAATCTGGCGACGAGCAGTGCAGGAGGCGCGGGAATCTATTAGTGAGGGATCTAAAGCCGCGCCATCGCGGTTCCATTGGGCTCGTCAGTAAAGTGCCGCCCACTCGCTTTCGCTCGTATAAGCGGGCTGCTTCGCTTGTCGGATCGAGTGGGATGACCTTTGTGCCGCGGGACGTTCGTGAAAATCTGCCGTGTGATACTTCGCCCATGATTTCGATCGCCCTGTGACATACTGGCGATCGTCGCGACGTCAGGGATAACAACATGAAGACCTGGTTGCCGCGCTTCGTTGAAAGCGGAAACGAAGATATGCGTGGGACTCAAATACTTCCGTAATAGAAATCAGCGGATCGAGATGCGCGCTGGCGATCTCGCGTGCACATCAGAGAA
>JBJMWN010000189.1:0-8739 GCA_045810085.1 Povalibacter sp. | reverse complement strand
CCCTGCCGTTCGTAACGTTCTGCTGGGAGGATTCCTCGCCGGACTTGCGGATTTCATTTATCCGACGGTCCAAACCGTCATGGCCGGCGGCTCGTGGATGCAACCATGGAAAGGCGTCGCGGGCGGTTTGATCGGCAAGGCCGCTCGCGAAGGCGGCATTGGGACAGCCTTTCTTGGCATCTCGTTGCACTTCTTCATCTGCATGGTGGCTGCCTGGTTGCTGTACTTCATTGCGAGCCGTGTGAAATGGTTGCCGCGACATTGGTTTGTGCTCGGCATTCTTTACGGCATCGCATTTCTCGCGATGATGAATTACGTGATCCTGCCTCTCTCAGCTTTCGGTCGCGGCATCTATCCGCTGGAGACGATGCACATTACGGCCTTCACTCACATTCTGTTGGTGGGTTGGCCAACGGCATTTTTCGTTTCGCGTGCGTTGAGGATGAGCGGCCGTTGATCGAGCACGGCACTCAGTCTCCAAACAGCTCTCGCCCTTTCTCATAGATGGCAGAGACCGCCACGTGCGAAATCTTCCGCTCCATTGAGATTAGATAGAACTGAGCAAGAACGTTCTTTGCGATCCCCAGGGTCTTGAGCCCGGACTGTTTGCGGAAGTGATCGATCAGCACCGAAGGAACGGGCGCGACGCCATGACCTGCGCGCGCGAACTCCCAAAGCAACGCATAGTCTTCGAACTCTCCCGCGATGGTCGGTCGCACCTCGTGCTTGTCGAGCCACTGATCGATCGAGCGTCGAATCGCCGTATCGGCCGTAGGCAACAACAGCGGCGCACCATTCAACGATCGCGGAAAGCTCGAAGCGAGCGACTTCACCAGATTTCCAGTGGCCATCCACGCTTCGGCACAGCTGCCCAGGTGATGGTTGTAGGCCTGCAGATGAAGGCTGGGCGTGACGGGCACATCGGTGAGGATCACGTCGAGCTCGCGCGATTGCAGCGCATGGAGCAACTGCTCGAAGGTGCCCTCTCGACAAACCAATCGCACCGGCTGCTGTGAGGAGAGCGATGCAGCGATCAGCCGATGCGCGATCTCCTTTGGCACGACATCGTCAACACCGACCGTCAGGCGCATCGGCTTCGCCGTTGGCTTTCGTGCAATGGCGGCCAGCAGATCGCCGCCCATCGCGAAGATGTCTTCTGCATATGTGAACACGAGCTTCCCCAGTTCTGTCGGCACCAGCTTGCGTCCACGTTTCTCGAGCAGTCTGGCGCCGATGCGTTCTTCGAACGTTCGCAGCTGCGCGCTCACGGTGGGTGCCGCGAGATGCAATTCCTCACAGGCCTTGCGCAAGCTGCCGTTGCGTACGACAGCCCAGAAATACATCAGATGCTGATAATTCAGGCGCGGCAGCTTCGCTTTCATGATTAGACGATTCCGTGGTTTTTCGACGATTAATTCTAATGGATCTAACCTCCTTTGAGCTGTACAACTACTGCGAAATCAATGAACCAGTCCCGCAGGTGCGGGTTAGAGAGGAGAGACAGGAATGGAAAAGAGACTCATGCTGAGCCAGTCGGATCTGATGCGGCTGAGAGTATTGATCCGTAATGAACGGTCGCTCGGCCTTATCGATCGAGGCAATCTGCTCGATCTTCAGAACGAGATTGACAACGCGGTAATCATCGACACCCAGGATCTCCTCGATGACCTGGTCACGTTGGACTCGCGGGTGCTGGTGCGTGATCTCGAGTCGGGCATCTGCACTGTTCATACCCTTGTGTGTCGTTCGCGAGCGGATCTGTCGCAAGGTGAACTGTCGGTCCTTGCGCCACTCGGAGTGGCACTGCTCGGCTATTGCGCCGGCGATGAGATCGAATGGCACATGCCGGGCGGTCGCAAACAATTGCGAATCGAAGCCGTCCTGCAGCAGTCTCCGCGTGCACCTCAGCCGAGAACGCACTCACACGCTCCGATGAGCGCGTGAGATGAGAGGCATGCAAGCCCAACAGGCGGCGCAGTGGAATGCGCCACCTTTGCTCAGCAACGAATCGCAGGCTGCTCAGTCACGTGCCGGCCTGCGTCGAATTCTTTGCGTGAGCGATCTGCAAGCGCCAAGCGATCTCGCTCTGGGCCGCGCAACGGCTTTAGGCAGACGGTTCAATGCACAGGTGCATGTACTGTATGTGGATACGCTGAGAAGGTCGCAGCCTGTGTTGCATGTGATTCGAGATCATCACGGTCTCGGCCCCGGCACGCGCATGGAAATGTTCCGGGAACGACCCACAGCCGGCTCAATTGAAGTTCGCGCAGTTACAGCTCCCCTGTACGAGGCGCTCGCTCATATCGACGAGCAGTTCAATATCGACATGGTCGTTGTTCCAGACGGCGGAACAAACCGTCACTCGTGGCTTAACGTCGAACGAATCATTCGCTCGGTGAGCTCACCAGTGCTGGTCGTTCGCCGTGAAGCTGCGATGCCTTATGAGAGGATCACGGTGGCCACAGATCTTTCGGAAAGATCGCTGAAGCTTTCACGCGCCATGGCAACTTATGGCTGGCTTGATGCGCCGAGCATCGCGTTTGTGCACGCATTCGGCCTTCCCTACCGAGGGCTGCGCAAAATTCCGCAAGCGATTCCAAAACATCTCGAGCTGTATAGAACTCGCTGGCAACGACTCGTGCTTCAACAGATGCGTGCAGACCTCGAGATCACCGGGCTGGATACCACTCGTGTCAGCCTTCATGCGGATCTCGCAACGCCGATCGATCTGATCGAGAGACATGTAGGGAATTCGGGCGCAGATCTTCTTGTCGCAGGAGCAACGCGTTTCATGCAGTTGAAAGCACCGCTGGGAAAGAGCGTGACCCGCGACCTATTGAATCGCATTGATTGCGACATTCTGGTCGTGACCTAGCTCAGAGCACCAGGATTGCGCGATGACGGCCAGGCATGTCGTAGCTCGTTCGTCATCGTGTAATCTCGAATCCAGCCTCATGCGCACTCGGCGCTCAGACGCTTGAATAAACTCTGGGAGCTTTCCATATGCAGCCCACGCTCGTGCGCGGAAGCATGCGGTACTTCCGCATTCCAGCGGATACACGCATCCGCGCGCACGTGTATGGCTATGGGCTGGTGAATCCGCCCTGCTCTGCGGGATTTCCAGAACCGAACGGCACACTTGAGAAGCAGGTCATCCTTCCGGATGGCCATTCCGAAATCGTCTTCAAGCTCAAAGGCGATTTCACGCGACACTCGCTCCATTCAGATGCGGATGAATCGCGCGTCAGTGGAAGTTATGTGATCGGCGGTCGCTCGCAATCGATCGTCACGCGCAATCTGAGCGAGCTGCGGCTCGTGTGCATCAAGATGAATCCTCGATTTCTGCATGCGCTGATCCAAACATCATTGGCAGACTTCCGGGACGGGACAATTTCGCTGAAAGATTTGAACAGCGCGAGACTCTCGGACCTGGAAGATGCAGTGGCCAATGCAAAGTCACCCGAGCAGATCCAACGATGCCTCGACGCCTTTTTCCTCCGTCGATTGGCAACGCTCGACCCCGCACCTTCCGTGGTTGATGCGCTCGTACAACGGATCAACGCTTCACACGCGAACCTCTCAATTATGCAATTCGCACGTACTGCGAGGCTTGACCCTCGCACCCTGGAGCGTCGGTTCATCGCAGCCATGGGAATGACGCCACGCGAGTACGCGCGGATCGTTCGTTTCAAGCGTGCCTACGGCCGTTGGCTATTCGGCGATGCGAGATCGAAGACGCTGAAGACCCATCTTGAAGGCTATTACGATCAGTCGCATTTCGATCGGGAGTTCATGCACTTCCTCGGCGACCGTCCGCGCCAGCGTGAATCAGGCCGCCCGACACTGGTCAGTGTGGTCTCAGATCACTTGCTCGAAGGAGAAGAAGAAGCGCAACGCCAACAAGCTTAGATCGGCCGTCTCGCGCCGAATGGTTACAAGACAAAGACACAGGCCTGCGCTTTTCATATTCACTCTCAAGGATTCTTTGAGGAGAGTTGCGCATGAGAGTGGTGCTGCAGATCAACGGAAAGCCGCATCGCGTCGATGCCGAAGGCGATACACCGCTGCTATGGGTGCTTCGCGACCACTTGGGGCTCACTGGCACCAAGTTCGGCTGCGGAATCGGACAGTGCGGAGCCTGCACCGTCCACGTGAATGGAAATGCCATTCGTTCCTGCAGCATTCCTCTTGAGTCTGCAGTCGATCTCAAGATCACCACCATCGAGGGCATCTCGCCCGATGGCACTCACCCCTTGCAGCGTGCATGGCTGGCCGGGAATGTCCCTCAATGCGGCTATTGCCAGGCCGGCATGTTGATGGCTGCAGCGGCGCTCTTGAAGGAACAGCCGCAACCGACCGATGAGCAGATCGATCAGTTCGTCACGAACATCTGTCGCTGCGGTACTTATCCAAGGATCAGAGCCGCTATTCATGCAGCGGCGCGCGAGATGGCGGACGCTCGTGCAGGAGAGCGCGCGTGACAAAGCTCGAGTCGCTCACCCGTCGCGAGTTCGTCATCGGCACCAGTGTTGTCGCGGGCGGCTTTGCTTTGAGCATTCTGCCCACAGCAGCGGAATCCTCCACCGTCGATCCGAAGGCCATGGAGCTCACGCCATGGATCGTCATCAACAAAGACAACACGGTAATCGTACGCGTGCCCGGCCCGGAAGCAGGGACAGGTGGATCTACGCAAGTGGCTATGCTCGTCGCCGAAGAGTTGCAATGCGAGTGGAAGTCCATCCGCGTCGAACCCATCTCGTTCCGACGCAACGCCGTGGAAAACAACCTCTATCTGAAGGACTCTGGCGTCTGGTCCAGCTTCGCAGGCGGCGCATGCGCTCCCGAAATTCAAGCAACGCTCCTGCAAGCCGGGGCCAGTGCACGTGAACGATTGCGTGTAGCAGCAGCGAGGCAATGGCAGGTCGCCATCGAGGAAGTGAACGCTCGTGATGGCATGCTTCTGCACACATCCAGCTCCAGATCTTTGACCTACGGCGACATTGCAGCGCTCGCCGCAGCCGTGCAGTTGAAAGACGAACCGAAGCCGAAGGCTGAGGAGGAATGGACTCTGCTTCGCAAACACACCCCTGCGAAGCTGCATGTTCCCGCCGTGATCAACGGCACGTCGATCTTCGGCATGGACGTTCGGCTGCCTGGAATGTTGTACGCCGCGCTCGTTCAATGCCCGGTACACGGCGGAAAACTCAAGCGCTATGACTTCGAGGCAATTCGCCGAATGCCCGGAGTGCGCGGCATCGCCGTGATCGATCCCAGTCAACAGAAGCCTGAGATGACGAAGACCGCGTTTTGGGCCAACACGGCGCTCCAAAGCGGCGTGGCCGTACTCGCAGATCATTACTGGCAGGCGCGCAAGGCTCTCGACGCATTACCGATCGAATGGAATCTGGGCGATGGCGCCGCGTGGGCAAACACTCAACAACTTTATAACGCGCTGCTGGCGCGTCTCGATGAGCCCGCGGAAGATCTGGTGAAGGATGAAGGTGATGCGCCCAGAGTGATTTCGGCTGCAGGTGAACGTGCGCTCTCAGCAACGTATCACACACCGCTCTGTGATCACGCCCCACTGGAACCGTTGAACGGCACGGCACTTGTGACGAAGGATCGCGTGGAGTTGTGGCATCCGACTGCGTTCGCACAGCAGGCACAGATGATCGCTCAGGAAGAAACCGGTCTGCCGCCCGAAAACATCGAAGTGCATCTGCCTCTCATCGGCGGCAGCTTCGGTCGTCGAGTCGGAGGCGATGATGTGCGCATGGTGCTCGCTGTCGCGAAGCAATTTCCCGGTACGCCCGTTCATGTGATCTGGAGTCGCGAAGAAACTTTTCGACAAGGCAGATATCGCGATCTGCAGGCAGTGAAGCTGCACGCAGCGCTGGATGATCGAGGACTGCCTGAAGCGCTCACCATGCACGTTGCAGGTCACAATCCGACGCTTCTCGGTCTCCAGGACAATGTCTACGTCAGCGGCTGCGTGCCGCATGTGCGTGTCGAACAATCGAAAGTGCCGATGCACCTGCTCGTGGGTCAGTTCAGAGGGCCCGGCTATAACACGCATTGTTTTGTGATGGAATCTTTCATCGATGAATGCGCAGCCCACGCGCGTATCGATCCACTGAAATACCGGCAGATGATTCTGCGCACCTGGCCGGATGCCGGATGGCAGAAGTGTCTTGATGAAGTAGCCACACGTGCGCAGTGGGGACGTGAGTTACCCAAGGGCTATGGTCAGGGCCTTGCTCTGGGCAATTGGGCAATGGGTGGCAAACCTGAATCCGGAACAACAGCCGCAGCGATTGCCACGGTGGAAGTGGCTGAAGCCGGTGCGCTCAAGGTGCATTCGCTCGATCTGGCCTTTGATTCGGGAAAAATTCTCAACAAGGACGCGGTTCTTGCGCAGCTGCAGGGCTCGATGATCTTCGGAATGAATGTGTGTATGAACGAGGAGCTTGCGATCGAAAACGGCCAGGTGGTCGACGACAACTTTCATCGATATCCCATGCTTCGCATGGCAGATGTTCCCAGCCGAGTTGATGTTCACTTCGGCGCGGTGAGTGGACATGCGCGCTATGGCGGACCCGGTGAGGTCGGCACTGGGCTGGTCGCCCCAGCGATCGCAAACGCAATCTTTCGTGCGACAGGTCGGCGTCTCCGTTCAATGCCTTTTCGCAAACAGTTCGCCTAGGCGAAGTTCTGCGTCCGGCTTGAGTGATTCGTCTGAGACACTGAGGTGGGGCCCCAGCTTGGCGCCCCGGCATTGGCGCCCCCGGCAGGAATCGAACCTGCGACCTGTCGCTTAGGAGGCGACCGCTCTATCCACTGGGCTACGGGGGCGGTGGATCGGTGAGAGTTGGTGGAGCTGAGGGGGATCGAACCCCTGACCTCCTCATTGCGAACGAGGCGCTCTCCCAGCTGAGCTACAGCCCCACCGATGCAAACAGGGCGCGAATTGTAGCATTCGAACGAGACCAGGCAAGCTACGGGGAGCGCATCTCCAGCACTGATTCGATCTTATCCAACAACCGTGACGATGATTTCCCGGGAATGCCGCGAATGACGATGTTCCCAAAGATAGATGCCCTGCCAGGTGCCGAGATCCAGGCGTCCACCGTTGACGGGAACCGAGAGCGATGAAGCCGTCAGCACACTGCGGATATGAGCGGGCATGTCGTCCGGACCTTCGGCGTCGTGTTCGTACTCGGCACTGCCGTCCGGCGCGATTTTCTGCATGAATCGTTCGAGGTCGCGCTGTACGGCCGGGTCCGCGTTCTCGGAAATCAGCAGCGATGCGCTGGTGTGTTGCACGAAGACGTTGCACAAGCCTTCGGAAATTCCGGCACGCCGGACGATCTCGGCCACACGCTCGGTGAGCGATTCGAAGCTACGCCCGCGCGTCTGAATTCGAATGCTGTCGCGAACGACCATGGACGCCATCAATACCGGATTCGGACAACCTTCGACTTCGAAATCTGCGGGGCAAATACGATGAACATTGCATCGTACTCATCCTCTCGCAGCTCAACCCTCTGCCCGCTGAGCGCTTGAACTAACGCCGGGACCGTGTTGGCGTTCCCGACGACGAGCACGTACTCACCTCGATGCTGACGCAGGATGCGACGTGGCAACTCGTTCCAGGTGGCCGACGGGACGATATTCAGCGGCAGAGCCAGCGTTTCAGACAACGGTGTGACCGTCTGCTGAGTGCGCTTGAACTCCGAAGTAAAAATCGCATCGATGCCGCGCATCGGTCTGACCTGCGACAGCATCTTGGCTAAGCGAGCAGCTCGTTCGCGTCCATCCACACTCAAGCCTGGATCTGCTTCCGTGCTGGCTTCGACCTCTGCGTGCCGCACGACGACGATCATCGTGGTTGCGCGCGCATCAAAGAGCCAGGCCGCCGCCGCAACAACGGCGACGAACACCAGAACAGGAAACAGAAGCGGAATGAAAAAAGGACGGCGCCGGAGTTTTTCTAGGTCGCGATTCATCGACCCATCATAGCATTGCCTTCAGGCTCACCTGGCCGGAGGCTTCCGAGAGCGGTTCAAGAACGGAACAACCGGGTGTACTGGAATTCATGTCGGGCACTCGCGACCGCCTGCATCACGCCCGAATAACCTATATCGCTGTCCTTCTTACCCAACGCTTCCGCCGAAAGCCGCTGGAGTTGGGGAATCAGCGCATGCAGGATTCTCTGGCCCGAAGACTGACCCAGTGGCACCAGTTTCACGGCTGCGAGAACTTGATTTTCAGCCCAACTCCATGCGTATGCCTGCAGCGTTTCGAGCGCCGGCACGTTCCAATGAACACAGGCCCGAGCGAATCCAGCTGCGTACGTTTGAGGCGCCGCCACCTGGAGATCGGGCGCAATCTCGCGCAAAACTTTGATTAGCGCAGCCCCGAGGTGCCGATCCTCTGCGCGCAGCTCTTCGGTCTCGCGCGAGGCAATCAACAGGGCGTCCCAGCGAGAAACGAACGAGTCGTTTGCCGTGGAGCAACCCTCGTGAAGACGAGCCAGCACGGGCAGATCCAGTGATCCCAGTGCACCCGCTGCAATGCCGCCAATCCACTCGAGTGCCGTCTTTTCGTCGCGAACCCAGCCGCACTCGACCGCCTGCTCCAGTCCCTGTGAAAAGTGAAAAGCGCCGATCGGCAGTGCTGGACTCGCGAGATGCAGGATGTGCAGCAGCGGTGACATTTCAGCTCTGGAATACGCGGCGC
>JBJMWN010000188.1:0-4802 GCA_045810085.1 Povalibacter sp. | reverse complement strand
CTGCAGCGATGTGTTGGTCGCATTCAGCGGCGGACTTGATTCCACTGCACTACTCGCTGCCATCGTTGAACAGTCACGTGAGCGCGGCGTTCGTGTACGCGCAATCCATATCGATCATCAGCTGCAAGCCGCATCTGGCAAATGGTCGAGACACTGCATCGATTTCGCTCGAACGTTGAACGTCGAATGTATGGCCGTGCAAGTTGCCGTCGATCTGAATTCAGAGGACGGCATCGAGTCGGCCGCACGGCAGGCTCGCTATGACGTCTTGCGAAAATGGCTTCGCCCAGGCGAGATCCTGCTGACGGCGCATCATGCAGATGATCAGCTCGAGACCATTGTTTTGGCGCTCACCCGCGGATCTGGACTGGCGGGTTTGTCTGGAATGCCAGCATGTCGTCCGTTCGCAGAAGGCTGGCACGTGCGACCGATGCTTCCATTCACGCGTGATGAGATCGAGTCGTGGGCTCGTGCCAACTCGCTCACGTGGATCTCCGATCCTTCCAACGACAAGGATGAATTCAGCCGCAATCTGCTGCGTAATCGCGTGACTCCGGCGCTGCGAGAGCGTTGGCCATCGATCGCGAAAACGGCATCGCGTAGTGCGCGTCACGTGGCGGAAGCCGCTTCGTTGTTGGATGAATTCGCAAGTGAAGACTTTCTCAAGGCGGCGTTAGGCTCGTGCTTGAGAGTCAACGTGCTGACGCACATGAGCGCGCCGCGCAGACGGAATCTGCTTCGATATTGGTTGCGTCACCACGGTGCGCGACTGCCGTCAGCACGCAAGCTCGTCGCGCTCGAGCACGACATGTTGCGAGCTGCAGAAGATCGGCTGCCGAAGGTGCAGTGGGACGGATTTGAAGTGCGGCGCCATCGCGGTTTGCTCTACGGCACCTGGGCACAAGCGAATGCCGCAGGTCCCTCATCATTCGAGTGGCACTGGCGGGAACCGCTCGCGCTGGGAACTCAATTGGGCGAACTCAGGATGCAGCGCGCTTCGCTTAAGGGTTTGGACGAATCGCGACTGGCGACGACGCTGCGAGTGGAATTCCGCCAGGGCGGAGAGCGGCTGAAACTGATCGGGCGCAATCATCATCACTCTCTCAAGAAGTTGCTGCAGGAAGCGGGCGTGTTGCCCTGGTGGCGCAATCGTCTGCCGCTGATCTGGAACGATGACGCGCTGGTCGCTGTGGGCGATCTGTGGGTTGCGGATGAATTTGCCGCCAGCGTCCCCAACACGGGCCTGGCAATCACCTGGGAAAGGCGACCGCCTATTCTTGCCGTGATGGACGACGAGCCGACGTAGGCGCACGTTCCCAAACGTGATGAGCGAGGCGGGCTCCATCACTTTTCCTTCTTTCAAGGTCCTGACGATTCCGATAGACTGCGCTCCCGTCGTGAGTACGGCGATGCACCCCGAAGTGCGTCACGTCTGTCGCCCTCTCTCTTTCATCGACGGTGCCCCATGACTCGTTATATCTGTGTGACTGGCGGTGTCGTTTCCTCGCTGGGGAAGGGCATTGCGGCAGCCTCTTTGGGCGCCATCCTCGAGGCTCGTGGCCTCAAAATCAGCATGGTGAAGCTGGATCCGTACATCAACGTCGATCCAGGCACGATGAGTCCCTTTCAGCACGGCGAAGTCTTCGTCACGACGGACGGGACCGAGACGGATCTCGATCTGGGGCACTACGAACGCTTCGTTCGTACCACCACTTCGCGCAACAGCAACTTCACGACCGGTCGTATCTACGAACGTGTGATCGCGAAAGAACGTCGCGGCGACTACTTGGGCGCGACGGTTCAGGTCATTCCTCATATCACCGATGAGATCAAGCATTGCATCCGCATGGGTGCTGGCGATGCGGACGTGTGCATGGTCGAAATCGGCGGCACGGTCGGCGATATCGAATCCTTGCCGTTCCTCGAAGCCATTCGACAGCTGGGCGTAGAACTCGGACGCAATAACGTCCTGTTCATGCATCTGACGCTCGTGCCGTACATTCCGAGCTCAGGCGAAATCAAGACGAAGCCCACGCAGCATTCGGTCAAGGAATTGCGATCGATCGGCATTCAGCCCGACATTCTGTTGTGCCGATCGCAGAACACGATTCCCGATGAGCAGCGTCGCAAGATTGCACTCTTCACGAACGTAGAAGAACGCGCGGTGATCTCCGCAGTGGATGCCGATGACATCTACAAGATTCCAATGCTGCTCCATGAGCAGGCGCTGGATGAAATCGTCGTCGACAAGTTGCGGCTCGACGTGAAGCCTGCCGATCTGAGCGAGTGGCGTCGTGTCGTCGCGGCGAAGTCGAATCCAGATACGACCGTAACGATCGGCATGGTCGGCAAATATGTGAACCTGCGAGATGCGTACATCTCCTTGAGCGAGGCGCTCACGCATGCCGGTGTCGCGAATCGTACGCGCGTGAAAATTCAATTCGTCGAGGCGACGGACGTCGAGAAGCACGGCACCGATTGTCTCGAAGGGATGGACGCGATTCTCGTCCCGGGTGGCTTTGGCGAACGTGGTGTGGAAGGCTAGATCCAGGCGATCCGTTATGCGCGCGAGCGACAGATTCCGTACCTGGGCATTTGCCTGGGGATGCAGCTGGCCATCATCGAGTACGCGCGCAGTGTCGCGGGTCTTGAAGGTGCGCATTCCACAGAATTCAATCGCTCCGCGCCGCATCCTGTCATCGCACTCATCAGCGAATGGCAGGACCAGAAGGGAACAGTCGAGCAGCGCACCGACAAGTCGGAAATGGGCGGCACGATGCGACTCGGTGCGCAGGAAGTCCGCTTGTCGCATGGCTCTCGTGCACATCAGATTTACGCGTCCGATGTGATTGCTGAACGTCATCGTCATCGTTATGAGTTCAACAACCGTTATCTGCAGAAGCTCATGAATGCAGGTTTGCGATTCTCGGGTTTCTCGCGTGATGGACTCGTGGAAATGATCGAGCTGCCTGCGCATCCGTTCTTTGTGGCGAGTCAGTTCCATCCTGAGTTCCGTTCGACGCCACGCGATGGTCATCCGTTGTTCACAGGTTTCGTCAAAGCGGCTCGTGCCTATCACCAAGGTCTGATGCCCGCGGCAGCGAATGGCTGAGCTGGCAGTGGCTTTCGGCTGCCCGTTACTGGCGACGGCCAGAGAAACTCAAGTCACTATCTCTGGCTAATGCCCTGTAGCCCGTAGGTACTCGCATATGCGCCTCCTGAACTTCACGGTCGGTCCAGATCAACCGTTTTTCCTCATCTCCGGCCCCTGCGTGATCGAGAGCGAAGGTCTCGTTCTTGATGTCGCGGGTCGCCTCAAGGAAATGACGAGTCAGCTCGGCATCCCTTTCATCTTCAAAGCGTCCTTCGACAAGGCCAATCGATCCTCGAAGTCCAGCTTCCGTGGTCCTGGCATCGAGGAAGGTTTGCGGGTCCTGTCCGAGGTGAAGCGTCAGTTCAAAGTGCCCGTACTCACCGATGTGCACGAAGACACGCCGCTCGCTGAAGTGGCCGCGGTGGTGGACGTCATGCAGACGCCCGCTTTCCTCGTTCGGCAGACCAACTTCATCCTGAATGTGTGCTCACAGAAGCGACCCGTGAACATCAAGAAAGGACAGTTCCTTTCGCCCTGGGAGATGCAGAACGTCGTCGACAAGGCGCGCTCCACCGGCAACCAGGAAATCATGGTCTGCGAGCGTGGCTTCAGCTTCGGCTACAACAATCTGGTTTCCGATATGCGATCGCTCTCGATCATGCGATCCACTGAATGCCCCGTCGTTTTCGATGCGACGCATTCCGTCCAGTTGCCGGGTGGCAAAGGGACCGCGTCGGGCGGTCAACGCGAATTCGTTCCAGTGCTGGCGCGCGCCGCCATGGCGTCCGGCATTTCCGGTATCTTCATGGAAACGCATCCCGATCCCGAAAAAGCGCTTTCGGACGGCCCCAACGCCTGGCCGCTGGATCGCATGCGCTCGCTGCTTGAGACGCTGAAAGCAGTGGATCAAATCGTCAAATCGAAACCTTACGAGGAAAGTTTGTTATGAGCAGAATCGTCGACATCCGCGGTCGCGAAATCATCGACTCTCGCGGCAATCCCACCGTGGAAGCCGATGTGATTCTGGAATCCGGCGCGCTGGGTCGTGCTGCGGTTCCCTCGGGCGCTTCCACCGGCACACGTGAAGCTGTTGAGCTGCGTGATGGCGACAAGAGTCGCTACCTGGGCAAAGGCGTGACCAAGGCAGTCGGCTATGTAAACGGCGAGCTCAAGAAGCTGCTGGTCGGTCGCGATGCAAATGATCAGGTGGGACTCGATCACGCGATGATCGATCTCGACGGCACCGATACGAAGGGTCGTCTCGGCGCAAATTCCCTGCTTGCGATTTCGCTCGCGAATGCACATGCAGTGGCTCGCGAAAAGAAGCTGTCGTTGTTCCGTCATCTCGGCGGCCCTGGTCCGAAGACATTGCCCGTGCCGATGATGAACATCATCAACGGCGGTGCCCACGCGGATAACAGCGTCGACATTCAGGAGTTCATGGTGTTGCCGGTCGGCGCGCCTTCCTTCTCGGAAGCAGTTCGCTACGGCGCTGAAATTTTCCACACGCTCAAGAAAGTGCTGCATGAGCGCAAGCTCGCCACGTCGGTAGGCGACGAAGGTGGCTTTGCTCCGGATCTGCCGTCGAATGAGGCCGCGCTCGAAACCATTCTCGAAGCAGTCGATCGCGCTGGCTACAAGGCTGGCAAACAGGTGTTCCTGGGATTAGATGTCGCCAGCTCTGAATTTTATTCGGATGGCGTCTACA
>JBJMWN010000187.1:0-4683 GCA_045810085.1 Povalibacter sp. | reverse complement strand
CACAACATCGTGCAGATCCTCATAGAGGATCAGATTCACGACATCGTTGATATGCGTCTGCAGATCGACGTCGGGACTATTGAGGTGTTCACGCTCGCCGAGGCCGGTGAGTGTGGCGCGGTAGACCGTGTGACCGTCGTCGGAAAGAAACTTGCCGGTGTTCTTCCACTCCCAGCCCCCAGCCGTGGCGCCATGAACGAGAACGAATGTGTATTTCTCCGTTGCCGGAGCTGCCTGGGCGTCGACGGAAAACAGAACAAAGAAGCCGATCAGCAGAGCGATGAGACGAAGCGGATGAGTTTTCATACAAGTCGCGAGTTGAGTGTGTGAAGAGTGAAGAGTTATGCGCCATGCCCTGCATGGAGGATTGCGTAATCAGGGCATCGTTGGATGATTGTTGTGGGTTCGTGAGTCTCGAGAATCGATTGATATCGAGAGAAGCAGATTCATCGTCAGCGGCGAGAAGGCGTTCAGCGTCGCATCGGTCGAGTGCCGACACTTCCTACTCGCAGCGAAAGCTTCCGGCCTGTTCAACATCGCCGCCCTTGTAAGTTGCCTGCTGCGGATAAGCACACAGCGGGCGCGATCTTCCTTTCAGCGGCGAATTCAAATTTGATTTTGCGAGCAGCGCGTTCGGTGCTTCGTCTTTTTCAACCCAGTTCACGACTGCGCCGAGTGCGTCGAACGAATCGGTCGCCAGACCACCAGCACAGTGAGCCATCCCAGGTACGAGATAGAGCCGAGCGAACCCGTCCGCCTGCGAACCATACTCATGCTTCAGTGCGTCGACGTAGTTGATCGTGTCCTGAGGAGCGAAGATGCCGTCCGCCATGCCGTGAAAGAAAATCAGCTTGCCGCCGCGAGCTGTGAAAGCTGCGACATCTGTCGACGAGGCGTTCACGATCTCTTCGCCGGACTGAGTGAATGGGGGTTCGGTATGCCGAAAGCTGTTCCGCAGTTCGTCGAGTCGGGTGTTGAGCATGAAGCCGTACAGATCGTTCACCATCAGTGGAGGTGTTCTGAACACGTGTGACATGGCGCCTGCGATGAGCGTTGCGTTGATGGCCTGTGGAGGCGTCGCATCAGGCGGTCCCATTTTCCACATCGACCAGAGCGGCGAATTGATGCCGGGATCGTAGGCCCACTGCGTGTACACGGGCTTGCCATCTCCAGTCCTTGCTCCGGAGAAAATCCTGCGAATCGCATCGACTTTATTTTCAGTCAGGCAATTGGCCGACGAGCTGGCAGCGCATCGAACGCTCGCCGGATCAAACTTGCATTGCGCGGGGTGATGCACCATGCCGTCGGCAACGCCATCGAGCGCATCGCAGCTCTTCAGAATGCCATCGCCGAGCACTTTCAGATCGGCGGCCGACAGTGCAGCGCCAAGCTGCGGACGTCCATCCGTTCCGCGCGGTGCGATCGAGGCAAGAATCTGTGTTTGTGCGAGTGCATCCAGTGATGCATCGGTTACGCGATAGGCGGGCGCGCCGATCACGATGCCGTCGAACAAATCAGGATAGCGCTGCGAGGCCATCATTCCCTCGCGACCACCATTCGAACATCCAGCGAAATAAGAATGAGCGGGCTTGTCGCCATAGAACTGTTGGATGAGCGCGCGAGCCGCATCCGTCACCACGGGGAGATGGTTGTAGCCGTAGTCGATGCGCGCCTGCGGGTCGGCACCGAACATATAAGGCCCCTCAATGCCAGGCTCATTGAGATGTCCTGCGTCAGTGGATACGACCGCGTAGCCAAGTGATAAAGCATTCGGTGCGTCGCCAACGCCTGTCGTACCGATCGCCGCTCGCAGTTCGCCATCCGTTCCGCCACCACCTTGGAACAAGAAGCGATGGTTCCAATTTGGCGGTCAACGCAGCTCCATGCCGATGGCATCCGTCTTTTTGTCGATGCCGATACGCTCATTGAGTGACGCACGCACCATGCAATGTTCTGGTATTGCACTCGGTGTGCCGTAGACGGGAACAGTGCCAGCGGCAACGATTTCCGCCGTCGAGATCTTTCCTTTCGACAGAGGCTGAGAAGCCAAAGCCGCGCAGCGCTCGCCGAACGACGAAGCAGGCAGAGACGTAGCGGACTGGGGCGCAGGTGTACTGGAGGAGCATGCAGCCAGGGTCGAGCTGATCGCGAGCAGCAGCAGTGCGTGTTTCGACATCATGGTTCGCTTCTTATCGGAAACTCACCCAGTCCACGTCAACGGCTTCGCCTCCGACCCGAGTAACAAAAAGATCGTGAACACCGGCAGGAGTTTTCTTCGCGGCGCCACTCGCAACTGTCCAGTCGCTTGCCTTCCCGACTTCTACTCGGCCGAGCAACGGTCCGTCTTGCTTATCCAGATGAATCTCGAGTGCGCCTTTGCCAGCAGCCTTCGCGCGTACTTCGATTGATTTCTGTTTGCCGCGGCCGAAGTCGACTTCGTTAAATCGCACCCAGGACTTGTCGGCGCTGAATGTTGTCTTCCAGCCTGCGTATGGATTCGCATCATCCAGGAGTGAAATCGCCACGCCATCGGGGCTCATGGAACTGTAGCGATCGATCTGAATCTCGCTCTTTGCTTCGACGAGTCCGACACCACGCAGTGTTGGCGTGACTTTCTGAATCGTTCCGTCTTTGTTGAAGAACAGCTTGTCCGCTCGGATCGCGCGGTTCTTGTCGAAAGAGGGTGAGAGATCCTTGTCGTGATAGAAGAGATACCACTGCCCTTTCCAATCGAGGAGGGAATGATGGACCGTCCAGCAGCCACTGGCTGATTCATCCAGGATCACGCCCGCTTGTTTGAAGGGTCCCATCGGCGATGAGCTCGTCGCGTATTCGAGCCGCTCGGTTTTGTTCTCTACATGCGGATAGGTGAGGTAGTAGATGCCATTGCGTTCGAGAACAAAGGGGCCTTCGAGAAGTCCCTTCTGCGGTAGGTTGTCGATGACCTGCGGCTCACCTTCGATCTCCAGCATGTTCGGCTTCAATTTGGCGACGAAGATTTTGCCGAGCGAGTAGTACAGGTAAGCGCTGCCATCCTTCTCGATAAGCACGGATGGATCGATTCCCTTCACACCTTCGATCGGAGTGGCCGCGGGTGTGAACGGCCCGTAGGGCTTGTCCGCAACTGCGACACCAATTCTGAATCCGCCGGTCTTCGCAATGGCTGGGAAGTAGAAGTAATACTTTCCGTCTTTGAAGACTGCGTCCGGTGCCCACATTGCGTATGCGCTGGAGTCAACCCAATCAACGGCGGTCTGCTTGACGATCACGCCGTGATCTTTCCAATCGGTGAGATTGTCCGATGAGAAGACGTGATAGTCCTCCATGACGAACCAATTGGGTCGACCCTTGTATTCCGGTGGCGCCTTGATGTCATGAGAAGGGTAAACGTAGATCTTCCCTTCGAAGATGCGTGCGGTCGGATCGGCGGTGAACTGATCCATGATCAGAGGATTCGTCGCGAATGCCGCGGTTGCCTGCAGCAACGCCGTGCACACGAACAGAAGATGACGTGGAGAGAGTTGCATGGTGAATGAGATCACTCGATGAGATCAGTGAATGAGATCGATGGAAATGATTTGTCTGCTCATTAGGCACGACGGGATGGATTGAATGCCGAGTCTTCGCCGCCGTCCGAATATCACCGCTACGGCGCTTTCGTCAATCCTCAGACAATATAATTTAGCCGTGGCATGATCTGCACTGAAGCTCGAACATCAGGGGAATACAGTGTCCGCATCCAACAAGAAGCCGTTCGTCGTGTTTGCCGCATTGCTTGGGATTGCTGCGTCAATCTCAGCGCAGGAAGCTCCGAAGACGCAGATCTCGGCGCCTGCCGAGCCGAAGGCCATTCCTCTCAACACCGGTGGCGTCGAGGGTCAGACTGCAAGCGAGAGCTGGTACAAGCAGTGGGGTGATCCGTTCGTGCGCAATGTCTCGCGCGCGACGCTCACACCATTTTTGCCTGCACGCGATAAGGCAAACGGTACCGCTGTCATCATCGCGCCGGGCGGAGGCTTTCGAATCCTCTCGATGGGCAACGAAGGATGGGAAGTGGCGCAGGCACTCAACGAGAGAGGCGTCGCTGCATTCGTGTTGAAGTATCGGCTGCGGCCGACCGTGGCTGATTGGGCAGAATTCGACAAAGGCGATCCGCTTCGAGCGCCACCGCCACCGGGAACTGCAGCTGCAACTTCGCCCGTCGCGCTTCCTCTGGAGGACGCAACAGCGGCATTCAAACTCGTTCGAGCACGCGCTAAGGAATGGCATGTCGATCCCAACCGCATCGGCATGATGGGATTTTCAGCAGGCGCTGGAACCACGATGGCGGCGACGCTGCAGTCGAAAGAAAACAAGCCAGCCTTTATCGCGCCTATCTATGGTTCGCAGGCAGCAGTCGAAGTCCCGCCCGATGCACCGCCGCTTTTCGTGGCGCTGGCTGCCGATGATCCGCTGTTCGCGAAGAACGATTACGGCCTGATTGCCGCGTGGAAGCAGGCGGGCCGTCCTGTGGAATTTCACCTGTACCAGAACGGCGGGCACGGCTTCGGCCTCGGCAATCCGGGCAAGACCAGCACCGGCTGGTTCCCTCAGTTCATGCTGTGGCTGGACGTGAATGGCATGATGCCGGTCGCAAAATGAACTGACCTAAGGCTCATGCAAAATGATGCTCCGCTGCGTCCA
>JBJMWN010000186.1:0-11213 GCA_045810085.1 Povalibacter sp. | reverse complement strand
AAATATGGAATGCGTTCGGTGGGGCCGAGCTGAAGCGGATGTGTGCCGTTGCTGAAAAACTTGGCGTCGAACAGGCCTGACACATCGTGCGGCGTGACCGGACCGTAGGCCTGACGCTCACCGTCGACAACGACTTCAACCAACGGCTCGAGCCAGCACATGCCGCGAGATCCATTGCGCTTGAGGACGAGATCGATGCCTCGCGCTTGGGCTTCGCGCATGATCGACTGCGCGACTTTCTCTGCGCCTACTGATAGCGCAGTGGCGTCTTTGGAAACGTAAACCACGGCGCTCATGCTTCGCTCTCGTCCGCTCCGATCAGCGCATCGAAGCGCTCGGCAGTCACGCGACCATGAAGCTCATCGTCGATCATGATCGCGGGTGAGCAGGCACAGTTACCGAGGCAATAGATCGGTTCGAGCGTGAAACGCCCATCCGCAGTGGTTTCGTGGAAGCCGATCTGCAACCGCCGTTGAGCGTGGGCGACCAGACCGTCCGCATTCATCGCCTGACAGGATTCGGCGCGACACACGTGAATCACGTGCCGGCCGCGCGGTGCCCGTCGGAAGTGATGATAGAAGCTGACGACCCCGTGCACTTCGGCACGTGAAAGATTCAGGCCTTCCGCGATCAGCGGTATGGATTCTTCGGGCACATAGCCGAATTCTTCCTGCACAGCGTGCAGAACAAGCAACAACGGCCCGGGCCGTTGGGCGTACTGACTCAGAATGACATCGATCTGATCTTTCACCACAGACATCCCGCAGAAGTCGCAAGCCGAACGTAAAGCATACGCCGTCTTCGACTCGCTACGAGCTTATCGCTGAGAGGGCATCGAAACGCAACGAATCGATGCCCTCACCATCAGCAAACATCATCCATTCAGGCCCGACAGGATTAACGCTTGCTAAGCCGCAAGCACGCCTTTCGCTTTCGCCGCGTTCGCCGCAATCAAATCCATCAGCGCGGGCGACAAACAATCGTAAGGCTCGAGGTTGAGCTCTTTGAGTCGTGCTCGAACCGCACCCATCTGATCCGGTTTGGCACCCGCTTCGATGATCGAAGACACGAAAGCTGCGAACTCGGGCGCAGCCCAGCCCGACTCTTTCGCAAGCTCAGGATGCACGAAGTCGAACCCATAGAACGGATGGGCTTTGTTCTCGATGCGGCCATACATGTGCACGCCGCATTTGGTGCAGGCGTAGCGTTGGATCGCCGCCGACGTGTCGACCACTTTGAGTTTCTGAGCGTTCGCTGTAACGCTCAAATTCTCGCGCGGCACGACTGCCACCATCGAAAACAGCGAACCGGAAGGTTTCCAGCACTTGGTGCAACCACAGACGTGATTGAAGGCGACATTGCCTTTGATGCTCACCGTGACCGGCGAGTCGGTGCACTTGCACGTCAGCGTGAGTTCCTTGAAATCAGGAAGACCGGGTTTCACACCGTTATCTACTGATGGATGAATTGCCAATGCTGCCATGGTTGTCTCCCATTCATTCGCGTTTGACGACAGCTCACCTTGACTGCGATCAGTACAAGGCGACGCTGCGGATCGATTCGCCACTGTGCATCAGATCGAACGCCTCGTTGATCTTCTGCAGTGGCATCGTATGTGTAATCAACTCGTCGATCTTGATGCGGCCATCCATATACCAGTCCACGATCTTCGGTACGTCGGTCCGGCCGCGTGCCCCGCCGAATGCCGTGCCTTTCCAGACTCTGCCGGTCACCAGCTGGAAGGGTCGCGTGCGGATTTCCTGGCCTGAGCCTGCGACGCCGATGATGACGGACACGCCCCAACCTCGATGACAACACTCCAGGGCTTGCCGCATCACATCAACGTTGCCGATGCATTCGAAACTGTAGTCGGCTCCGCCATCGGTGACCTCGACCAGATGCGCAACCAGATCGCCGCCGACTTCCTTCGGATTGACGAAATGCGTCATGCCGAACTGTTCAGCGAGCGCTTTGCGTCTTGGATTCAGATCGACGCCGACGATCTTGTTCGCGCCAGCAAGTCTCGCACCTTGAATCACATTCAAGCCGATGCCGCCCAAGCCGAACACGACGACATTGGCACCGGGCTCCACCTTCGCTGTGTTGATCACTGCACCGATGCCGGTCGTGACACCGCAGCCGATGTAGCAGACCTTGTCGAACGGCGCGTCTTCGCGAATCTTCGCAACAGCAATTTCAGGCAACACAGTGAAATTGGAGAATGTGGAGCAACCCATGTAGTGATGAATTACATCCTTGCCGATAGAGAAGCGACTCGTCCCATCCGGCATCAGCCCTTTGCCTTGCGTCGCGCGAATCGCCGTGCACAGATTTGTCTTTCGCGACAGGCATGATTTGCACTGTCGGCATTCGGGCGTGTAAAGCGGAATCACATGATCGCCTTTGCGCACCGAGGTCACACCGGGACCTACATCAACAACAATGCCCGCGCCTTCGTGCCCAAGGATCGATGGGAAAAGTCCTTCCGGATCGGCGCCTGATCGTGTGAACTCGTCGGTGTGACAGATACCTGTCGCTTTGATCTCAACCAACACTTCGCCCGCTCGCGGTCCGTCGAGATCCACTGTCGTGATCTCGAGCGGCTTGCCCGCAGCGTATGCGACTGCAGCCTGCGTCTTCATGCCTCGCTCCTGTTTTACGGAGTCGTACCGTTTAATCCGAGTTGCAGTGGAATGCGTTTGGCAACGCCATTCGTAAGTTCGCGCTCGCTTGAGCGAAAATCCACCTTGATGTTGCCGTCTGCATCGAGCAGCGGCACGAGATACGTCGCGAGAATTTGATTCACGTTCTGCTCGTTGCGAGCAATCCAATCATCCAGCGTTGCCTTCCACTCCTTCTCACCGAAGCGCACGCCCATGGAGATTTCGTAGTCGAACTTGATCTGCTTGTCGGGCGTGAACGGCACAGCGCGCCACGCGGGGGAAGCCGAGTGATTGTGCATCAGGAATCCTGCAACGGGTCCCCAGACGATCGCCGCATCAATGTTTCCCGCATCGAGATCACGAGAGACGGTCGACGCAGGGTTCTCATGTGGATCACCGCTCTGTGATGCGTAGAAGACTGCGCGATCCAGCAGTTCGTTGCGCAACAGCCAGTCAGACCCCGGAGATTGTGCGAATACACCAATTCGCAGCGCATGGAGCTTTTCTGGCGGCAGCTTCAACAGGTCTTCCGCCGTTGCGAGTTGCTCGAACTCGGATCGATGGCGGAACAGCAGAGCATAGGTTGAGTGCATGTACGGCCGCGTCGTAGCCGTCAACTCGTAGCCTTTCGGCACGCCGATGATGACGTCGCACTTGAACTGCTGCGTCATCGGATCCTGCTTCTTCAAAGTATTGCGGACGAATCCCAACCGCTGAGGAAAGTAGGTGTACTCGATCTTGCGGCCCAGATCCTGCGCAAGGCGCTCGGCGATTTTGTTCTCGTATCCTTCACCGCGATCGTTCGATAGCGGCAGATTGTCAGGATCGGCACACACCCGCAGGACTTTGTCGCGGGCACTCTCATCCTGTGCCAATGCTTCGCCAACCGCCGCAGCAAGCAGGCAAGCACTCAGCGCCAGAGTGAGCAAGGGTCGAAGGCTTCGCGTGAACATGGCGTGAAAGCGCTCAGGGCGCATCGATTTCGGTGAGACGTCCTGGTTGGATCTGCCCGTCCGCGCGGCCCTTCAGGTACGCATAGAGCCCTTCCCAGTTCTTCGTCACCATCTCGCTCCCGCTGAAGGACGGCATTCCCTTTTCCATCCGACCATTCATGATCGTGGTATGGAAATCTTCCTTTGACATGGTCTTCAGCGATTCAACGAGCGCAGGTCCGACGAGTCCTTCCTGAGCAGCGCCATGGCAACGTTCGCACGCAAGCGCACGCCAGGTCTTCCATCCCGCGAGTGTCGCGGCATCCACTTTAGTTCCATCTTTGACCTTGTAGAGCGGTGCAGAACCCGACGGCTGTGATGTCTCGTCTGCGGTGCCGACAGTGGCCATGAGAGTCGTCACCAGAATCAGCAACGCCAATGCAATTCGACTGGGCGGCATACCGCTCATGCAATTCCCCCTCGGGCGATATGCCGCACGTTGCACGACATATCGCCCGGACTCATCAGTATTGTTGACCCGTCACTCTCAACGATCGGTCGCCTGCGTTGTCGCGTTCTTGGCTTCAGCATTCGCAGCCTGCGCTGCATTGTCTGGCAGAGCGAAGACGAACAGCGAGCCACCGAGCGTCGTGTACTTGGCCAGGTCCTTATAGCCACCGACCGCACCGAGGCCGGCCGTCGATTCCGTCAGGCCAGCAGCCATGCCGATGCCGGCCCAGCCGCCGATGCCTGAATAGACGCCGACGTACTGTTTGCCATCGAACTCGTACGTGAACACGTTGCCGATGATTCCCGAAGGCGTCTTGAACTTCCAAAGTTCCTTGCCGTCTTTCGTGCTCACTGCTTTCAGATAGCCTTCAAGCGTGCCGTAAAACACGACGTCGCCCGCAGTGGTGAGAGCACCTGACCACACAGAGAACTTCTCAGGCTTCGTCCACGCGATCTTGCCTTGAGATGCATCCCACGCGATAAAGTTGCCCATACCGCCGTGACTTCCCGGTGTTGGGAACATCGTGAGTGTCGCACCTACGAAAGGCTGTCCCGCGGTGTACTCGACTTGAAACGGCTCGTAGGTCATACACACATGGTTGGTCGGAACCATGATCAAGCCACTCTTGCGGTCGTAACTCGCCGGTTGTTGATCCTTCGATCCCAACGCTGCCGGGCAGATGTCTTTCACGTTCACATCCGGTCCGGTTGTCGCAGGCGAATACTTCTTGTCTACGATCGGACGACCGGTCTTCATGTCGACCTTGCTCGCCCAATTAACTTGTGGATCGTATTTTTCCGCGACCAACAGCTCGCCCGTTTCGCGATTCAAGGTGTAGCCAAAGCCGTTGCGATCGAAGTGAACGAGCGCGGGAACGCTCTTGCCTTTCATGTTGACGTCAACCAGCAGGTTCTCGTTGATGCCGTCGAAGTCCCATTCGTCGTGCGGCGTCATCTGATACGCCCACTTCGCCATGCCTGTGTTGAGATCACGGGCGAACAACGTCATGGACCACTTGTTGTCACCGGGACGTTGCGCGGGATTCCAGGTTCCCGGATTACCCGTGCCGTAGTAGACCAGGTTCAGCTTCGGATCGTAGGAGTACCAGCCCCAGGTCGTACCGCCGCCGAGCTTCCATTGATCTCCTTTCCATGTCTTGATCGATGAGTCCGTGCCGATCGGCGCAAGTTTTCCGTTGGTCCATGTCATCGTCTTCTTCGGATCGACGAGCAGCTCGTTATCCGGACCCGTACTCCATGCAGTCCATACCTTCTTGCCCGAGGCGAGATCGTATGCGATCAAACGTCCACGCACGCCGAACTCACCACCGGAAATTCCGGTGATCACTTTGTCCTTGAACACATGCGGCGCGTTCGTGTTCGTCTCGCCGATTTTTGGGTCACCGTTTTTTGCGGTCCACACGACCTTGCCGGTGTTCATGTCCAGCGCGACCAGCGTGGTGTCCGCCTGCTGCAGAAGAATCTTGCCGTCGCCGTAAGCGAGACCACGATTTACGGTGTCGCAGCACATCACGGGAACGACTTCCGCGTTCTGCTTCGGCTCGTACTTCCACTTGAAGGATTGATCCTTGAGGTTCACCGCGTACACGTTGTTGGGAAACGGCGTGTGAACGTACATCGTGTCACCAATCACGAGCGGTGAGCCTTCGTGACCTCGCAACACACCCGTCGACATGGTCCATGCAACCTGAAGCTGTCCAACGTTGTTCGCGTTGACCTGGTTCAGATCGCTATACCGTTGATTCGCGTAGTCGCCCGCCTGAGAGGCCCAGTTCGATGGCTTCCCCATGAGCTGATCGAGGCTACCGGCGCTTTGTCCCGCCGCTACCCCGCTCAGAGCCGCAGCCGAGGCTGCCAGTGCAATGCAGATCTGCTGACGTTTCATATGTATTCCCCCAGCCTTGTCCTCGTTCGAAAGTTTGTCGAAGCTCATCTGGCTCGCCATTTGTATGTCGTGACGAGACCATTCCTTGTGAGGCTGCCGATGACAATGCAACGCCTATGCCATCAGCGTTCAGGTACCGCTTTACTGACCGCCATCTGTCTGTGCTCCTTCGGCCCCGCGCTCGGGGCCGATCCTCCTGCCAACAATTACCCGACGCATGCGCGCGTGGAGTACGTACAGGAGTGCATCGCAGCACACGGCGGTCACCTGTCGAACCTGTACCAGTGTTCGTGTGTCATCGATCGGATCGCCGACAAAATCACCTACGACGACTTCGTCGAAGCCGGCACCTTTGCGAGGTACTCCGGCCTGCCGGGCGAAGGCGGCGCTCTCTTCCGCGATTCCGATCACGCACGCCAGATGGCCAAGCTCTATCGCGACACCGAATCAGAAGCCGCACGTACGTGCGGCCTGACGCACTGAACAATCAAACAGGCTCCTGCCCTTCCGGCGCGTTGACTCTTCAGAAAAACGCGCCGTGATTAAGGTACACATCAGCTGCCGGCTGCGTCAGAAGGACAGATACGCACCCACGTTGAAGTTGCTACTGTCGTTCTTCTGACCGTTGTGCGCTTCGGAGCTGGTATCCGTGAACTCACCTAGCAGAGTGAGATTCTTGGTCAGGGAGTAGTACACCCCGACTGTGTATTTCTCGTTGGTTTTCACGAGAAATGAAGGCAGTTCGCCATCAGCGAGATCGAGATTGCTCACGCCATAGTTGACGCCGACCTTCGTGTTGCCAAATTTGTAGGTGAGCTGCGCGAGATATCCATCGGAATCTCGCTCGTTGCCGAGGCGATCGTCACTCAGGTTGTACAGCGCCGTCGTTCCGAGTCCTGAGCCCTGGTAGTAGTACGCGAGAAACTCCGCGCCCCCGAAGGTGACCTTACCGCCGACATCGAAGCCGAAGCTGTCAAAATCCTGTACGTCGAGCGCGCCTTTATGTTTCTGGCCAATGAAACTGGCTGACAGATAAAGTGCCCCGTGCGTGAATGCGATCTTGCCGTGATAGCCCGGTGCATTTTCCGGCACGGCCACCTCCTGCACGATGGGCTCGAGCGGATCGAACACGCCGAGCGTGATCTTGAAGCCAGCGAGATCGGGCGTTGTGTAATTTATCTGCGCGAGCCAATCGGTGTAGATGTAGCCCAGCCCGATGGATCCGAGAGAGGTGTTGGATGGTGTCGCGTAGTTGCCATTGCCGGCACCGACGCCCGGAAGAGTCATGTCTCCAAGAATTGCGTCTGCACCGAATAGCCCGATGTTTCTACCGAGCAGGAATGTCCCCATCTGGTCGTTGCCGAATGTCATGAAAACCTGCCGGATATCGAGCCCCGTTGTTCCAAGCGCGGTATTCAGCAGGTCCGCCCCTTGTTGCAGATTCGGACTGCCATCGTTGGTGCTGATACCGGGATAGAAACCAAAAGTCACACCCAGGTCGTATCCGCTCTGAGTAGTCGACACGGTAAATGCGAGCGCAGCCGGCAGCAGGCCGTTACTGATCGAGGAGCTGCGATCTTCGCCAGCGACTCCGCGGCACGCCAGGCCGCCTGCAATCCCTGGAGTCGTATCCTCTTCGCAGCTCGAGGCAATGTAGTGAACATTCACATTGCCTGCCGCGGAGAATTTCCAGTCGCCTGCTGTCATCTCCACCGCAAACGCTGTTGCGGACCAACAGGTCGTTCCAACGACAATCACGATTGCTCGCCGACATGCGTGCTTAAACATGGGGTCATACCTCCTGTAGCATCACCCTTCGAGCGAAGATTCCGGCGCGGGCGCTGGGGATCTGCTCTAAGCAAGGCGTATGCCAGCAGCAATCTGCTGCGAAGTGGGCCCGATCAGAGATTCGCCTACAGCGTAATGGGGAGACGATCGCCGCTTGGGCCGTTTCACTGTGTCACGTGGGTATAGGTATGGGACGCTGTCACGTGACATCTGACACAGTGGTACAGTTCTGCCGCGATTGAACAGTCAACGACGAGGGGGAGGGGGATCATCGTGAACACGGCTGCTTCGCATGCCGCCACCGTATTGCAGTTCGTGCGTGGGTTCGTGAACGATACGGTTGCGGGGGTCAATCCCAACATCGTGGGCTCGTGGCGCCGTTGCGCTCTCGACTATTCCCTTGATCCCAGTCGCCACTACGCGCCCACCGTCATCGACGGTCCTGCGCTCGCTGCGCGGCGCGAGCAACACGCTGAATTGCTACGAATTGCCTCGGCCGAGATCGACTGGCTCTACGAATACATCGCGGAGTCAGGGCACGCGCTGATCCTCACGGATTCCACGGGTGTCGTTTTGTACGAGAAGAGCGACGCCGCTCTCGCGAATACGTTCCGAGACGCCGGGCTGTTGGCTGGGGCCAACTGGAGTGAACGCTGCGAAGGAACGAATGGCATCGGTACGTGTATCGCCGAACGCACACCGGTAATCGTCCGTCGTGAGGAGCACTATCGTTCGAGCCACATCGGCCTCACCTGCTTTGGATCCCCGATACGGGATGCCTCAGGCGCGCTCGTCGCTGTGCTGGATGCTTCGACACTGAATGCTCAGGAATCATCCGCGGGTCTCGGTCACACGATGGCCCTGGTGAACATGTCGGCCCGGCTCATCGAGAAACGCTTGTTTCTGTGCCACTTCGAGCAGGGAATCGTGTTTCGATTTCACGCCCGGCCCGAGCTCGTGAATCTTCAGCACGATGGCGCGATCGCACTGGCGCAGGACGCCACGATCATTGCAGTCGACGAGACCACGATGCGGCTGTTGGGCGCACGCAATCGGACCGATCTGATCGGCCGACGCATCGATGAGATCTTCGATGTTCATGGAGATGAAGTCATCGAGCCGTCGTTCGATGCACGCCCGTCATTGCAAAGCGTGCGCGACATAGCACTCGGACGACGTTTCTTCGCTAGCCTCGATCATTGTTCCAGAGCCGCTTCCTTATCCAGCCTGCCCTCGGCTCGGGCGGATTCTCCGCGCGTCATGCGCTTCGCGCCTTCGAGAGTGCATGAGGCACCGCTGACACTCGAGCAGCTTGCGGGAGAAGATCCGCAGATGCTGCGCAACGTGCGCAGCGCACACCGAATTGCATCACTGCGCGTGCCTGTGATGATTCAAGGACCTACAGGAGCCGGCAAAGAGGTGTTTGCGCGCGCGCTTCACGCGGTGAGTCATCGCGCTGGGATGCCATTCGTTGCTCTCAACTGCGCCGCAATCCCGGAATCACTGATTGAAAGCGAACTGTTCGGATATCGCTCGGGTGCGTTCACCGGCGCGCGTAGAGAAGGAATGAAAGGAAAGATTCTGCAGTCTTCCGGCGGCACGTTGTTCCTCGATGAGATCGGCGATATGCCAGTGTTGCTGCAGACGCGTCTGTTGCGTGTGCTCGAGGAAGAGGAAGTGCTGCCGCTCGGTACGGAGGCACCGGTGAAAGTCGACCTGCGTGTGATCTGCGCCTCTCACCGCAACCTGCGCGCAATGATTTCGAATGGGCTGTTCCGCGAGGATCTCTACTATCGTCTCAACGGCATCACGCTTGAACTTCCTCCGCTCGCCGCTCGGATCGACAAGGAGAGACTCATCCGGGAATTCCTTGCCCGGGAAACGAGCGAGGGTCGGCCGGCGGCAATCGAGATGGAGGCCTTTCAACGGCTGCTCGCTTATAGCTGGCCGGGAAACGTTCGCGAATTACGCAACGTAATTCGAACGGCGCTCGCCATCTGCGACGGAGGTGTCGTGCGACTGAGCGATCTGCCCAGTCAGGTCAGAGAAGGTGAAGTCAGTCACGCTGAACTCGGCAGCGATGTGGCGAACGGCGACGCGAGCAGCGCTCCCGCCCAAGAGCAGTCACCAGTACCTGCAGATCCGTCGTCGGACCGGCAAAATCTCTTGCAAGCGATCGCGTCTTGCGGCGGCAACATGTCGAATGCGGCGCAGCGATTGGGCGTAAGCCGCAACACGTTGTATCGGCGCTGCAAGCAACTCGGCATTCCGCTTTCTGGCGGCAAGCGGGTCAGCTACTAGCCGCTGGCGAAGACTGCCACCGCCGCGACCTCGAGCACGCCGGCATGAGCGTTTCGGCACTCGCTCCGAGGATGGGGCCCGACATCTCCATCTGGCATGTAATCTGCTTATCTGATTGGAACCTGCGCCCGCAGCGTGCAGTGCTTTCTTCAGAGCGAATCATGTCGACACATCGCGGCCGTCCCCGGACCGTGAAGAGTACGAAGCAGCGTCGTGCTTCGCCCTCGCTACGCACGATACGACTTGCGCCCGGCGTGCGTGTCGATGGCAGTGGCGAGCACAAAGCCCTCTTCGTGCTGATGTCCGCGGATGGCAAAGTACAGTTGAACCACGCAGCCTCGGCTGTCCTGAAGCTCTGCGATGGATCACGGGACCGCGACACTATCGTTGCGGAGTTGACGCGCGGTTCAGATCGACAGGCGCTTGCAGGAGAGATCGTGGAATTTCTGGACGCTGCGTTCGCAAGAGGTTGGATCGTTGATGAGTGAGACCCGCGCCGCCCTGGTCGTCCGCCTGCTGCGTCCATTCCTGCTGATTACTCTGGCCACTCCAGGATTGGCGCACGCGGCCGACTCAACCACCGACAACGCGGCGTCCGACAACGCGGCGTCCGACAACGCGGCATCCGGCAATAAAGCGCCAGATCAGAATCAAGAGAGCACCCGCGGTCTCGAAGGAGTCACGGTGTACTCCACGCCGCTCGGCGGTCTCGAGATGCCGATCGATCGAGTTCCCGGCAATGTGCAGCGCTCGACTGACAAGCAGCTCGATGACGTTCGCCGCGCGGGCCTCTCACAATTCCTGGACCAGCGGGTTGGAAGCGTGTCGATCAACGAAGCGCAATCCAATCCATTGCAGCCAGACGTGAGCCTGCGTGGATTCGTCGCCTCCTCGCTCCTCGGTCAACCTCAAGGCATCGCCGTGTATCAGGATGGTGTGCGCATCAACGATCCATTCGGCGACATCGTTCAATGGGCGCTCGTGCCCGAAGGTGCAATCGCCAGCATGGATGTGATCCCCGGCTCCAACCCGATGTTCGGTCTCAATGCGCTGGGCGGCGCGCTTTCACTTCGTACGAAAACTGGCATCACGAATCCCGGCACTAACGTCGAA
>JBJMWN010000185.1:0-3427 GCA_045810085.1 Povalibacter sp. | reverse complement strand
TTGGAACAGCCTGCACACCCGTGATCGCAGCCAGGCGTTGCGCTGATCGTGGTGGAATTTCCGGTGCCAGAATTGCTTCAGCTGAATTCGCGGCGGATCAAAAGGAAGTCCCACGGTGCGAACGTTAGCTGAAACGCGAGCGAAGTAACGGGCGAGCGGTTCAGGAATGGTCACGATCAGGTCGGATTGCGCAACGATGATTGGAGCGCTGGCGAAATGAGGTGTCGAGAGCACGATGGTGCGACGAATTTTCTTGCGCGCCAGATATCGCTCCATCACTTCTTCTGTGCGGCTTTCAGCGTGAACGACTGCATGCTCAAGCTCAAGGTATTGCTTCAGCGTGAGCTTGCGCGCTGTGAGCGGATGATCCAACCGCATCAGACTTGCAAACGTGTCTGTAAAGAGCGCCTGTTGAAAGAAGTTGCTTTGTTTCAGATCCGGAAAATAACCGATGGCCAGATCGATACTGCCGCTTTCGAGACCTTCCGCAACGTCGGCAGCCGGCAGACTCACTGATCGAACCAGTGCATGCGGCGCGAGACGCCTCAAGTCTTTGAGTATTCCGGGTAGAAATACGACTTCGCCGACATCAGACAGAGCAATGCTGATCGTCTGCCGGTTGGTCGCAGGATCAAAAGTGGGCGAGGAGACCATGTCCGTACCGACTCGCTCCAGCACCTGACGTGCTGCGTCGATGAGGGTGATCGCTCGAGGCGTGGGTTGCATGCTGTTGCCGGATCTCACGAACAGCGGATCGTCGAAGAAGCTGCGCAGCTTGGCGAGTGAGCCGCTCACGGCGGGCTGACTCTTTTGCAACGACAACGCAGCGGCGCTGACGCTGCGCTTTCTCTCGAGCGCCACCAGAACGTAAAGCAGATTCAGATCAAGCTCATGGAGCATGGGAGCACTATCCGTTTGGCTGATACGGCGAATATAGCCAATCGCGTTGCCTAATAGTCAGGAAGCGATGAAAGATGGGCGACACCTGCGAGTTCGCCGATCGAGTGCCGAGCCTTCGACTGCAATGCAACGATTTATCCTGACGCTCTCCGGGCCGGACCGAATGGGCATCGTGGCTTCCGTCACGAGCTTTCTGCTCGAGCACGAATGCAACATCGTCGAGAGCGCGCAGTTCGGCGATGCGGCTACGTTGCAGTTCTTCATGCGCGTGTCGTTTGACTCAAACCAAGTCACCACGGCAGAGCACCTGCAGCTCGCGTTCTCTAAAGTCGGCGAGAGGTTCTCTTTGCAGAGCGCGGTCTACGACACCGCGGTTAAGCCTCGGCTGCTGATCATGGTGTCGAAGTTCGGTCATTGCCTGAACGATCTTCTGTATCGACATCGGATCGGTGCGCTGCCGGTCGAGATTCCGGCGATCGTCTCCAATCATCGAGACTTCTATCGATTGGCGGCTCAAAGCGATATCCCGTTTCACTATTTGCCTGTCGATTCGCAGAACAAGCAGAAGCAAGAGACGCAGCTGCTCGAGATCGTGCGTCAGGAGCACTGCGATCTCGTCGTGTTAGCCCGCTATATGCAGATCTTGTCGCCGAATGCATGCGAGCAGCTCACCGGACGCGCGATCAACATCCATCACTCGTTTCTGCCCAGCTTCCAGGGCGCGAAGCCGTACAGCCAGGCCCACGATCGCGGCGTGAAGCTGATTGGGGCGACGGCTCACTACGTCACCGCGGATCTCGATGAAGGACCGATCATCGAGCAGGACGTTGCACGCGTGGATCATTCGATGAGCGTGGAAGCATGCGCGGGCGTCGGTCGCGATGTCGAATGTGCCGTTCTTGCGCGAGCGGTGCAGTGGCACGTCGAACATCGAATCCTTCTGAACGGCCATCGAACCGTGATCTTTCGATGAGCCATTCAACATTCACTTACAGAGCAGTGAGATTCCTCCATGAGCCAACAGTCGCTTGAACGCCTGATTCAGAGCGTAAGCAATCCGGTTTCGATGCTGCGCAATTCGCAGATCGGCGCCTACGTCTATCCGGTGGTGCCGACAGAGTTCAGCAATTGGCGCACGGAACAACGCGCCTGGCGCGAGAGCGCGGTGCTGTTCGACCAATGCCATCACATGGCAGAGATCACGATCAAGGGACCGGACGCGCTGAAACTGTGTTCGTACACGACGATCAACAGCTTCAACAGCTTTACGCCCGGCAAGGCGAAACAGATGGTGCCCACGAGCTACGACGGATACGTCATTGGCGATGGCATTCTCTTTTACCTCGACAAGGATGAGCTGCTGTTTGTCGGACGTGCGCCTACGGTGAACTGGCTGCAGTTCCACGCTCAAAGCGGCGCGTTCAAAGTCGACGTCATTCGCGACGATCGCTCGCCCTCGCATCCAAACGGCAACGCTGTTTCGCGTCGACATTACCGATATCAGATCCAGGGCCCGAAAGCGGCTGAGGTATTGCAGAAGTTGAACGGCGGTCCGCTGCCTGAGATCAAGTTCTTCAACTTCGACACGATCAACATCAAAGGCCGGAAGGTGCGCGCGCTACGCCACGGGATGGCAGGTGAACCGGGGCTTGAGATCTGGGGACCTTACGAAGAGCGCGACGAGATTCGCGCTGCGGTGATGGAGGCGGGCAAGGACGTAGGCATCGTGGCCGTGGGATCCCGCACCTATGCGAGCAACACGCTCGAATCGGGATGGATTCCTTCACCGCTTCCTGCCGTGTACACCGGTGAGAAGATGAAAGCCTATCGAGAGTGGCTGCCGGCGAATGGATATGAAGGCACCGGTTCGATCGGCGGCAGTTTCGTCTCGGAGAAGATCGAGGACTACTACCTCTCGCCTTACGAGCTTGGCTACGGGCCTTTCGTGAAATTTGACCATGAGTTCGTTGGTCGCGAAGCACTCGAGAAAATCGTGCAGGAGAAGCGTCCGCAGCGAAAGAAGGTGACGTTCGAGTGGAACGGCGAGGATCTCGGCAAAGTGTTCGCCTCGCTGTGCGATCGCGAGACTGAGCCGTACAAATTCTTCGATCTGCCCATCGCGAACTACGCCTCTTCCTCGTATGACGCGGTCCGCATGAACGGCAAACTGGTGGGTCTCTCAATGTTCACCGGATACAGCCACAACGAACGTTGCGGCCTGTCGCTTGGCGTCGTTGATGAAAACATCAATGTTGGCGACGTGCTTACACTGCTGTGGGGAGAAGAGAATGGCGGCACAAGTAAGCCAACGGTAGAACGCCACAAGCAATGCGAGATCCGCGTGAAGGTGGCGGCCGTGCCGTACTCGCGCGATGCGCGTGAAGGCTATCACCAGGGTTGGCGCTCCCGTCAGGCTTGAGTGAAGCTTCGTGCAGCAGTTGCAATCGAGCGATGCGCCAGAGCTTGAGCAAACCATCGTGGGGCTTGCTCGCGATGCGTCGATCGAGCTCAACGTTCAGGATCTGGA
>JBJMWN010000184.1:0-8130 GCA_045810085.1 Povalibacter sp. | reverse complement strand
CGGTCGAGGAAGCCGCCCGCCTGTTTGATGTTGATGACGTTCGCAACCGGCAGAAAGTATCGACCTGCATTACCGAACAGCTTGTTGCTGCTGTCGCCTTTGATGTCCCAGGAAAAGCCAAACCGCGGCGCAACCATGTTGTCCATCTTGATGTATGTCTCGCCATCGGAGTTCTTGTTATCGAACGCCTCGACGCGAATGCCTGCATTCAGCAGGAATCTGTCTGTCACCGACCAGTTGTCTTCAAGGTAGTAAGCAGAGTTGATGGTCTCGAATTCGCCGTCCACTTCGTTTTGGCGTGTTCGTACATACTCCGTGCCGATTCCGACGTTCACGCCGTTCACAACGCCAGTGCTGGTTCGATTGATCTCGTACAGCAGGCGATCAGGACCCGGGTAGTACTGAGTATGCGAAGAAGTGTTGCTCTCGTGATCAAGTCCGAAACGCAATTGGTGATCTGCGAGTGACCACTCGAAATCAACTCGCGCAGCCTCTCGCGTATCGTCGCGTGAGGTGATGTTTGAAGAAGAAGTACACCCGATGTCGCCAGCGCCTCCGGGACGCAAGTCACGCACCCGGGCGCATTCAAGATCGTTCTGGCTGAAACGCGTGAATTCCCGATCATTCTCGCCGTAGAGCGCCTTGGCGGAGAAATTGTCAGTGATATAGGCGGTGTAGGTGGCTGACCAGTTCAGGCCACCGTTGTCGGTGAAGCGTGTCTGCTCATAGGCGCCCTTGGTCCCTTCCGGGTAAGTGAAGCCGAACGCGTCGCGAACTTCTTGGTTCTCATCTGAGAAGGCGAGCAGCTCCAGCAAGTTCTTGTCGTTGATCTGCCAGTCGACCTTTGCACCCCAGAAGCCATTGTCTTCCTGTGCCTCGTAGAAGGTATTGCCAGAGTCACTCGTGTATTCGGGCTGATAGTCGCGGGCTTCATACAAAGCGAAAAAGAAGAGCTTGTCTTTGACGATCGGTCCAGACGCATACACGGTCGCACTGGTGCTGTCGTATTGATCGTGACTGCCGACAATGTGCGGCGAACCGTCAGGATAGAAGCGGTCGGACTTGGTGCTCTGCAGTGAGTGAGGCTCCCACGCGATTTCTGTTCCGAAGTCGAAATCATTGGTACCCGAGCGCGTGACGGCATTGATCACGCCGCCGGTAGTGCGGCCGAATTCAACGGAATAACCGCCGGTCTTCACCTGAAATTCTTTGTAGAAGGCGTAGGGCACTGACGACGACCCGACGCGGTTATAGAAGTCGGTGACATTGAGGCCGTTGATGTAGATCGTGTTCTCGGCGATGGACGAGCCGCCAAACGAGATGCCGCAATTGCCGCCAGCACAAAGCCCCGCATCGCCCTTTGCGAGTCCAGGTGCCAGTAGCGCGACCGATTGGATGTCGCGTTCGACGGGCAGGCGTTCCAGATCTTCACGCGTCAGATTGGTTGCCGATTCCGTCGACGTCACGTCTACGATTTGGGTGACGCGACTGCCGACGACAAATATTTCCTCAACGTTGGCGAGATTCACCGTGACATCGGCGGTGGTCGCAGCGCCGAGTGCGACCGTGACTTCAGTGAGCTTGCCGATCGACGTGCCGTTGCGTGTGCCTTCGACGATGTACTTGCCCACGGGCAGGAACGGGAATCGAAACTGGCCGTCGGCCTCGGCCTTCACTGTGCGACTGAAGCCCGTTTCCGGATTGCGCACCGTGACCTCGATACCCTCGAGTGAGCTCTTGTCGCTTGAAATGATTCTGCCAACGAGCGACCCGTCGCCGCTCGCTGCATGCGAGAGCTGCACCGGCAACGTTGCCACAAGCGCGCTCGCCACACTCAACCTCAGCGCAAGTCTCAGCGCAGCCTTAAGCGAAACATTCTTACTCATACACCCTCCCGGCCAGCGTTTTTGAAATGTAAATCGGGTGATCACTCGGGGCTTCTGTCATCGGCTTCCTGCGCTTGAGCCCATCTGTGCATCAACAGGCAAGCTCAGCAGCGTTGCCTTGAAGTCGTAATCCCAGCGATCGAAATAGAGATTGCCGCCGCGCCACTCGACCTCACCGCGTTGGAGATCGACCGTTTCGGAACGCACGTGCTGCTTGGGCGGCGTGAACGGTTGGCTGTAGTCGTCGTTGAAGACAACGCGATAGGCGTCGAACGATCCCAGATAAAAACTATCCAGCGCAGCGTTGCCTGAGTTAAGCCGACCGAATGTCACATCCATCGGCACCCAACCGTACGGCGCGAGATAGAGCCAACCCCAATCGTGCATGTTGTTGTAAGCGACATCTGAAAAGATCCAACCCGATTGCCAGCGGGCTGGAATGCCGTTCAGGCGCAGTAAGGTCATCAGAAGCAGCGTCTGTTGCCCGCAATCTGCGTGGCCCGCATGCAGTGCGTAGTCGCTGATGTTGGTGATGGTCGAGTACTCGAGCGCCCCTGCCCATGGAACGCGGTCGACGGCTGCAAACAGCTTCTGCGCAATTCGATACGGATTCTTTTCATCGCCGACCACCTCGCGCGAGAACTTGCGCATCGCATCGGTGAATACGATATGCGGCGGACGTTCACCCATGAAAGGGGAGAGCTCTGCTGAAGCAATCGCTGGTGTGACCTTCGCTGGATCGATCTCGAAGTGGCGAGCGTAGATGGTCAGTTCGTACGTCACCGAGAAGGACGCAGGCTTGCCGGCGGCTGCAGGCTGCTCAAAATAAACGGTGCGCTGAAGTGTTGATTCGGGTGCGATCTGGTGCTTTGCCGGCGAACTCTCGATGAACGCAATGTTTTCCTGCTGACCGGGAATCGAGCGCGGGTATGGAATCCATGCGCGAATCGTTTCACCCGCCGGAACGGCATCCCGCTCGACCGTAATGGATTGCGTAATTCGCACGCGACGCGGCGCGATCGAGGTCTTGCCACTCGCAATGGATTGCGCGAGCACTTCCTGATGATGTGGACTGGCCTTCTCGAGCGGACTGTCGTTGAAGGGGACAGGATTCGAGCGACGTGCACGCGCCTCAGCGCTCAGTCGAAAAAGATTCGAAGGCGCGCGGCCGAAGTAGAGTTTCCGGCCATCGATCACTCGTGACTCAAGCAGCCCCGCTGTATCCCATGCGGCGAATTCCTGATCCTTCAGATCGGGAATCTGTTTGCGGACTCGTGCCTTCGCGTCTGCTTCGGTCAGACTGAAATCGAGCAGAATCCGACGCATGCGTTCGCGTTCGAACTCATAGGCCTGCTTCTGTTTTGCGGATAGCTGCGGATTGCGGAGCGCTGCGTCGATGGCTGCATTCGCTTCGCGGAATTGGCCGGCATCGACCAACTCGACAATCGGCGCGGCGACGTTCACATTTGATGCAGACTCATTTGCTGCCAGCGCTGCGAGGGAGCAACTCGAGAGCACGATGCAGGTGAGCAATCGCGAAACAAGGCTGGAGAATCTGGGTGGCCGACACGCGATCCTCGCCGGACGGACACTGGCTTCCCGTTTGCATGGAACGGACGGTCGAGCAGTCACTTCAAGGTGTCCACGTCGGCGAAAAGGGGCTCAGGCGCGGTGTTGCGATGGTGTATCACGGCGCCGAATCGTCGGTCAATAATTTATTCTTGATGCGGAGTACGTAAGAAGCGAATATTCTCCGCGCATGAGAACGACGCGTCCCTCCATTGGCTGCTGCGTACTCGAATGATCGAGACGGTCTGGCCGTATCTCGCTGTCATGCCGCTCGCTGCCGGTCTCTTTCCCTCATTGGAAAAGCGCTATCAATGGCGCGTGTTCGACGTTCTGCCCCCGATCGTCTGGACGTATCTGCTCGTCACTGCGCTCGCGGTCGGCGGGCTGTGGACCTCGACGGCTGAGATTCAATCCGCGCAGCGCGCACTGACCACGCAGCTGTTACCTGCGCTTTTATTCCTCTTGATGGTGACGTGCGATCTGCGCGCGATCCTGGCGGTGGGTCCTCGCGTGCTCGCGGTGTTTGCCTGCGCCATGGCAACGATCCTGATCGCGATCGTGCTGGTCTATCTCATGTTCCGAACGGTGTTGCCGGCTGAAGGCTGGAAAATGCTCGCTGCACTCAGCGCAACGTGGACAGGTGGCGCTGCGAATCTGGTCGCGGTGAAGCAGGTGATTGGTTTATCGGAAAGCGCGTTGCCTTCGGTGCTGCTCGCCGATGCGCTGTGCTATTCGATCTGGGTGCTGGTGCTTTTCTCTACCGGTGCATTCGCGCCGAAGTTCAACCGCTGGACGCGCGCAGATGCAGGCCGATATCCGCAACTCACTGCACTTGCTGCAACGGGCCTCGCGAGTGCCGGCAATATCCTTTTATGGCTGGGCCTGGCGATGTTTGTCGGATTAGCCGCGGCTCGACTCGCGATGCTGATGCCCACATCGACGATGCTTTCGCAGACTTCATGGACGGTGTTCATCGCCACGATCGCGGGTCTGATCGTCGCGCGCACTCCGCTCGCACGCATTCCAGGGCCGGTGGGCACGGGTTCCGCATTGCTCGCCTTGCTCGTCGCGGTGCTCGCATCGCAAAGCAACTTTCACGGACTTGCGTCGGCACCCCTGTTCATTCTGTGCGGCATCTGCACCATGCTGCTGCACATCGGATTGCTGGCACTGCTCGCGCGCGTGTTTCGATTCGATCTGTATCTCTGCGGAATCTCATCGCTTGCGCAAATCGGTGGTGTAGCGTCGGCTCCGATTCTGGCTGCAACTTATTCGCCAGTGCTGGTTCCTATTGCTGTCCTGCTCGCGATGCTTGGCTTGATTCTCGGCACCGGCATGGGGCTTTTCATGGCGACTGTTCTATCGGCTCTGGCGCCCACGTGATGATCATGCTCAAACGTGGCGTCTGGTTTGGTGTGCTGCTCGCTGCACTCGCGGGTTGCGCATCCGCACCTCGCGATCAGGCCATCGGTCCTGTCAGTTCGATAGGCATGATCGGCGTGCAGTCCGCGCAACTCGACGCGGACTATTGGATCGCACACGCGGCCCGCGCGAATGCCACGGTGCTCGATACCAACGAGATTGCGTCGCAGAACTCACGTTTGCTGCAGATGGATAAATCCGTCCGGGATATCGAGCACCTGCCGACTTCGCTGGCTGCCGATGAAGTTCGCAAGTGGATTCAAGATCTTTCGGCGCGTCCCGAGCGCACCTTGTTCGACGAGGAAGGTCGCGAGTTGCCGGCTCAAAGCGTGGATGAATGGATGTCGACGCTGAATCTGGAATCCGTCCCCGCGACTCAGGCGACTCGATATGGATTGGTGGTGAAGCGCGCCGACCTGCGCACATTTCCCACCACCGTTCGCGTGTTCTCCAGTACCGGCGATACCGACATCGACCGCTTCCAGGAAAGCGCGCTGTTTCCAGGGACGCCGGTGGTGATTGCGCACGCAAGTCGTGATGGACGATGGCTGTTTGTCGTCAGTCAGCTCTACGCGGCATGGATCCAGGCCGATGCAGTTGCGCAAGGAAGTGCGGCAGCGGTGTTCGGCTACACGCACAAATCGCCGTACGTGGTAATCACTGGCGCGAAAGTGCAGACGGTGTTCACACCCGAACGCCCCGAGCTTTCCAACCTGCAACTCGAGATGGGCGTGCGCGTGCCGCTGATGCAGGACTGGCCCGTGGATGCGCCGGTCAATGGACAACATCCGTACACCGCTCACGTCGTCGAGTTGCCTTATCGGGCAGCGGATGGTTCGCTCCAATTCTCTCCGGCGTTGCTGCCGAAGACTCAGGACGTTTCTGCGGACTATCTGCCGCTCACGCAGGCGAATGTGCTGCGCCAGGGATTCAAGTTCCTGGGCGAGCGCTACGGCTGGGGTCATTCCTACAATGCGCGCGACTGCAGCGGCTTCGTCTCAGAGGTCTATCGCAGCTTCGGTGTGCAGTTGCCGCGGAACACACGAGATCAAGGCGTGAGTCCGGCACTGAATCGTATCGAGCTCACGCAGGCCGACGATCACCAGGCACGCATCAAAATCCTGCGCGACTCGCAGATCGGCGATCTCATTTACATCCCGGGTCACGTGATGATGGTCATCGGCCATGAAAACGGCACGCCCTACATCATTCACGATACGACCGGCATCAGTTATCGGAGCGGTTCGGGCGATATCGCACGCGCGAAGTTGAATGGCGTCTCGGTAACTCCGTTGCTGCCTTTATTGCTCGGCGAAGGCCAACCCATGATCGATCGTGTCTACAGCATTCAGCGAATCCGAGAGTGAGAAGGGGAAACAGGATGGAGAGTAACCACAAAGAATACAAAGAGCACAAAGGTAGAAATGATCACTGCGACTCTGAGCACTGACGACTTCTCTTTTTCATCTTTGTGATCTTTGTGCTTTTTGTGGTTACTCCCTCTCTTCATCTGGCGTCATCATGAAAATTACGGACATTCGATACGGCATGTTGCGCGTTCCCTTGAAGACACCCTTCAAGACGGCGCTGCGCACGGTCAACATGGTCGAGGATATCGTCGTCGAGATTCACACCGACACGGGCAATATCGGTTACGGAGAAGCGCCCGCGACGGCGGTTATCACGGGCGATACGCATGGCTCCATTATCGAAGCCATCGCCAAGTTCATCGCGCCGCGACTCATCGGACAGGAGATCGCGAACCTCAATCGCATCACACAGCTCATTCAGACGGCACTCGAGAAGAACTCCAGTGCGAAAGCTGCAGTCGAGATTGCGATCTATGATCTGTTCGGTCAGCTCTACAACGCGCCCCTCTACAAGATGCTGGGTGGCGGCGATCCGGTCGTGACCACCGACATCACCATCAGCGTCGACTACATCGACAAGATGGTCGCGGACTCAGTGCAGGCGGTCGAGCGGGGCTTCGAATCGCTCAAGATCAAGGTCGGCAAGGACATCGGCGTCGACATCGAACGCATCAAAGCGATCTATGCGGCGGTTGAGGATCGGGCGCTGCTGCGTCTCGATGCGAATCAAGGATGGACTGCCAAGCAGGCCGTGTATGCGCTGCAGACGCTGGAAGATGCAGGCGTCAAACTCGAGCTGGTCGAACAGCCTGTCAAAGCGGCGGATCTGGAGGGAATGAAGTACGTCACCGAACGCGTGCACACGCCGATCATGGCGGATGAAAGCGTCTTCGGTCCCACGCAGGTGATCGAATTGATCCGGATGCGGGCCGCCGACATCATCAACATCAAACTGATGAAGACCGGTGGGATTTCCAACGCACTGCATATCGCGGACATCGCCGCGTTGTATCAGGTGGAATGCATGATCGGCTGCATGCTCGAGACCAGCATCAGCGTTGCCGCAGCCGTGCATGTTGCCGTGGCTAAAGCGAATGTAATCACCAAGGTGGATCTCGATGGTCCATCGTTGTGTGCGTTCAACCCGGTCGATGGCGGTGTGATTTTCAATGAGTCTGAAATCTCGATCACGGATGCGCCTGGCCTCGGTATTCGCGAGATCCGCGGACTCGAGCGGCTCGATGAGCGATAGCGGAATTTCATCATGCCGCCATTGCTGAAGATTCGCTCCGAACGGGATCAGATGTCGGCCATCGAGCGCCGCATCGCGGACTTCCTGCTCGAGAACGCGCATCTGCTGCGCGACTATTCATCGCAGCAACTGGCGGACGCATTGCAGATCAGTCAGTCGAGCGTGGTGAAGTTCAGCCAGAAGCTCGGCTTCAAGGGCTATCCGGATCTCAAATATTCCGTTGGTGAGGCGGTAGCGCGCAGCAACGGCTCGCAGGTCAGCGTGAATGCCAAACCAACAGGCGCGGCCGCACGCGAGGCGCTGGCTGAGACGCTCTGGCAAAGCAAATCCCGGGCAGAGGAAGAAACGCGACTGATCAACGGACCCGACAAGATTGCGGAGATCGCAAGCTTGCTCGCGCGTGCCGGCAAAGTGTTCTGCATCGGCCTCGGCGAGGATGGCATTGCTGCGCAAGTGTTCGCGCAACGTCTGGCATTGCTCGGCACATTGGCTTTGTATCAATCGGATCCGGGGCGAATGACAGCGAGCATCTCGAGCGCGCAGCGCGGGGAGGTGCTCCTCGCATTCAGCGAGCACGGCCAGCATGCCGCGCTCAATCATCTATCGCGTCAATTTCGCGAGCATCAGGGCA
>JBJMWN010000183.1:0-6477 GCA_045810085.1 Povalibacter sp. | reverse complement strand
CACTGGTGCTCCAGTGCGAGAGCATATCGATGCGCGCTAGATGGAACGGGTAATCGATGAACGGCGGAAACACGCTCAGGACGAGCGGCACAGACGCGAGCACGACCAGTGCGACACACAGCGCGCTATAAGCCGACGATTTTTCTGCCGCTCTGTCGACAATGGGTGTCGATGAGGAGGTGGCGGCCGACTGATAGCTGGTCTGCATCGACGTTCCTTGGGGAAGTGGTGTCGAGCCAGACGACGTGAAAGTGGCACGCCGCTCATGACTGGAGTCCTGCAGTCAGATGGCAGCAGCGACTCAGCGCCGCAGCTGCAGAGCCGATGCAATGCGCAGCAAGGGCCGAAGGATCCCTGTACCGGTTATGCCCGCTTTGGTGCACCCGGCGTCGGCGTTCCCGGGATCAAAGGAACGCAGACATGAGAACTAGCGGCGAGGCACAAGCCTCAGAAACGCCAGCGCGGCAACGGGACCCACGAACGGGATCAACCAGACGAGCAGTAGCAGTCCGATGGATTGAATGGAGGTCAGATCGGTTCGTTGAATCACGAGCAGCGTACCCACGATGATCAGGGAGACCAATACGAGTACGAGCAGCAGACCGTAAGGGGAGTTCATGAAGTTCAAGAAAATGAACGGCGGCATGAGTCATTCCTGTTTGTAGCGGCTCCTCGAACATCACCGTGGATGAACGTGAGGAGCGTCGTTCATCCCTGCGCAACTCGCGACCAGTGCTTCGCAATCAATGCAGCCCCGCGAGCACGCTCGGATCGAGAGGTGTGATACGTCGATCGCTTCCAGAGTGTCGACGTGCATCTCGCACTGTGGTTGCGTCGTTGATGTCCGATACGACGCAACTGGAATGCAGTGATCGGAAATCACAACCGTCACACATGGCTAACGCATGTTTGTGAGTCGTGGAAGTCTCGTCAACAACCACTTGCGCTGCAAAAATGAAATCCACCGGCTGCAACGCTTGTGCATTCACACTTGAGAAGTGTTGTTTTCTGGCTTTTTTCTGCTGCGCCACGGTCGGATCTCATCCATCGCCCTAAGCCGCGACATGTTCTTCATCGAACGTCTTACTGCTTGTCGATTATCTTATCGGTCTTACGCAGATTTGTCGGGAGTCGATCACTCGACAGAATGAAACCGAACATTCAGTGTTCACGTTGGGAACTCAACAGGTAGCTGACTACTTAGCTGACGTCCCTGACGAGCGGCTGGCCCCGCGCATTCCCACCTTGGACTCATTCGCATCTGCAGGAATTGGAGTCGAACGACACGGGGCTCAGTGTGCTCTCTACTCAACAAGCATCGTGTGCGTGGTCAAGGAGCAAGCCCATGGGCACTTCCGTCGAATCTCTTCATTCATCTGTCTCTTCAGCATTAACCGTGTCGCGTCCGTCGCGTTTGTCTGGCCACAGCAGCGTAGAGCGACAAGCCAGCAAAGCATTGATCACGGCTGTTTTGCTCATTCCGACATTGTGTGTGGCTGCACCCATCGTTGTCGAAGAGACAGCGAAGATTGCCTCGCCCGATCCGGCGTATGACGTGTTCCCAAAAAGATTGGCGGTTGAGGGCGACACCATCATCGCAACGGGAGTGAAGTACGTTGGCGATCTTGAATATCACAGCGCGTTCTTGTTTCGTCGCCAAAGCAATGGCTCGTGGACCTTTGTGAAAACACTTGCGACGACGAGTTGCGACTCAGGTGAAGTGGCAGAAGACACATGCCTGGCCTCAGTGGGGATTCGCAACGGTGTCGCCGTGGTGTCCGCCGACAAAGTTCATGTGTTCGAGCGCAAGACAGACGGCAGCTGGCTGGAAGCACCGAGCGATAATTTTTCTGGTCCTGGCGAAGCTGCCGTCGGCACTGGCGTGGTGCTGACCAGCCAGATAGAAGCTTGCAACTTCAACGCGGAAGCTTCGCGAAAGAATGCGGCGGGTACGTGGACGCAAGTCATGACGTTCCCCGGATTCGATATGCCAGGCTGCGATGATTGGGGACTGAGCGGCGAGGCAATCGACATCTCGGTCGCCAATCGTGTGATTGCCGCTGACACCTTTGGCACCGGCACGGTCAATATCTTCGAGCCTACCGGCGCCACGTGGACTCACACAGCCAACCTCGTCAGCCCGATCAACAGCTACTTTGGAGCAGCAGTCGCGATCGATGACAGCCGTGCGTTGGTGACGGGTTCGTTCGAAGCGCCAATTCACGTGTTCAACCGTGACTCGGGTGCCTGGGGTCATACCGTAGACATCAGTGCGCCCGATAGTATTCGGACCGGATCTCCCGGAGTTCTCAAAGTTCGCGATCTTGTCGTTGCAGGATTCGCGGGTGATCCGCATCGCGGCGGCTCCGTCGCGCTCTTCCAGCAGACTTCTCCAGATCGGTATCAGCAGGTCGCGAGACTCGTCGCGAGTGATTCCGTCGCAGAACCTCAGTATCTCGGCTGGGGCGATGTCGATGCTTACGTGAATGGCTCGACTGCGCGTGTGGTAGCCGGTGGCACAAGCGGGCTGTATGTCTTCGATCTCAATAAGTGGGGAGCGGCGCCGGCGCCGCAGCAGGAGAATTTCGAACAGGGTGCGAGTCGCTGGACGCCGATGGCAGGTAGCACGTTTACGGTTGTTACTTCCGGCGAATCCAAAGTCTATCGGCAGTCGGCGCTTACAGGCGATGCTGGATCGTTCGTGACGAGTATCGATTGGAAGAACCAGGCCATTGAAGCGGATATCAAGCCGACCGCATTCGATGGAACGGATCGATGGGTCGGCCTGGCTGTGCGAAGGACCGATGCCAACAACTACTACTACGCAAGCCTACGAAAATCGAACGTAGTCGACCTGCGCCGAATGAAGAATGGGGCTTTCGTTTCGCTCGGTTCGGTTCCGCTTCCGGTCGTACTGAATCGAAATTATCGCCTTCGTCTCGAAGCGATCGGCACGTTGATCAGAGTGTATGTCGATGGGCGGATGGCGCTGCAGGCACACGATACCGCGCTGACGCATGGTCATGCCGGCGTGCGCATGTACAAAGCACGAGCAGACTTCGACGATGTCATTCTGAGTCAGGATCCGCATTTGACGTTGATGGAGCAGCGAAGTCCGAATGTGGTGGATTATCAGTGGAGCTTCGGCCCTGGCACCTGGAGTGCGGACTACTCGACCGGCAATCCACGCTTCCTGCAGCAGAATACGAGCGGTGATGCGCGTGCGATCTCACTCGTGAATGCCGACGATCAGATCGTTCAGACGCGCGTGACTCTCAACAGTTTTGGCGTTGGCACCGGCAGTCGATGGTTCGGGGTCATCGGACGCTACGTCGACGCGAAGAATTACTACTATGTGACGGTGCGACGAGAAAACACCATCTCGCTGCGCAAGATGGTGAACGGTGTAATTCAGATTCTCGATACAGCACCGATGACCGTCGCTGCGGGAGCCTCATACAACTTGAGACTCGAAGCAGTGGGCAGTTCACTGCGCGCTTACGTGAATGGCAACTTGCTGCTCGAAGCGAGCGACAGCACGCACAAGAGCGGCCGATATGGAGTCGCCATGTACGGTGCCGCGACAACGAGTGAAGACTTCACCGCCTGGGAGCCGTAAGTAGACCGTGATCGGCTGGACAGGTGATTAGCGCGACTCAGCCAGCTGCTGAGGCTTCGCGCTGATCACCTCGAGCGAGATGAAGAGAGGCACTCACGGGCGTGCTCCCGGGGGGGGGGTGCTGACGGCTTCGGCGCGAACTTCGTCGCTAGGAATTTGAACGATATGTCTTGCGATGGCGGCGAGGACATCCGTCGGTGCCATGGGCTTGGGGAGCAATGCCGTGAATAGAGACGGGTCGAAGTTTGTCCCTCTATACATCCCTGAATACGCGAAGACAGGGAGTGATTGGAGAACCGGGTCACTCCGTAACTGGCGCGTAGCCTCCATCCCATCCATCACGGGCATCATCAGGTCCATCACAACTGCATCGAAGTGCTGTGTGCGCAACGCATCCAGCGCTTGCACTCCGTTGCTGGCCTCGTGAACGATATGTCCTTCCTCTCGGAATGAAGCCGCCATGCACATGCGCACGAGCGCCGTGTCCTCAACGAGTAAGATTCGTAGTGGCTGCATCATCTAGTCTTACATCGATTGTTTCTACTGCTGCCCGCAGACTCTGTCGCGAGGCATAAACATATCGTGAATAGGTTGGCAGCGAACAGTGGACGATCGTAGCGACTGCATCACGCGCGAGACTACGAGTCATACCACGAACGTCGTCCACGCCGATTTTGTGTACTGAAAACATCGAGACGCGGTAGGTGCTTGCCTCGTGAATTTGGTTGAGGAGCAACTCGATCGCCCGCGTGCGCGATTCACGCGAGCAGATCGATGAGTTCGCTGAAGTCAGTGACTATTTCATCAGCGCCAGCGTTCTGAAGCTGGGCTGGTGTAAATACGTGACCCGAAGGGCAGAAGCCGAAGGTGCGCATACCCGCGGCGTGTGCTGCAGCGACGCCGACTATTGAATCTTCGATTGCGACGCATCGGTGCGCGGGCAGATCGAGCAGTTCTGCAGCCAGAACATAGATGTCAGGTGCCGGCTTGAGTCGCTCGACGCGATCGGACGACGCGATCCGATCTCCGAAGAAAGGGCGGATGCCGCAGATCTGCAATGCATGTTCGATGTAGGCAGTGTGCGAGTTCGACGCGACAGCCATTGCCGCTCCACGCGTAGCGAGCATGGTGAGAGTCTGGGCAACGGAAGGGATGAGCTTCAGCTCGGTCGTTACCAGCCGATGCAATTCGCGTTCGATCTGCTGCTCAATATCCTCAGGCAACTGGATCTCGCGTTCCATCTCGATGATTCGCAACATCGCCGCCCGACCGATGCCAGTCGATCGACGCCGGTGTTCTTCTGGATCGATGGCAACACCGCATCGGGCGAGAACTGTGACGTCTGCGCGGTTGTGCAGCGGCTCACTATCGACCAGGGTTCCATCGCAATCGAATGCGATACCAAATGTGTTCAAATCTGAAAACCGTTAGACGAAACTGATCTGATCAGTGTCGCATTGATTCAAGCCATGCGCCCGCGCTATCGCAGTTCGATCTCACCTGCGAGCACCGGCTTGAGGTCGATAATCGGCGTGCCGTTGATGGCTTCCAGCGCGCTGACTTCGATACGCGTCGACTCTATCTGAGTGATCCGGACGCGGTGCAGTCCAATCGGATTCGGCCGATGAGGAGAGCGGGTGTTGAACACACCTTCCGCCGGACGGGTGATATCACCTCGTGGGTGCACTCGCAGTACATCGCGCCGCGCGCGCTGCAGCCATGTGATCACGATGATCTCATCACCTGCGCGAAGAGTTCCAAGTCCTGCGATGACTTCCTGATCGAAGACCAGCCAGGCGGGCGGTGCGCCTTCATCTGCCTGTCGCGGTGCAGAGTCGATGTCGTCCAGATCAGATTCCACTCGACCGATTGAACGCAGCTCGAACGTGGCCATTGATCAGTTACCCGTTGCAGAATCGATGGCAAATGTTTGTGGGTATGCGATCCGCCGTCAACGTCCACTTACTAGTTCTGTAATGCCATCATCTCGGCTTATGAATGACTCGCGCCCAGAGCACTCAGCTTGGATGCCGCATTTCGTGTACTGCTCCACTTGCTCGCGTAGGGCAGCACGAACAAGTAGAGACCGGTCACCAGAAGCATTACGAGCGGAATGAGTGCGAGCAGACCAATCCAGAAGGCTTGCTTGTGCTGTATCAAGGCAACCACGTTAACGATCGTAGCAAGTGTGAACGCGATCGAGAGCCAGCGGTGGATCTGACGAAACCATTTACTCGAGTTCATTGGAACCTCCTGATAAAGGAGCCTGCACGGCTCGCGTCATTCAATGCAGTGATCTGTGAGTTGATCTGCTTATCCACTCACTCTGTCCTCGCTAACAGCTGCTCCAGCTTGGTAAAAAATTGCTGCCAACCGTATTTCGCGCCACCCGAAGCCTGCTTCTGAGTCGGTTGGAAGCCTGACTGCTCCACGCGCAGATGCGTCCCAGTAGCCGTCGGCGTGAGTGTGAATGTCACGACACTTTTGAGGTTGAAAGCGGCGTCGTCGTGCGCGTAATCCCAGGTATAGGACAAGCTTTTGTTCGGTTCGATCGCGAGGACCTCGCAATCCAGCACACCACCCCAGTCTCCACGTAGATTGAAGCGGTGGCCCACTGACGGTGCGAAGTCGTTCTTCATCAGCCACTCTTCGATCAAATGCGGCTGCGTGAGCGCGCGCCAAAGCTTCTCCGGTGCGTGTGGAATTTCGCGTTCGACGACAACAGTGCGAACGTCGGTTGTTGGCTCGTTCATTGATCCATCCTCTTGAGCAGATCTTCGAGTTGATCAAACCGGCTCTCCCAAAAACCGGTCATCTGTTTGGTCCAGTCGAGCAGAGGAGCCAGTGCGCCGAGTTGG
>JBJMWN010000182.1:0-8545 GCA_045810085.1 Povalibacter sp. | reverse complement strand
GCAACCTCGGGCTGGTGATAGTTCGGACCGACCGCGCACGCAGCAAGCATCGCAGAACTCAGCACCATTGCCGCCGGTGCGGCAATCGATTTGCGTTTCACAGGTTTCTCCATCGTACGATTCGCTGCCACCAACGTGGTGCTCGCGTTCGTCTTGACACGAATGTCGCCATCGAGATAGCTCGGTTCGCGCAGCGCTTGCGGCCATTGTTCGGCCGACGAGCGCCAATAACCTTTCTTAAGCATGAGAAGCTCCTTCAAGTGCGCCAGCCGGAACGTCGCGATTCACACGACGCTTCACTGCGGCGCGCAGCAGTACGTAGAAGACAGGTGTCAGGAACAAGCCAAAGAAGGTCACCCCCAGCATTCCGGAGAACACTGCAATCCCGATGGCGTGGCGCATCTCGGCACCTGCACCCGAAGCAATGACCAGTGGCACGACACCCATGACGAAAGCGATCGACGTCATCAGGATCGGACGCAATCGCAGCCGCGCCGCTTCCAATGCAGCAGCGACAGGATCGACTCCAGCCTGCTCACGATCTTTCGCGAATTCAACAATCAGGATCGCGTTCTTGCTCGCCAGCCCGACCAGCACGAAGAAGGCGATCTGCGTGAAGATGTTGTTGTCGCCGCCCGAGAGCCAGACGCCCAGGATCGCGGAGAGTAAGGCCATCGGCACGATCAGCACGATCGCCAGCGGCAGCGTCCAACTTTCATAGAGTGCAGCGAGCACCAGCACGACGAGCAGCACGCACAGAGGGAAGACGAACACAGAGCTGTTGCCCGCGATGACTTCCTGATACGTGAGATCTGTCCACTCGTACTTCACGCCGTTCGGCAGATTCTCATTCAGAATCTTTTCCATCACGGCCTTCGCCTGTCCCGTCGAATAGCCCGGTGCGGGCCCGCCGTTGATATCGGCGGTCAGATAGCCGTTGTAGCGGAACACGCGGTCCGGACCGTAGCTCTCAGAGACCTGAACGATCGAGCCGAGCGGCAACATCTCGCCGTTGGAGTTGCGCGTCTGCAAACGCAGGATGTCTTCAGCCTTCGCACGGAACGGCGCATCGGCCTGAGCGATCACCTGGTAGGTACGGCCAAAGCGGTTGAAGTCGTTCACGTACATCGAGCCGAGATACACCTGCAGCGTTTCGAACACATCGTTCAGTGCGATGCCGTGCTCCTTGGCTTTGACTCGATTCACGTCGGCCTGAATCTGTGGAACGCTGACCTCATAGCTCGAGAACACACCCGCGAGCTCTGGTGTCTGCCGTGCTTTGTTGATGACGGCCTGGGTCGCGCGATACAGCTCGTCGTAACCGACGTCGTTGCGATCCTCGATCTGCAGCTTGAAGCCGCCGATTGTTCCAAGCCCTTGCACCGCGGGCGGCGGGAACACCACGATCTGCGCGTCCTGGATTGAGCTGAAAGCGCCATTGAGTTGATTCGCGATGTTCAGTCCATACAGCTCTTTCGATTTGCGCTTGTCGAAATCATCCAGCGCGAAAAACACGATGGCTGAGTTAGGGCTATTGGTGAAACCGGCAATGGAGAGTCCCGGGAACTGCACGGCATTGGCGATGCCCGGGGTCTTCAGACCGATCTCGCTCACGTTACGCACCACTTGCTCGGTGCGATCCAGTGAAGCCGCGTTCGGCAGCTGGATCATCGTCACCAGATACTGTTTGTCCTGAACCGGGATGAAGCCTTTCGGCACCACCTGGAACATGACGTAGGTCAGCAGCAACAGACCCGCGAAGATGCTCATTGCCACCGACTTATGTGCGAGCACGCCGCGCACGCCGCGGACGTACTTGGTCCCCGAGCGATCAAAGAACTGATTGAAGCGACGGAAGAACCCACCAAACACGCGGTTCATTCCGCGCGTCAATGCATCAGGCTTCGCACCGTGCGGCTTCAGCAGTAGCGCGGCCAATGCCGGGCTGAGCGTCAGTGAGTTGATCGCGGAGATCACGGTCGAGATCGCAATGGTCAGCGCGAACTGCTTATAGAACTGACCGGTGAGTCCCGTGATGAATGCGATCGGCGCAAACACGGCTACCAGCACCAGTGCGATCGCGATGATCGGGCCACTGACTTCCTGCATGGCCTTGTAAGTCGCTTCGCGAGGCGCGAGGCCTGCTTCGATATTTCGTTCGACGTTTTCCACGACCACGATCGCGTCATCGACCACGATGCCGATGGCCAGTACGAGTCCGAAAAGCGAAAGCGCATTGATCGAAAACCCGAATGCCAGCATCAATGCAAACGTACCGATGATGGAGACTGGCACTGCGATCAACGGAATGATCGAGGCGCGCCAGGTCTGCAGGAACAGAATCACGACGAGCACGACCAGCGCCAAAGCTTCCACGAGCGTTTCGATCACAGCTTTGATGGAGTCACGCACGAAGATCGTGGGGTCGTACACGATTTCGTATTTCATCCCTTCGGGAAAGTTCTTGCTGAGCTCGGCCATGGTCTTGCGCACGGCATCCGAGAGCTCGAGTGCATTCGCACCGGGAGCCTGCGAGATTGGAATCGCAACGGCGGGCTGATTGCTCAGCAACGCTCGCAAGGAATACTGGCCGACACCGAGTTCGATACGTGCGACGTCTTTGAGCGTCGTGACCGAACCATCGGGCAAGGTCTTGATGATGATGTCGCCGAACTCCTGTTCGGTGATCAGTCGGCCCGAGGTCGTCACGTTGAGCTGGTAATCCGAATCGCCAGGATTCGGCTGGGCGCCGATCTGACCGGCGGCCACCTGCACGTTCTGCTCGCGAATCGCTTTCACTACATCGCTTGCGATCAATCCGCGGCTCGCAATCTTGTCGGGATCGAGCCACACGCGCATCGAGTAATCGCCCGAGCCGAACAGACGCACGTCACCGGTGCCTGGCAATCGAGCAAGAACATCGCGCACCTGCAGCGTTGCGTAATTGCGCAGATAAGCCGTGTCGTAGCGCTTATCGGGCGAGGTCAAGTGCACGACCATCAGAAGATCGGGCGAGCTCTTGAGCGTAGTGACACCCAATCGGCGCACGTCTTCAGGCAAACGCGGGAGTGCCTGAGAGACTCGGTTCTGAACCTGAACCTGTGCGCTGTCGACGTTGGTGCCCAATCGAAACGTCACAGTGAGAATCATCGAGCCGTCACTGGTCGCGAGCGAGGACATGTACAGCATGTGCTCGACACCGTTGATTTCCTGTTCGAGCGGCGCGGCCACCGTTTCGGCGATGACTTTCGGATTCGCACCCGGATACTGCGCTCGCACCACGACCGAGGGTGGTACGACTTCCGGATACTGGCTGATCGGCAACTGCCATAAAGCGATAGCGCCGACGAGAAAAATGATGATCGACAGCACACCCGCAAAAATCGGGCGGTCGATGAAGAAGCGTGAAAGATTCATGGCGAGTTCCTGTGAGTCGGGCCAGCGTCGAAGCGAGCGGTGAGTGCGAGGTGATCTGCACGATCACCTCGCGAGTGCCCTACTTGTTTGCTGCCACCTGCTGTGCCTGATTGCCGCGAACATCCATCGCAACGACTTCAGGCTGCACCACGCTGCCTGGATGAATGCGTTGCATGCCATTGACGACGACTTTTTCGCCGGAGGTGAGTCCTTCCTGCACGATGCGCAGGCCATCGGTGAGTCGGCCGATCTTCACGGTGCGATACGACACCTTGTTATCGCCGTCCACGACATAGACAAACTTCTGGCTCTGATCGGTGCCGATGGCGCGATCATCGACAAGCACTGCTGAATAAGCGTTGTGTCCGAGCAGCTTCACGCGGGCGAAGAGCCCTGGAGTGAAGTAGCCATCCTTGTTGGAGAAAGAAGCACGCGCGCGAATAGTGCCGGTGTGTGGATCGATCTGGTTATCGACGAACACCATCGAGCCCGTGTGCGGATAGCCAGTCTCATTCGCCAGGCCCATCTGCACGGGATTCGCCGCGTCACGCGAGCTGGATCGATCGCCACGACGCGCAAGCTCCGTGTACTTCAGATACACCTGCTCATCGCCTTCGAACGAAACATAAATCGGATCAACCGAAACCAGCGTGGTGAGTAACGTGGCCGTGTTCGATCCACCTGTGACGAGATTGCCTGCGGTGACCGCAGCTTTGCTGATGCGACCGGTGATGGGCGCCGTCACGCGAGTGAAGCTGAGATCGAGCTGGGCCGTTTCGACGGCTGCCTGCGCAGCTCCAACGCTGGCATCGGCTTCGCGAGCCGCATTCAAACGCTCGTCGTACTCTTCCTGAGACACCGCTTTGATCGCCAGCAGCTTTTCGCTGCGTGCGACATCGCTATGCGCAAGCTCTGCGCGAGCTTTGGCACGAGTCAGCTCTGCCGCCGCCTTGTCGAGTGCAGCGCGGTAGGGACGCTGATCGATCACGAACAGCAGGTCGTTCTTCTTGACGATACTGCCTTCAGTGAAATTGACGGATTCGATGTAGCCCGTGACGCGCGGACGAATCTCCACGGATTCAACGGCTTCGAGTCTGCCGGTGAACTCATCCCATTCGGTCACATTGCGTTCGAGCGCAGCAGCCACGGTGACCTGAGTTGCAGGCGCAACGGGCGCATTGGCGGCCTTGCTGCTGCAGCCTGAGACAACGATTGCAGTTGCAACAGCGAGCGGCAGCACCAGGGCTGCGGTCTTCAAAACATTCGATGACTTCGACATGAGCACTCCCCAAAGATTGACGTTTCTTGGGAAGCGACTGTAGTGACGCAAAGCGATGCGACAAATCCGGCTGAGCGCACTTCATTCATGAAAGTGCGTCAGGAATTCACGAACGAATATGCTTATGCGATTAAGGGAATGAGACGCTCAGATGAGTGCAACGCATGCATCGGTGGCACCTGAGAGTGGCGAACGGACGGTGATTTCAGCGGTGAATCGACTGAACGTCTTTGATGGCTCGAGACGCTCGCGAACGGCCAGGGAGTTTAGAGCTGCACTGTGACCGCCCAATGACGGAGGCGATCAGCCCGACGCGTTCCTTATCTTTAGGAGCGAACTCGGACCTGCAGTTCCTTGAGGCGATAGTCGACGACCAGGGTATGCAACAGACCCAGTACGTCCATGCCGATCAAAATCGCGGGTTGGTTTTCGAGTTCCCAGACTTTGAACACGTGCATGTCGCCGTAGATCACGTTGACGTCGGTGAGCGAGATGTCACCGAGTTGAATTTTTCGAGTCCAGATCGCTTCGCCTCGCTGCTCCACCTCAGTGAGTCCGATCACTCCGGCGATGGAAGGAGGCTCGGGAAGCTTCTTCAGCCGAACCAACTCGCGACGCAGTGCACTATTGCCCAGGGTGCGCTCCGCTCCTGTATCGATGACTGCCTGGACCTTCACGCCGCCGACTCGACCTGTCGCCAGCAGTAATCGATTGAAACGCACCTCGACGGGAATGGAGGCGTATCGAAATCCGGCGCGTTGACCTCGCGAAGCGGCGATCTGAATCCGATCATTGACGAAATCAACGGTGATGCGCTTTCCGGCGAAGCCCTGCATGCCGAGAATGCCTTCAGCACCGCCGCTCACCGTGCGCATCACAGCGACCTTGAGATCGCGTTGTTCGAGATCGCCGGTCTGCAGACTGTCGAGCTTGATCATGGGCACGATCTGAGAGCCGGTCACGCCGGTCAACCGAACCGTGTTGTCTGGAGTGAGTTCTATGCCGAGTGCCTGCACTAGAGAGCTCGTGAGCACTGATTGATTAGCGCCTGTATCGACGATCAGGCGAAACGGACCACGACCGTTGATCGTCACCGGCGCCATGATGCGGCCGATCCGGTCTGCGCGCGTCGGTGCGGCGAAAAGATGGTCTGGCTGCTCGAGGCTCGCCAGCTTTTGCGGAGCTGGAGCGGGTGTTGCTTCAATCGGGTTGCCACGCCCGGGCGAGGCGCAAGCGCAGTTCATGCACAGAGCGGCTACCCAGAGCGCTGTGCCAAACGAGGCGCGCTTCTGCATCGATCGATTTCTGCGTATGCCCATCTCCATTTCCCCCGGCATCGCGTGCCCATTCTCGCGCTAGGGACTCTCGAAGCGTTCCTAGTCTGTTCCTCCTACGACACCGCTGTCGTGATGCAGTTCCATGTTGACAACTCACCGGGTCAGCTGTCGAGAGAGTTCCTCTGCGGCAGTGTGCGCTGGGTCACGTGGATAGACATCCGCGAAGTCCACGAGCAGTTGCCGGGCCGTCGGTCGATCACCTGCGTCACGAGCGAGTCGCGCCAACTGCAGCGTATCCGCGCTTTTTTGCGGCCGAAAGCTCGGGTTCATCTTGAGATGTACACGCACGAGATCCAATGCTTCACCTGTCCGGCGAGCATCGAGCATTCGACGCAACAGTGGCTGAGCCAGCCGCTCGGCTAGACGATTATCTGGCCATTGACTCGCCTGTTGATATAGCCACTTGGCTTCGAATAGAGGATCACTGCTGTTCTCGACGTGAGCCGCTGCGGTTTGCAGTGCATTGAGATGAGATCCGCCGCGCCATTGCGCGTAGATGCGATCGATGAGTTGAGCGCGCTCGCGATCACGAACGCGCTCCTGTTCCTGCGAAGAGATCACAACATCTGCGATCGCATCATCGATGCCCGCTTCTTCGCGATACTCGCGCAGCGCCGCGCCAACGCCCGCGAAGAGGGCCAGCCAGGCATACATCAGCACTGCCAGAGTGATCGGAAGTGGCAGCGACATCCGATTCACAGCGAATGCACAGGCGCCGAGCAAGACAATGAGCAGAGCCACGAGCTGCACGTAGTCATTCCGCATTTGTGCAGCCAACTTGCAGATGCCGTGCAGATTTAAAGCCTGAAACGCGCTACCGCTCGCCGACTGAGCCGCGATCATGCCGGGCAACAAACTGCACGACACTATCGCGATCAGTGCGGCAGCCCAGACGAAGCTCTGCAGCGCTGTCGAATACAAAGCGAAGAAGCATCCGCAGAGAATCAAAAGGAAAGGCGCTCTGCCATTGCTTACAGGATTCATCATTTCGATCGCGAGCACGGGCGGTTCTCGTTTTCCCAGCGCAGCACTGTCGAGCAGAATGAAGGCGTAGTTGAAGAAGCCGGTCAGCAACACGATCCCGAGAGGAATCCCAAGCACGCGTGCCTTGATAGCGACCCAGAGAAGCAGGGCCAACATGAGGATGACCAACAACGCTGCGGTGTGCAGCGGAAAGCGCAGAATCTCGGACAGCTTGACGCGCACGACGTTGGACCGCTGTTACTTGGACGCGTTCTGAAGATAGTCGATCGCGACGGCAAGCATCGCGCGTGTGCCCAATTCCAGCCCTGACTCATCCACGAAAAACTCTGGCGAGTGATTGAACGGCACTTTGGCTGGGTCTCGATCGACAGGCGTGATGCCGACCCAGAAGAACAACGAGGGTGCGCGCGTGCCGTAGAAGGAGAAATCCTCTGCGGTCGTTTGCAGGCTGATCACGCGCACGTTGTTCTTGCCGGCTGCACGTTCCAGCGAGGGCAGCGAACGCAGGGTCAACGCCGCATCGTTGATCACGGGCGGAATGTGATTGTCTCGAACGGTGAGTTTTGCCGTAGCGCCGCTGGCCTCTGCGGTCTTGATCACCGTTCTGTCCATGCGCTGAATGATGTCTGCGCGTACCGCATCATCGAACGTGCGAAGGGTGCCGATCATCTCGACGGAATCGGGAATGATGTTGAAGCGAATCCCGCCTTTGATCGCGCCAATGCTGATCACTGCAGGAATCTCGGTGATATCGACCTGACGGCTTACGATGCTTTGCAGACTCACCACGGTTTGAGAAGCCGTGAGAATCGGATCCACACCGGCCCAGGGGCGCGATCCATGTGTCTGCCGGCCCTGCACGTTGATCGTGAAGCTGTCGGAGCCTGCCATCATCGGACCGCTGCGATAGCCGATCACACCTGTTGGCAGCGAAGCGATGACATGCAGTCCGAACACCGCTTCGGGCTTCGCGATGTCGAAGAGTCCCTCGGCCAGCATTCTTTCCGCGCCGCCCGTTTCGCCTTCAGGTGCGCCTTCTTCGGCGGGTTGAAAGATGAAGAGCACTTGACCGCGCAGTTGTTCGCGACGTGCTGCGAGAATTTCCGCGACGCCAAGCAACATCGCTGTATGCGCATCGTGTCCACACGCATGCATGACGCCTACTGATTCTCCTCGAAACTGAGCCGTGACCTTCGACTTGAATGGCAAGTCGACCTGTTCCGTCACCGGCAACGCATCCATGTCGGCGCGCAGCGCGATCGTCGGACCCGGTTGTCCACCTTTCAGTAATGCCGCAACACCGGTGAGTCCGATTCCCGTCTTCACTTGCAGGCCCAGTGAGGTCAGCTGCTTTGCTACGAGCTGCGAAGTACGAACTTCGCGATTGCTCAGCTCGGGGTGTTCGTGAATGTCGCGGCGCCAGGAAATGATTTTCGGCTGCAGGCTCTTCGCAGCATTGTCCAAATCATTCACTGAGATTTGCGCGATAGCTGCTGGCGAGATGAGCAAGGCACAGGCAAGCAAGCTT
>JBJMWN010000181.1:0-6553 GCA_045810085.1 Povalibacter sp. | reverse complement strand
GACAAGCAAGCCGCAAAGAAGCGCAAAACGCTCAAATCGAACGAAGGACGATCCTTAGTCGGTTTGTTCCTTTGCGAGGTTTTGTGCTTTTTTTTTGCGGCTGATCTCTTCGAGCTTTAACTCCGCTTCGCGTGCTCCATCAAAACTTGCGACACGCAGGCGGTCACTCGCTTGCCGGTTTCAATATCCAGAAATTCGTTCGGGCCGTGTGCGTTCGATTGCGGACCCAGTACACCGGTCACGAGGAACTGCGTGCTGGGAAATCTCTCCGCGAGCATTCCCATGAACGGGATGCTGCCGCCAGTCCCCATGTACATCGCATCCTGGCCGAAGAAATTTTTCGAAGCGCTCTGAACTGCTGCTTCCAGCCAGGGTTCGCTCGAAGGCGCGTTCCATCCGCCCATGCTGGATTCAAGTTCGAACTTCACGTGAGCGCCGTAAGGTGGATCGCGCTCCAACGTTTCCTTCACTGCCACTGCTGCGCGTTCTGGATCGACGCCCGGTGGTACACGGAAGGAGAGCACAAATGCAGTCATCGGACGCAGCACGTTCCCGGCACTGCTGATCGGCGGGATGCCATCGACACCCGTCACCGAAAGCGTGGGCCGCCACGTGCTGTTCAACAGCAGCTCTGTGGGGTCATCCGATACCGGCCTCATGCCTTCGAGAAACGGAATCTTGCGATGAACCACATCGCCAAGGGTGCGAGCCGCCGCATGTGCCTGACGTTCGCGATCCTGTGGAATCTTTCCGTGCAGTGCTTCTACGAGAATGCGTCCAGTTTCAGCGTCTTCCACTCGAGCGAGGAGTTGACGTGCGATACGAAAGCTCGAGGGCGCAATGCCACTTGCCATGCCTGAGTGCACGCCTTCGCGCAGCACCTGCACTCGCAGAGTTCCAATCAAGTTGCCACGCAGCGAAGTCGTACACCAGAACTGATCGTAGTTGCTGCATTCGGCGTCGAGACACACCACCAGCGACGGCTCACCGATGCGATCTGCCAGCGCATCGATGTAGGCGGGCAGATCCGGACTGCCACTTTCTTCGCCGGCTTCAATGATGATCACGCAGCGTGCATGTGGAATCTTCTGCTCAGCGAGCGCGCGGATAGCGAGCAGTGATCCGAACACTGCATACCCGTCATCTGCGCCGCCGCGGCCGTACAAGCGTCCATCGCGCAGCACCGGTGTCCAGGGATCGAGGCCTTCCATCCAGCCCGTGAACTCTGGTTGCTTGTCGAAGTGTCCATACATGAGCACGGTGTCATCGACGCTTCCCGGAACCTCGATGAACAGCAGAGGCGTGCGATTAGGCAATCGCATCAGCTCGATCTTCATGCCAGGAAGTGCATTGGCTTGGCACCAGCTTTTCATCAATTCAGCTGCGCGATCCATATGTCCATGCTCGGCCCATTGCGGATCGAAGTTCTGGGATTTATTCGGAATCCGGATGTAGTCGCACAGGGCGGGAACGATGGATCTTTCCCACACATCATCGATGTAGCGCTTGAGTTCAGACACGTTCATGAGGCATCTCCGGTGTGAGCGAGCGGCCATCGAAATAATTTCACAGCGTTCTGAGTCGTCACCGCCGCGAGCGCTTCGAATTCATCGCCTCGCGCCTGAGCGATCGTCTGCAGTACGTGCGGCAGATAAGCGGGTTCGTTGCGACGATCTTTGGGCTTCGGCTGCAGATCCCGCGGCAGCAGATAAGGTGCGTCGGTTTCGATCAAGAGCTTGTCCTCGGGGATGTAACGGACCACCTCTTTCAGGTGAGATCCACGGCGCTCATCGCAGATCCAGCCCGTGATTCCGATGTGGAGATCGAGCTCCAGATAAGCGCGAGCCTGATCCAATGTTCCCGTAAAGCAATGCGCGACGCCGCCCACGAGATTCGTTCGATGCGCTTTCAGCAGGCTGACGAAATCTTCGTGCGCGTCGCGCTCATGCAGAAAGACCGGCTTGCGTAGGTGAGCCGCCAATTGCAACTGACGCTCAAAGGCGCTGCGTTGAGCAGCGGGCGGCGAGAAGTTGCGGAAGTAGTCCAGGCCACATTCACCCACCGCCAGCACGTGCTCATGTCGGGCAAGCTCACTGAGCCTGGTCATGGATTCATCATTCAGGTCGCTGGCATGGTGGGGATGAATGCCTGCAGTACATCGAAACATCGTTTCGTTCGCCTCGACCAGTTCGAGTCCTGATCGGATGCTGGGCAGTGAACTGCCAGTGATCAACATGCGCGTGACACCGGCCTCGTAAGCGCGAGCGATGACTGCGTCGCGATCACGGTCGAAGCTGTCATGGGCGAGATTGATGCCTATGTCGATCAGTGGTGCGATATTCAATCGGTGACTTGTGTCCAACGAGGCGGACTCGGGCCTGTGCTAACTTCGGATGGCAGCGAATTGTAGTGGAAAGCGCTCACAGGAGTTTCAGCATGAAAGCGCGGCGTTGCAGCCTGCGGACGATCAAGCGAATCAGCGCGGGACTTGGCGCCGGTGCGCTGTATGCGCTCTCGTTCGGAGTGTCTGCTCAGGATGCCCTTTCCGATCTCGACGATGCGGCCGCGCGTATGCAATACGCTTACTACACTGCAGATAGCCGCGCGCTGGAGGAGGCGCTCAGCCTGATCGCAGCGATGGAAGCTTCGCCCGTTCCCGGGCTCAAAGAGTATTTCTCGGCCTACGGTGAGTGGAAGCTCGCTCAGTTGTATGCAGAAGCACAGGCGAGCGGAAAAAACGTGAACCCCGGGAAGGCGGCGCAGGAATGCGTACGCCAGGCAAAGGCCGCAATCGCCGCGAATGCCCGCATGGCGGAGGCGCACGCAATCCAGGCGATTTGCGCAGGCTCGAAGCCCTCAGGTGGCGATTGCAGTGCCAAGCCTTTGCGTAACGCACTCGAGCTGGAGCCGCAGAATCCCCGCGTCCGTCTCATCGAGTTGCTTTGTGTCGGAAGCAAAGAGCTGCCGACGGCGAACAGCCTGCAGCGTGCCCGTGCTTTGGTGGCTGCTTTCGAGAGTGCGCCGCCTTCCAGACCCGGCAAACCCGATTGGGGCCAGGCAGAAGCACTGGTGCTGCTGGGGCAAATCTATCTGGAACGGGGAGACTCGGTTGCGGCTCGCGACAGTATCGAACGCGCTTTGGTCGTCGCACCTGATTACCGCAGGGCGCAGCAACTGCTGCAAACAGTTTCGACACATTCGAAGTAGGGGAATCCCGCGCGGCTTGCGAGTGGCTTACACCTAGCCCCGCTTGGCTCAGCATTCGCCGTCGTGGCCGACGGGTCGAGTGCTTATAATGCCTGCCTCATGACTCGATCCGCCTCGTCATCGGCGCAGTTGCAGCTCTTCGAAGCGCAGAACGTCACACAAACGTGGAATGTGCGTGTGAGTCGCCGTGCTCGACGTCTGTCGGTGCGTGTCTATCCGGGCGGTCGCGTGGAAGTGGTGGTGCCGCCGCATGCGTCGGCCAGTGCCGTCGAACGATTTGTTGGAACGCATCGCCGGTGGATCGACGAACGTGTTGCCGATCTCTCAATGGTCGGTGGTGTCGCCGCGGAAGTTCGGCCAAGCAACATTCGTCTCTCTGCGATCGATCGCACCTACATCGTGGAGTATCACCGCACGCCAGGAAGCGATGTGAAGATCAGCCAGTCACCGGAGAATGTGCTTGTCGTGCGCGGTGCGATCGATAACGAGGCACGGGTGGCGCATGGGTTGCGGGATTGGGTGATGACACTCGCTGAAATCGAGCTGGGTGCGGCTGTTCATGAGCTGGCTCAGCGTCATGGCTTTGAATACGAACGTGTTCAGATTCGCCGTCAACGCACTCGATGGGGAAGCTGCTCCGCAAAAGGCACGATCAGTCTGAATGTTTGTGGGCTGTTCCAGGAGCCTGCAGTGCTGCGTTATCTGCTCATTCATGAGCTGAGTCACACGCGACACATGAATCACTCCCGCCGATTCTGGTCACTGGTGGAATCGATCGAGCCTGACTATCAACGTCTGGATCGGGAACTGCTGCAGGGCTGGCAGCGTGTTCCAGGATGGATGTTTGCATGACCGACGAGCAGGACAAGGCTGGCCGCAAGAACGTCGATCTGTCTGACGAGCAGGTTTACTGGGACTTAGGCGAATCGAAGAGCTACGGACAGTATCTTGGGCTCGAGAAAATTCTCAGCGCGCAGCAACCGGTATCGTACGAGCACGATGAGATGCTCTTCATCATCATCCACCAGGCCTCAGAGTTGTGGATGAAACTGTGCTTGCACGAACTCAATGGCGCGCTGGATCACATCCGTCGCGATGACCTCGGGCCGTCATTCAAAATGCTTTCGCGCGTGGCTCGCATTCAGGCGCAGCTCACGCAATCGTGGGACGTGCTCGCGACGATGACACCGGCCGAGTATTCGGCCTTTCGTAATCAGCTCGGTCGCGCTTCCGGCTTTCAGTCTTATCAGTACCGCATGCTCGAATTCGTGATCGGCAACAAAAACGCCGACATGATCGAGGTGCACAAGCGCGATCCCGAAGCGTATGAAGCCCTGCAGCGGACGTTGCATAGCCCAAGCATTTACGATGAATCGCTGCGATTGCTCAGTCGACGTGGTTTTGAAATCCCGCAGGAGTACCTGGATCGCGACTGGTCACAACCGTATCACGCAAGCAAGCAGGTGACGGCTGCATGGCTCGCGGTTTATCACAGCATCGATGATCACTGGGACCTGTATGAGCTCGCCGAAAAACTCGTGGACCTGGACATGAAGTTTCAGCTCTGGCGTTTCAGTCACATGAAGACCGTCGAGCGGATCATCGGCTACAAACGCGGGACGGGCGGAACCGGCGGCGTTTCTTATCTCTCGAAAGCGCTCGAACTGCGATTCTTTCCTGAGTTGTGGAGTGTTCGCACTTCGATGTGAGACGTTCGCGAACGATCGCGAAGCGCTCACCACGTCTCGCTCAAGCTGCCTTTGCGATCTCTGCGTTCCTTGTTATCAACGATTGTCGATTTTTCCAGATCCGCCAGGCCAGAAGAACAGCGGCGATCGTCGCGTAGATCAGTGGTTCGCGAACATCGGCCTTGACCTGCCAGTAGTAGTGCCACACACCCAGCGGCACGATGAAATAAATGAGTCGATGCAGCTTTTTCCAGCGCTTCCCCAGTCTGCGCATCATGCCGTTAGTCGAGGTGATCGCCAGAGGAATCAGCATGAGCAGAGCAGTGAAGCCGATGGTAATGAAGGGACGCTTGGCAATATCGGGCAGGATGCCTTGCCAGTACAGACCTTGATCGAGCACTAGCCAGGTGAGGAAGTGCAGCAGTACGTAGACGAATGCAAAAACACCGAGCATCCGGCGTAACAACACCAGCCAGGGTGCATTGAACCAGTCACGTAAGGGCGTGATCGCAAGTGTGATCACGAGCAATCGCAAGCCCCATTGCCCGAGTGTGTCCTGGATCGTCTCGACGGGGTTGGTGCCCAGGCTTCCGCCAATACTGAACGCGCGCAATGGCAGCAGCGCTAACGGCGTGAGACACAACAGGAACACGATGGGTTTGATGTACCTGCGCACCACGGGCGTGGGCACGGTCAGACCACGGGGACGAGACGAAGCGGCTCGCCGAACTGAATCTTGCGGCAGGTACATGGGGCTCGATCAGAAGTAGCGTTTCAGATCCATGCCACGATACAGGTCGGAAACCTCTTTCTCGTAACCGTTGAACATTTGTGTGGGCACTCGAGCATTGAACAGGCCGGTGCCGATGCGGCGTTCGCGAGCCTGACTCCAGCGAGGATGATCGACCTTGGGATTCACGTTCGCATAGAAACCGTACTCGTTCGCCGCCGAAATATTCCACGAAGTCGGCGGCTGATGCTCAGTGAAGCGAATCTCCACGATCGACTTGATGCCTTTGAATCCATATTTCCATGGAGTAACCAATCGCAGCGGCGCACCGTTCTGATTGGGCAGTGTCTTTCCATAAAGTCCCACGGCCAGTAACGACAACGGATGCATCGCCTCGTCGATGCGAAGGCCTTCCACATACGGCCATTCGAGCACGTCATAGCGTTGCCCGGGCATTTCGCTGGGCCGCATCACAGTCTTGAACGCCACGTATTTCGCTTTGGAAGTCGGTTTGAAACGCTTCAGCACAGCAGCGAGCGGCACACCGATCCAGGGAATGACCATCGACCAGGCTTCGACGCAGCGCAGGCGATAAACACGTTCTTCGAGCGCATGAGGCTTGAGCAAATCTTCGAGCGCGTACGTGCCTGTGATTTCTGCTTCACCTGCAACGGTGAGCTTCCAGGGCTGGGGTTTGAACTTTCCAGAATTGCTGGACGGATCTGATTTGCCCGTACCGAATTCGTAGAAGTTGTTGTAGGTGGTGATTTCCTCGTAGGTGTTCGGTGCATCCGTGGTGCTGAACTGCGCGTTGCGCGAAGCCTGAAGCGCAGTGACATCCGCTTCCGCGAGCTGCGGGCCCAGAACGCCCGCTGCCAGCGCGAGCTGCAGCAAGCTGCGTCGATTCAGATAAACAGACTCGGAGGTG
>JBJMWN010000180.1:0-7185 GCA_045810085.1 Povalibacter sp. | reverse complement strand
CGAGCTTCGAGGAGACCGCGGGACGCGGCACCATGACTATGGGGAGCGACGGTGATGTCGATCAGATTGCAAAGAAGCTGATCGCGATGTTTCGCAGCGCACAGTTTCAAGCCTACATGCGTTCAGAAGAAGCGAAGTATGCACGACCTCGATCTTTGGATTTCTCTCTGGATCCGCCAGAAGAGGGGCAAGATCCCGCGTGGTCCTATTCCATGCAGAAAAAACTTGAGCGTTTCTTCGCTGAACACGCTGTTGCCGACCAGTTCAATGTCACTAGCGTCGACTGCCGAACGACTTATTGCGAGATCAAGGCCGAAGGCAAACCTGATGAGGAGTCCTTACGCGCATTCGATCAGGTTGCGGCGGACATGATTCAGCTTGGCTGGGGGTTAATTGTCGGAGGGGGCGGATCCGGGCCCAACAGAGACGGTACCTTGTACGAGATGCACCAGGTTTTCAGGCGCGATCCGCGCGAGTAGGCAACGCAGCGACTGAAACAGTCGCGTGAAACAGTCGCGTGAAACAGTCGAGGCGTTGCCTGGGCCAGCTAGCCGGTTGGCTCTCCCTTGTCCTGCATCACCACGTCCACCTTTCGATTCTTCGGGTCGACGGGGGTGACGATTACCTTGCCAAGGGGGTTGCGATATACACGGAATTTCCACGGTCAAGAATCTCGCGCAGAACGTCGTCTATCTGGGTCGCGGTGGGGTATGGCGACCAGTGTCATCGTCGGCTGTAAATGTTTCTTCTTGTGTTCGAGTGAAGGCCTTTCTTGTTCAGTCCGTCGAGAATGGAGGTGATCTCATCTCCCTCTTTGAACAGCAGGTTGATTTCTTTCGGATCGTTGATCGACGAAACACTGTTGCTCTCGACACTTGAATCAAAATTTTGATGCTTCGTCGCTCAGGTCAGCGCTTGCGCCGCAACCCTCCGACTGCCATGCGAACCTCAATCCCGTAGGGAAGGCATACAGGAACAGCCTTGCCTTCGCGCATCGCGGGTTCGAAAACATAGTCCAAAGCCATATCCATCGCCGCGTCGTCCAGGCGCCGGTAACCCGAGGTCTGCGCGACTGCCACCGTCTGCACCGTCCCTTCGGGCGAGATGCAGAGGTTGACCACCGTACGGCCCGATTCCTTGTTCCGAATCGAGGCTCTTGGATAGCGATCCTGAGGATGTTTCGGGCCGGAGATGACCCGTGGTTTCGTAAACGGGCCGTAACCCTTGCCTTCCTCAGGCGCGGTCTCGGTTACTAAAGGTAGTTCCGGCGCTGGCTCATGGATCGCCTGGCTCGCCTCCTCTGGTATTCCCAACTCAACTGCGGGTGCGGGAATCTCAATCAGAGGGCGTTCAGCAAATGCATCGCTGAGGATGACCGGCACTTCGGTCGGCGGCGGTTCTTTCGGTTTCTCCGCCGAAACGAAAGAAACTTCTAGTGCGCTCCAGAGGGGACTATGGATCGTGACGACTTGCGTCGCCAGAAAGTAGATAGCGGCGCCATGTATCGCACACGTTGCGAAGAAAACGCCCATATGCCGGGGCGCCATTCCAGGGATTCGATCTGGACGGTCCATGACGGTCTAGTCGTGTGAGAAGTAAGCGAACGCCGCACGCGTAATACGTGAGCCAGATTCCCCCAAGAATCCGCCAGACGCCGGGCGAGCATAACAACTTAGTACGAGCGACGGCTAGGCGCGGATTCGCTGTCCGATTCACCGTTCGGCTTAGTCGCTCGTGCTCACTTCACTGCAGCAGCACGTAAAGACGATGCGACGCCCAGTACATAACGCCGCTTCTCTCGCCGTTCGGATAGGGTTGATTGACTCGTCAAGCCACGCAGAACTTCCCCCACAGGCTTTGGCCGTGATTGGCGAAGACGTTAGTGCGCCCCTCACGGATGCGACCTGCAGCACCCGCGAGTAGTTACTGACGTCCTGATAGGGTGAAGGCCTGACCATGTGCTGTCCGAGGAACCACTCCGCCCATCAACCGTTCAGAAGCACCGAATTAAAGCTGGGACTTCACCTTCACATGCCCCGTTGGCTCCGGATCACGATTGCCGCAGCGTTGTTGATTGCGCTGGCCTTTACGGTTGACTGGGGATCACTGCGGCTGCACGCCGCGCACATGAACGGGTTGATTGCCGGGGTTGCGTTCGTCGCGGTCCTTCTGGAGATGCCTGCGAACGCGATGAAGTGGTATTGGGCCCTGCGACTTCACGACCAGCGCTTCGCGTGGAGTTATCTGTTCCGCGTCGGCTGCATGGCATTCTTCTTCAATAACTTTCTGCCGTCCGCGATTGGTGGCGATGTTTACCGGGTGTACCGGACCTGGTCCGGCACGGGCGATAAGAGCTCAGCTCTTTCTGCGGTATTCATCGAACGACTTGTCGGCTTGTGTGTATTGATGGTGAATGGATTCGTAGGGGCACTGTTTCTCTCAGAGCACGCGCTTGCGCGCGCATTCGTCGCCGTATCTCTCATTGCAGGGCTGTGCGGCTTGATTTTGCTGCCGCTCCTGATTCGGCTCGCACGCAAAGGCGTGTTGTCGCAGCGATTTAAAAAGCTTGCGGGCATCGAGTCGATGCTCGGACGCGTCCTCAGGCTGCGAAGCGAATGGGTTTATCTTGTTGTCGCTTCGCTCGTGTTCCAGGGTCTGGCTGCTTGGGTCGTGCTTCTGTGCTTCGCTGCAGTGGGGTCCAGCATCGATGTTCCAACTGCATTACTCATCACAGCCGCTGCGGGTCTCGCCTCGGTGCTGCCGATTTCGATATCGGGATTGGGTGTCGTCGAAGGTTCGATCGCAGGTACGGCCGTTGCCCTTGGCGGGAATTTGGAAACTGCCGTTGCAGCTGCGCTGCTGCTCAGAGTTCTTGCTTTAGCTGTCAGCGGCCTGTGTGGGATTTTCTGCTTCTTCGATGATGGAAAGCTTCCCCAGAGCGATGATGCGAACCTGACGCTCAGACTGCAACCCAACCCGTCCCCATCAGCGCCGAGTCGCATATCAATGTGATTGCTGCCAGCGCATAACTCGCAATCTGCGCGCTGAGTGTCGCTGGCTGGCGGCTGTGTTCGTAGGTACGAGCAAAGCCTTCGCGCAAGTCGATGCGAGGTGACCATCCCAACACTCGTTGCGCACGAGCGCAGTCAAATGCCGCGTCGCTTCGATAGAAATCCATTCGCCGTCGATACAGCGGCGGATTGATGCGCAGAAGTTTGCAGCCGTCCTCGACGATCGCGGCGAGCACGAGCATCGGTGCCAGCGGTAGTCGTGGACCGCAGCTCGCTCGCTGCACGACTTCGGCGAGAACGTTCAGCATGGCATGCAAAGGCACGGCGTCCGGACCAGCAATAATCATCTCCTGATTTGCAGCATCAGGTGATTTGCATCCGAGCAGGAAAGCGTCGGCGACGTCGGTGACATAAACCATGTGGCGGCGGCCTTCGCCGGCGCCAAATAGAGGAAATCGACCTTTCGCGGCAGAACGAAAGAGTTTCAACAGTCGATCATCTCGAGGGCCATAGACGACGGCCGGACGCAGAATCACATATTCGACTGCAAACTGAGTGGCGTGCTTGCGAAGCAACTCTTCAGCTGCATGTTTACTGCGTTCGTATCCATTCCAAGGTTGCGCGGGGGCTGCTTCGGTGGTCACTCCGGCAAGTCGCTGGCCATAGATGCCCGCGGTACTGCAGAAAACAAAGCGCTTAACACCCGCAGCTGCACCGGCGGCGAGGACGCGTTCCGTTCCCGTCACATTGATGCGGTGAAAATCTTCGTCGGTATGGCTGGACCCTTTGAAAGCAGCTGCAAAGTGACAGATGCAATCTACGTCTTTCAACCACGCAGCGTAGGTCTCCGGCTCCAGAACATCGCCTGGCGTGAGCTGCGCTCCCAGTGCTGTGAATTTCCGCAGCAGTTCCGTCTGTCCGGGTTGAGGGCCGCGATACAGGCCTCTGATCTCATGCCCATCCGCTAACGCACGCTCGACAAAATGCGCGCCGATGAATCCCAGCGCGCCGGTAACAAAGATTCGCATGCCGCCCTCCAATGCGCGCTGGACCGCCGATTGCCCATTCCTCAGCCCAGTCGCGAGGTCCCCAATCCACTACTTCCGGTCAATGTTCCGTCGACTGGCTGCCCCCGACCGAAAAATGCCGCGAGCCAGAGACGAGACCTCCGTCTCTCATCAGTTACCGGGGCGATGCTGTGAGTCGTTCCGCGGCAATCACCCCGATATCAAATCGCGTGCACAGACGATGCTGCGCCGAATCGTGGCGCGTAGCCCGATGGTTCCATGCACTGCGGGACGATTGTTGAGCCAGCGCTGACTCCCTAACTTCGGAAGCGTCATTTATCCAGGAGCGAAGCTCATGATGGGACGAGATTTACAATCCGCGTTGAAGCGCAGCGCTTGCATCGTGTTGGTGCTTGCTGCGCCCGCGGCGCTGGCAGAACAGCTGCCAGTGTTTCAGCTGAGCGCGGCTGAAGTGACCGCTGGCCGCGGGGAGGAAGTGTTGAACAGTGTCCACGGCGGCCGGCCGCCCACGAAGATCGAGACACGTGACACCCCGACCGCACTGGTGCAGATCATCGGCAACAAACAGCTCGAGATCGAGAAGGCGAGTGGCGGCATGTTCATGCGCGACTCCAAACAGCTTTGGAATGCGGCGCTCAAACCGCGGCTTCCATCACAGGATAAGGCGCGGCAAATTGCCGATGAGTTTCTGAAGAGCGCTCGACTCTCGCCAGCCGACAGATACGTCGCAACCCAATTCGCGGGTTTCGCTGAGACGGCAGTCTCGCCAGACTCGGGCAATACGCTCGATAAAACTTCGCTCGACGTACAGGTCAACTACTCGGTGCAAGTCACGGTCACGCGCGAAACGGGCAAGCAGGAAGCGCTGCCCATCGTGGGCGGCGGTGGGGATTTCAAAGTGGCGCTGGGGAATGCGGGCGAGATCATCGGCTATACCGGCGTGTGGCGGCCGATCAGGGGCATCGTCGCAAACGCGGATGTCATTGCGCAGAAGGATGCTGAAGACCAATACCTGAAGTCCCTCGGTGCGATGAAGGTCACCAAGCTGTCGAGTTCACTTGCGTACTACTCGGCACCTTCCTTCGAGCGCCAGAGCGTACTCGCGCCCGTTTGGGTCATGCGCGGCGAAGCGGATGTCGACGGCAATCTGGTGCCATTGCGACTCGCGATCGTTGCTGCGACGAAGTACGGCCCTGAATGGCGAGTCCCGCAACTCGTGCCTCGCGAGGATGGTCAGAAGCCGACCGATGGCTCACTGGATGGCGATGAGAGATTCGGCGCCAATCGTTCGCTGCTGAATTTTTTCATTTCGCCCGCGCAGGCCGCGAATCCGTTCGAAGCCGGGACTTCGTGGATTGGTCCCAGTCAGGGACTCGGCGGAAGTCCCGCCAACGCGCAGGGATTCGTCAACAACCTGGCCAACGCAGGCTGGCTCATCAACTTCAATTGGGGCGAGTGGACAGCGTTCGAGTCTGACTGGAACAGTAATGACGATTCCTGGGTCGACGCGGCGGATTTCGTGTTCTACACCGGGCATGCGAACTCAGATGGATGGGTTCTCAACGTGCCGAACGACACTTTCCTGAGCTACTCGGAAGTGGGCAGCTGGCCGGGAAGTCCGAACGATCATTGGGGTCAAAACGATCTCGAGTGGCTGATCGTCGCCGCTTGCGGACCGTTGCAGAGCAGTCACTTCACCACCAACGTCGGGAATGCTTTTGATCGCTGGCGCGGTGCATTCGATGGCCTGCATACCCTCATGGGCTACGGCGCAGTGACCTACGACAACACCACTGAGGGTTCGCGTGTCACTCAACTTGCACTCTCAGGTTGGACCATCATCGATGCGTGGTTCCGTGCTGCCTGGGAGATTCAACCCAGCACGAACGGATCCTCGCCACCCAACGGCACTACGATTTTTGTCACAGCGATGTACGCCTCGAATGCCAGCAACGACACGCGTAACGATCGCATCTGGGGAACGGGTAACACCGTCGGAGATTCCCGCGATCCCAACCAGGTCCGCTGGCTCATGTGGTCAGGAACCTGATCCCGAACGCCGGCGGCTGCGTTTTCAACTGCGCAGTCGCCGGTTCCATCACATCGTCTGGGTTCGAAAATCTGACGCATCGCGATCAGGTCCAGGCAAACGTCCCTCCATCCTTTGCGTGCGTGTCGGCATTTCCGTTTCGATTTCGATGTACTGAATGGGGCAGCCCTATTTGTGCGAGAGTCACTCCTCAGACGTGAGATCACGCTTCAGGCGAGCGCCGGAACTCTCCATGCGTAATCGCCGTTGCTAGAACTCTGCTCTGATCGCCTCGATGAATTTTCGGCTCAAACTTCGTCATTGAGCTTCATGGGCGAGCCCAGATGTACTCGAACTTGAGGAGACGTGCGTGACCATCAAAGACATCGGCCCGCAGCCACAATCATTCGATCTCGAACAGGAAACGCTCGAGAACAAGAACTATCGAACTGTTGCATGGAGCGGCCGGTATCTGCAGGTCACGCTCATGTCTATTCCCACCGGTGGTGATATCGGGCTGGAGGCCCATCCGGATACAGATCAATTCCTGCGGCTCGATGGAGGCCGGGGCCGAGTGCAGATGGGTCCGAGCAAGGATCAACTCACCTTCGACAAAGAAGTATCGGACGGCTGGTGCATCCTGGTGCCCGCGGGAACGTGGCATAACGTCACGAATATCGGCGACGAGCCGCTGCAGATTTATGCGATCTACGCACCGGCGCATCACAGGCCGGGCAAGATTCACAAGAGCTTCGAAGAAGGCGAGGCCGACAAGGATGATGAACCGGCGTCGTGGTCGGTTCAGCCGCAGGCGACTCGACCCGACAAGCATGCGTGAAGGTGCATTGCACCTCAAATGCTTCTCATCTGACACAGCCGCGCTCTGAATCATGAGCGCGTGAAGGCGATCAGGTTCTGATTCAACCGTTTGGCGTGCGTCAAGGGGCACGCCAAACGGGCGCTCGCTCGCGGACACGAGCTTCGCGCCGGGAACCGATCGGCAGTTGGTCTTGCTGTGAGCACGATGAAGCGCTGAGCGCATCTGCCAGGTCCTGCGCTCAGTTGGCAGATCAATGGCAGACTCTTCCTCGCTTCGAGTCTCATCTTCGCAATCATC
>JBJMWN010000179.1:0-12870 GCA_045810085.1 Povalibacter sp. | reverse complement strand
AGAGGTTCGGTGACGGGCAGGGGTGTGGACTCTTGTTTACGTCCAACGATGAGCCACGTCAGTTGTACGAGTTGCCAGGCGATTGCAACCACGAGCACGATCGTCAGAGCTTGAGGAACGGTACGCGAGGCGCGATCCAGCCATTGCTGTGGCGTGAAGTTTTCCAGTGCGCGCAGACTCGGTGAAAACGGCATTCGTTGTGTCGTCGTTCTATTAGGCCGGTTAGATGCAGACCCGGTTCATGAAGCGCGTCATCATACGGACACGCGCCATGCTGTCACAAGAGATTGTTCCGCTTGATGAAAAGTCATCTCAAAGTGTTTCCATCTGGCGCCAGGTGAGCGCTTGATGCGCGTGGGCACGGCGATTTGCCAATCATCAAGACAGCAGCCAGGGAAGAAAGCTCCAAAAGTGTGGAAGAGACCCTGTGATGCGTCGCGGTGGGCAGACAGGATTTCCATGCACGATAGTTCGAACCAGACGGCGACTCCAAGCGTATTGCGATGGCACCAAATGCGCACTCCATACCGAGTTCGATGACTGGCCGCAGATGCGCTGATTCGCCTTGATAGACCGACACTTATTGCGTGGGATGCTGCCTTGTAATGTCGTTCGTTCCCCCCTATAAAGGATCGCAACAGATGTCGGTTATCGCTTCGCGAAATTCGGATGGCGGAAGAGCGCACACAGCATGAACGCGGTTTGGTCACCGAAGAGGCCGAGCCTCGTCTCAAGCGACCACCGCTCTTCCGTGTCATCTTGCTCAACGACGATTACACCCCGATGGAATTCGTGGTGGACGTACTCGAGCGCATCTTCGGCATGGATCGCACGACCGCAACCCGCGTCATGCTCGAAGTGCACACACGCGGCAAAGGAGTATGCGGAGTATTCACCTTCGAGATCGCCGAGACCAAGGTCGCACAGGTCACGACGTACTCCCAGCAACATCAACATCCACTTCTGTGCACGATGGAAGAGAACTGAGACCCGCACGTGTTAAGCAGTGAACTTGAAATCTGCCTCAACGAGGCATTCCAGTCGGCCCGCGAGGCGCGTCATGAATTCATGACGGTCGAACACCTTCTGCTGGCCATTGTAGACACCCCGAAGGTTCGAGAGATCCTGAGAGCCTGCGGCGCCGACGTTGTACGGCTACGCAAGGACCTCAAGGATTTCATCGACCAGACAACACCGCGCCTGAAGGACGACGATGATCGCGAAGTGCAGCCTACGCTTGGCTTTCAGCGAGTGCTGCAGCGCGCCGTTTTCCATGTCCAGTCGAGTGGCAAGAAGGAAGTCACTACGGCGAATGTGCTCGTGGCGATCTTCAGCGAAAAACATTCCCACGCGGCCTATCTGCTTTCGATGCAGGACGTGGCCCGACTCGATGTCGTCAACTACATCGCTCATGGTCTGTCGAAGATCGCCGAGGATCGTCCTGAGAAGGACGAGTCAGTGGCCTCGACTGAAACGGAGCGTGACGGCGAAGGCGGTACCGCGCTCGAGAAATACACGACAAACCTGAACAAGCTCGCGACGGAAGGCCGCATCGATCCCCTGATCGGTCGGCGGGTCGAGATCGAACGAACGGTCGAAATTCTCTGTCGGCGACGTAAGAACAATCCGTTGTACGTCGGTGAAGCGGGTGTGGGCAAGACAGCCATTGTCGAAGGCCTCGCTCGAATGATCGTTGAAGGCAACGTGCCCGATGTGCTTGCGGACAGCGCCGTGTTCTCGTTGGACATGGGCGCGCTGATCGCGGGTACCAAATATCGCGGCGACTTCGAGAAGCGGCTGAAGAGCGTGCTGACCGAGCTGAAGAAAACGCCGGGCTCGATTCTGTTCATAGACGAAATTCACACGGTGATCGGAGCGGGCGCCGCTTCGGGCGGTGTGATGGATGCGTCGAATCTGATCAAGCCAGCTCTGGCCAATGGCGAGTTGCGCTGCATCGGCTCGACCACCTATGCCGAATATCGGGGCATCTTCGAGAAGGATCACGCGCTCGCGCGTCGCTTCCAGAAAATAGACATCGTGGAGCCCACAGTTCCCGAGACGGTTGAGATCCTGCGCGGTCTGCGTTCGCGTTTCGAAGAGCATCACGGCATCAAGTACGCCGACGATGCGCTGTCCGCGGCTGCTGAGCTCGCTGCACGTCACATCAACGATCGTCAGTTGCCGGACAAAGCGATCGATGTGATCGACGAGGCCGGTGCGCGTCTCCGGCTGAGGCCTGAGGCTGAGCGCGAGACGACGGTCACGACTTCAATGATTGAAGACGTGGTTGCGCGTATCGCCCGGATTCCGGCGAAGAACGTTTCGAAGACAGATCGTGACGTGCTGAAGAATCTGGAGCGTAATCTGAAGCTGGTGATCTACGGTCAGGACAGCGCAGTGGAAACGCTCGCATCCTCGATCAAGATGTCGCGTTCTGGTCTGGGTGATCAGCGCAAACCCGTCGGCTCGTTCCTGTTCGCAGGTCCGACCGGTGTCGGTAAGACCGAAGTGACACGGCAGTTGGCGATTGCGTTAGGCGTCGAGCTGATTCGCTTCGACATGTCGGAATACATGGAGCGGCACACGGTTTCGAGATTGATCGGCGCGCCTCCGGGATACGTCGGATTTGATCAGGGCGGCCTGCTCACCGAAGCAATCAACAAGCATCCACATTCAGTGTTGTTGCTCGATGAGGTGGAGAAGGCTCATCCGGACGTCTTCAACTTGCTGCTGCAGGTGATGGACCATGGCACGCTCACTGACAACAACGGACGCAAGGCGGACTTCCGTCACGTGATCATCGTCATGACGACCAATGCGGGTGCGTTCGAGATGAATCGGCCTTCAATCGGTTTCACCCAGCAGGATCACGCCTCCGATGGAATGGAGGCCATTCGACGGCTGTTCTCGCCTGAGTTCCGCAATCGTCTCGATGCGATCATCCAGTTCAACAGTCTCGATCCGCGCACGATCCAGCGCGTCGTCGATAAGTTGCTCGTGGAAGTCGAAGCGCAGCTGGAGCAGAAAGGTGTGCAGTTGCATGTCGACGATGCAGCTCGTGAATGGCTGACGCGCAAGGGCTATGACCCGAAGATGGGAGCACGTCCGATGGCGCGAGTGATCCAGGACGGCATCAAGCGGCCGCTCGCCGAAGAACTCCTGTTCGGGAAGCTCAGTGGCGGTGGTCATGCGTTCGTCTCACTGGGCGCCGACGACACGCTGAAGATCGAAGTACGTGCTGACACTGAGCAGCCGTTGCTCGAAGGAAGCTGATCGGAGTCGATCGCTCAAAACAAAAAGGCCGGCAATGCCGGCCTTTTTTATTTCACCTTCGCCAGCCGATTATCGGCCGCGATAAATAATTCGTCCCTTGGTCAGGTCGTACGGCGTCAACTCCACGGTCACCTGGTCGCCCGTCAGAATGCGAATGTAGTTCTTACGCATTTTGCCGGAGATGTGCGCGGTCACAGTGTGACCGTTCGTAAGCTGGACGCGGAACGTCGTATTAGGAAGCGTGTCGACGACACGTCCTTCCATCTGAATTGCATCCTCTTTCGCCATGCACTCTCTGTGAGATTACCCGGGGCAGGCCCGGAAGCGCGCGAATTGTGCATAAAGGTGGACCCTATTGCAATGAAGCCACAGATCGTGCCGCGCGGCGTGTGGCTCCGTGCCTGATAACGCACTGTGGACATTGCATCTACGTTGCGTCAGACCAACGCCAGTCCCGCTGGCGCGCGTCCGATGCGCTAAATACTGGACCTCTGAGCCCAAGGACCTGGCGAATCATCGCGTGCTGAATGTTCAGTGAGTTGGCGTATGAACTGGCTGCGAGGGATCAGTTGCGCGCCGAGACTGAGCAGATGCGGGGTCGCCATCTGGCAATCGATCATGTGGAAATCACGGGCAACCAATTCATCGCACAGACGACGCAGCGCAACTTTCGATGCATCCCGTTCCAGGCTGAACATGGATTCGCCGAAGAAGACGCGACCGATAGCAACGCCGTAGAGACCGCCGACGAGCTGTCCTTCATGCCAGGTCTCCACAGAATGCGCGTAGCCCAAAGAATTCATGGACGCGTAGGCGGCCTGCATTTCCGGCGACAGCCAGGTGCCTCCGGGACGTACCTCGCCGCTGCCGCAATGGCGAATCACCTCAATGAAGGCCGAATCGATACGTGTCTCAAAACCTCGGTTACGGATGGTCTTCGCGAGACTGCGCGAGGTCACGAATTCATGTGGAAAAAGCACCGCCCGTGGGTCCGGACACCACCACAAGATGGGCTGGCCTTGCGAATACCAGGGAAAGATCCCGCGTTGATAGGCAGCGATCAGCCGCGCTGGCGACAAGTCACCGCCTGCCGCGAGCAATCCATCGGGTTCACGTAAGGCGCGGTCGACGGGCGGAAATGCGTCCGGAGAATCGCGTTCTGAAAGCCATACGATGGAGCCTCTCACGATGAACTCCGCTCGAAGTCATTTGAGACTGGAGTGTTGCACAGGAGGCGCATTCTCATCGAACTTTGTGCGGGCGCCGCCGACGCTAGCGTTCTTCTGACTGTCTGAACGGAACGTGCTCGCGAACACTTGCCGAATATTGATCGATCGCATCACGTTCCTGATCCAGATAGCTGTCGATCGCGCGGCGAAAGCGTGGATCCGAAATCCAGTGCGCTGACCAGGTCTGCGTCGGTTCGAAGCCTCGCGCGATCTTGTGTTCGCCCTGCGTACCTGGCTCGAACTTCTGCAATCCTTGCTCGATGCAGTAATCAATGCCCTGGTAGTAGCAGGTCTCGAAATGCAGGCTGTCGAAGTTCGCGGCAGCGCCCCAGTAACGGCCGTACAGAGTTTCGTTGCTGCGAAAAAAGATCGCGGCAGCGATCGGTAATTCATTCAGCATGGCGAGCTTCACCATGACCACCTCTGGCAGCGAAGTAGAGATCCGCTGAAAGAATCCAGCGTTCAGGTAGTGCTCATGCCCGTGCTGCTCGAAGGTCCGCGATGAGAACGCGAACACGAGTTCCCACAGCTCGGTTGTCATATCAGAGCCGCTGAGCGTCCGATAGATCACGCCGCCTTCACGTACTTTGCGGCGCTCGCGCAGTGCCTTCTTACGTTTTTCGGCGCGGAAGGTGCCGATGAAATCTTCGAAGGTTTTGAAGCCGCGGTTATACCAATGAAATTGGCAGTCTTTGCGCCAGATGAAATGAGCCGCATCCAGTGCGTCACGCTCGCAGTCTGATACGAACAGAACGTGCGCTGATGACAGGCGACGTTCTTTGGTGTGATCGAGCAGCGCCGTGGCGAGCTGGCGTCTGATGGACTGGGCGTCAGCTCCGGGTTCAACGAGAAGTCTGCGATCGGTCGCCGGCGTGAACGGCGTCATGCTGACAAGCTTTGGGTAGTAATCGAGACCTGCTTGCGAGTAGGCGCGAGCCCAGCTCCAATCGAAGACGAACTCGCCCCAGGAATGGTCTTTGAGATAGAGCGGAACAGCACCAATGAGCTTACCCGCTTCGTTTTCAAGAATCAGATGATGCGGTCGCCAGCCACTCGCGGCGCCGACGCAACGTTCCGCTTCAAGAGCTGCGAGAAACTCGTGGCGCAGAAAAGGGCTTCCACCTGCATCCAGCGCATTCCAGGCATCGGCAGGAACGCGTTGGATCGATGTCAGGAAGCGAACTGTCATGAGCGAGCAGGGCGGAAATCCGGGTGAGCTGATAAACGTCGCACGAGCGAAGCCGGTTTCCGCTTCGCTCGGGACTTATTCGATCGCAGGGTGAATAAGCGGTCGCGATCCACTCAGTGTTTGCCAGACGCGTCGAGTTGATCGAGAAATTTGTCAGCGTCGAGCGCCGCCATGCAGCCCGTGCCTGCCGATGTAATCGCCTGTCGGTAAACGTGATCGGCCACGTCTCCTGCGGCAAAGACACCAGGAATGCTCGTCTGCGTCGCATTGCCATTCGTTCCCGACTTGACGACCAGATACCCGTTCTTCATTTCGAGTTGATCGGCGAACAATTGAGTATTCGGAGCATGTCCGACCGCGATGAAAACACCCATGACATCGAGGTCATGTTTGAGATGGCTTTGAGTGCCGACGACCCGCAGACCGTTCACGCCACTGTCATCACCCAGCACTTCATCCACCGCGTGATTCCAAAGGATCTTCACCTTGCCCGCACGTTCACGCTCGAACAGATGGTCCTGAAGAATCTTCTCCGAACGCAGAGAGTCGCGGCGATGCACGAGTGTGACGTGCGAGGCGATGTTCGAAAGATACAGCGCTTCCTCAACTGCGGTGTTGCCACCACCGACCACAGCGACTTTCTGATTCTTGAAAAAGAAACCGTCGCAGGTTGCGCAGGCCGACACACCACGACCGCGGAAGGTTTCCTCTGAAGGCAATCCCAGATATTTGGCTGTCGCACCGGTCGCGATGATCAACGCATCGCACGTGTAAATGCCGCGATCGCCTTCGAGCTGAAAGGGCCGCCGCGAGAGATCGACGCGATTGATGTGATCGTTCAGGACCTCTGTGTTGAAGCGCTCCGCGTGTTTGCGCATGCGCTCCATGAGCCCAGGTCCGGTAAGGCCATGCGGGTCACCCGGCCAGTTGTCCACTTCTGTGGTTGTCATGAGCTGGCCACCTTCCTCCAGACCCGTAATGAGCAGCGGCTTGCGGTTGGCTCGTGCCGCGTATACGGCTGCCGAGTAACCCGCGGGGCCGGAGCCCAGAATGACGAGTCGGGAGTGCCGAGGGGTGCTCATGTATCATCTACCTCCAAGTGATCTCTAGATTGGCCGAGGCCGTGATTCGTTCAGCCGCTGCTTGCACTCGACGCTGATGAAGTCGGGCATTCGAACTTCCTCAAGCTATTCACGTGAGTCGCGTGATCGAGCGCTGCTCCGGCTCGAGCAGGCATCCGAGAGCGATGACTGGCGAGGACTCTGAACTTCGATCGCTATGCGATGGAGCAATGGTAAGTAATCAACAGGGTGGCGGCAAAATAGACCGCTTCAATGCCTCGGATTGGCTCTCTCTGCCGCGATAAAAGTTTGCAGGTTTTGAACTAACGCTTGATTGGAACGTTCGCCGTTCGTCTACCTGGTGCCTGCCTGAGGCTTGCGCGTCGCAGCCAAAGAACCTGATGCCGTGAATCGCGCAGAATCAGGTAATGCCGGCTTAAGTATCAACCATTTGCATGTATATTCTGATCTGACTTGTCACACTGTGAGTTCATTCTTGGCGAGCACAGCACCCACACGCAGCAATTCCCGTAGCGCACGTCCCGGCCTGCAGCTGGGCTCTACCGTTGTGCGCTCGTTGCGCGAGGGCGCTTTGTGGGTTTTCGGGGCGCTGGCCCTGATTGTCCTGGCCGCGCTGGTCACGTTCGATCGTAACGATCCGTCGTTTGCTACGACTGGCGAACCTGGACCGGTCGCGAACGTCATTGGTCCGTTCGGGGCTCATCTCTCGGGGTTACTGGTGCTGCTGTTTGGCGGTCCAGCATTCCTGTTCCCGATCATGATCGGCTTTGCGGGTTGGTTGCTGTACCAGGACCGCAGTCAGGAAGATTCCCAATCCCGCGCGACGCTCGCGTTCCGGAGCATCGGCTTCATCATCACGCTGATTACCAGCTGTGGACTGGCGACGTTGCATTTCGATGCGCAGACGTATCCGAATTCTGCAGGCGGCGTGCTCGGTGAGTTCACTGCAGGCGGACTCGAGCATTCCCTGAGCTTTCTCGGCGCAACGCTTCTGATGCTGGCGCTTTGGCTCGCGGGCGTATCGCTGTTCGCTGGAGTTTCCTGGATCGAGATCATGGACCGCACAGGTCGATGGACGCTCGCAGGCTTCGAGTGGGCATTAGGCAAGATCACTGATGCTCGCGAAATCAAGGCAGCGCGCGAGGTCAAGAAAGAACGTACCGAAGTGATTCGCGAAGAGCAGAAGCGAGTCGCAGCACGGCCACCGCCGAAGATCGAGCCTGTCGTACCTAAAGTCGAAAAGAGCGAGCGCGTCGAGAAAGAGCGACAGGTCGCCATGTTTGAAAAGCCCACGTCCAAGGAGCTGCCGCCATTGCAGCTCCTGGATGATGCGCCTCCGCAGACGGCCGGCTACTCAGCTGAAGCTCTCGAGGCGATGTCGCGGCTGGTCGAGCTCAAGCTTCGTGATTTCGGCATTGAAGCTGAAGTGGTTGAAGTGCATCCGGGCCCCGTGATCACACGTTTCGAGATGCGACCGGCACCGGGCGTGAAGGTGAGTCAGATCACGAATCTGGCAAAGGATCTGGCGCGTGCGCTTTCCGCAATCAGTGTTCGCGTGGTCGAGATCATTCCTGGCAAATCGACGATGGGTCTCGAAATCCCGAATGAGAAGCGCGAGATCGTGACGCTCGGGGAGATCATCAAGTCGAAGACCTACGATGACATGACTTCACCGCTGGCCTTGGTATTGGGCAAAGACATCGGTGGCTCGCCGATGGTTGCCGATCTCGCGCGTATGCCGCATCTGCTCGTGGGTGGAACCACAGGCTCAGGCAAATCGACAGCGGTCAATGCCATGGTGCTCTCGCTGCTCTACAAATCGACGGCAGAGCACGTTCGGCTGATCATGATCGATCCGAAGATGTTGGAGCTTTCGGTGTACGAAGGCATTCCGCATCTGCTCGCACCCGTCGTGACTGACATGAAGGAAGCCGCCAACGCGCTGCGTTGGTGTGTGGCCGAAATGGAGCGCCGCTATCAGCTCATGGCCGCGCTGGGTGTGCGAAATCTCGCGGGTTTCAATCGCAAGATCAAAGAGGCGCAGGAAGCGAAGACGCCAATTCGCGATCCGCTGTTGTTGAAACACCTGGGTCCGGAAGGAAAGCCGGAAGACATTCCGCTGCTCGAGCCTCTGCCTTTCATCGTTGTCATCGTCGATGAGTTGGCCGACATGATGATGATCGTTGGCAAAAAGGTAGAGGAACTCATCGCTCGGCTGGCTCAGAAAGCTCGCGCATCTGGTATTCACCTGATTCTCGCGACGCAGCGCCCATCGGTCGACGTCATCACGGGTCTGATCAAAGCGAACATTCCTACTCGTATCGCGTTCCAGGTTTCTGCAAAAGTGGATTCGCGAACGATCCTGGATCAGATGGGTGCGGAATCATTGCTGGGTCACGGCGATATGTTGTTCCTGCAACCCGGAACTTCACTTCCGGTGCGAGTACACGGCGCGTTCGTATCTGACGCAGAAGTGCATCGAGTCGTAGGCGCGCTCAAGGGATCCGGTCCGCCGTCCTACGTGCAGGAAATTCTTGAAGGGCCGAGTGCGCCGATACCCGGATTCCCGGGCGAAGGCGGCGAAGGTGAAGGGGGCGAAAGCTCGGACGGTGAACAGGATCCGTTGTACGACCAGGCCGTTCGCATTGTGCTTGAGAGTCGTAAGGCCTCGATCTCTGGCGTACAGCGTCGTCTGAAGATTGGTTACAACCGTGCGGCCCGCATGATCGAAACGATGGAGAGCGCCGGCCTGGTCGGACCGCTGCAATCCAATGGCTCGCGCGAAGTGCTCGCGCCGCCGCCTGCTGAAGAGTAGCTGCAATCCATGATTGGTTTTTTCAACGTCGGCCGAAGCCTGGTCGCGCTCCTGCTGATCTCAGTGATCAATGTCTCCTTCGCCGCAGCGAACGAGGAGGGCGCCCAACGCGTCGAGCGATTCATCGCCGACCTCAAGACATTGCAGGCGGAGTTCCAGCAGACGCTCACTGACAGTAAAGGTCAGGTGACAGATCGCTCGAGTGGCACGCTCGCGATTCAGCGTCCCAATCGCTTTCGCTGGGATTATCGTGAGCCGCATGAGCAGCTGATCGTAGCCGACGGTTCGCGCGTCTACTTGTATGACGCGGACCTCGAGCAGGTCACTGTGCGACGCCTCGATACCTCGATTTCAGCGACCCCGGCGATGCTGCTCAGTGGTGAGGGAAAACTGGCGGATAACTTCACGATTAAAGAATCTTCGCGTGATGCCAACGCGCAATGGGTGATGATGGAGCCCAAGCGCAGCGACACCGATTTCAAATGGGTGCGTCTGGGATTTGCGACCGCGGATACCTTGAAGTTCATGCAACTGGCCGACAAGCTGGGCCAGATCACTACGCTCGAGTTCAGCAATGTGCAGAAGAACGCGCCACTCGATGCTGCCCGATTCACATTCACGCCCCCAGCAGGTGCCGATGTGATCGGCGAAACTCAATCCCCTACGACCGAGAAGCGTTGATGCTGCCTGTGAGACATGGAAAAGCCTGGCTCGCCACTGGCTGGGCATTGGTAATTACAGCGATCGTGGTCTGCCTGTTGCCGGGTCAGGATCTTCCGAACACGCATGTAGGCGACAAGTACGAGCACTTCATCTGCTATGCCGTGCTCACCTCGTACTTCGCGGGGCTCTATTCGCGATCGAGCTATTGGAAGATCGCAGTGGCATTGCTCTGTATGGGCATCGCGATCGAATTTGCTCAGGGAGCCATGCATCTCGGACGTAATGCGGATCCGCTGGACGTGGTGGCGAACAGCATCGGCATCGTCATTGGCCTGGTGTTATCGCTCGCGGGCCTCGGCCGTTGGGCACAGTGGATCGATTCGTGGACAGGCCTGCGTGAGCCCGCAAGATCTGAGTGATTCGGATGCGCGGCCGCTCGCGGATCGTCTGCGGCCGAGCTCGCTCGAGGATTACGTCGGGCAATCGCATCTGCTGGGTCCCGGCAAACCACTGCGTCGGATGCTCGAAGGCGGTCACCTTCATTCGATGATTCTGTGGGGCCCACCGGGCACCGGGAAAACCACACTCGCGCGATTGGTTGCGACCAGTTGCAACGCTGACTTCATCGCGCTCTCTGCCGTGATGGCGGGCGTCAAAGACATTCGTGCCGCGGCCGAGCGCGCTGCAAATTCAAGGAAGGAATCGGGAAGACGAACGGTCCTGTTCCTGGACGAAGTCCATCGTTTCAACAAGGCACAGCAGGACGCTTTCTTACCCTGGGTCGAAGATGGAACGCTGGTCTTCATCGGCGCGACTACGGAGAATCCATCTTTCGAACTCAACAACGCGTTGCTCTCACGTGCACGCGTCTACGTGCTTCGGGCGCTCACGCAGGCTGATTTGCGCGGCGTGATCGACCGCGCAATGTCGAAACTCAAAGTTGATGTGCAGGTCGATGAGCGCGCCTTCGACGTGATGGCGAATGCCGCTGACGGCGACGCGCGTCGCGCACTCAACATGCTTGAGCTTGCCCTCGATCTTGCCGGCGCTACAGAACCCGCGTTGCTCACCGAGGCCATCGCGAATGAAGTAGCTGCCGGTGGTTTGAGGCGATTCGATAAACAAGGTGAGGCGTTCTACGATCAGATCTCCGCGCTTCACAAATCGGTGAGAGGCTCGGATCCGGACGCATCTCTGTACTGGCTGTGTCGCATGCTCGATGGCGGCTGCGATCCGCGCTATCTCGCGCGACGTGTTTTGCGCATGGCCTCCGAGGACATCGGCAATGCTGATCCTCGAGCGCTAACGATGGCACTCGAAGCCTGTGAGGTTTACGAGCGGCTCGGCAGCCCCGAGGGTGAACTCGCGATCGCGCAAGCGGTCGTCTTTCTCGCATGTACCGCCAAGAGCAATGCGGTGTACGTTGGATTCGGTGAAGCCATGGAAGATGCGAAGCGCGGCTCGTTCGATGTGCCATTGCACTTGCGCAATGCACCGACGCGACTGATGAAAGAACTCGGATACGGCAAGAATTATCGATACGCGCACGACGAGCCGGAAGCGTATGCGGCCGGCGAGAAGTACTTTCCAGATGAACTGGAGGCCCGACAGTACTACCGTCCCGTGCCGCGAGGGCTGGAGATCAAGATCGCCGAAGCGTTGGAGAAACGCCGGCAGAAGTGATCCCTCCGAACGTGCGAGTCAGTGACTCGCGAGGTTTGGAATTCGGTGCTGCTCTGATACCTTCTCGGCCTCACTTACTCCCACACTGACCTGCAATGCTCGATCCCAAGCTGCTGCGTTCCGATCCTGCTGCCGTCGCAGCGAACCTGGCCCGTCGTGGCTTCAAGCTCGACGTTGAGCGGCTGAGCGCGCTCGAAGAGACGCGTCGCAAGTGGCAGTTGCGCGTCGATGAGCTGCGTAACGAACGCAACGTGCACGCCAAATCAGTGGGTAAGGCAAAGGCACAAGGGCAGGACATTTCGCCGCTGCTCAAGCAGGTTGAAACGCTAGGTGAGGAACTCGCGAAGGCCGAAGGCGAACTGTCGACAGTTCAAGCTGAACTCGATCAGATCACTCTGGGTATCCCGAATCTGCTCAACGAAAGCGTGCCCGACGGCCGCGATGAAAGCGCCAACCTCGAAGTGCGTCGCTGGGGCGAGCCGCGCAAGTTCGACTTCAAGCCACGCGATCACGTCGAGATTGGTGAATCACTCCGTCAGATCGATTTCGCGGCCGCGGTGAAGATTTCGGGGGCGAGATTCTCGGTGCTGAGCGGCAGTGTGGCTCGACTGCAGCGAGCGCTGATTCAGTTCATGCTGGATCTGCACACGGGCGAACACGGCTATCGCGAGCTTTATGTTCCGTATCTCGTCAATGCTCAGTCGATGACGGGTACGGGTCAACTGCCCAAGTTCGAAGCTGATTTATTCGCGGTGCAAGGCGAGCAGAAGCTGTATCTGATTCCAACGGCTGAAGTGCCCGTGACCAATCTCGTCCGTGACACGATCGTCGAAGCAGCCGATCTGCCGCTGCGCTTTGTTGCTCACACGCCGTGCTTTCGTTCTGAGGCCGGCTCATACGGTAAAGACACGCGTGGACTGATTCGCCAGCATCAAT
>JBJMWN010000178.1:0-37509 GCA_045810085.1 Povalibacter sp. | reverse complement strand
CGCTGCGCGATGCAGTCGAGAAATCGCATGACCACGACACGATTCGCGACTTCGACTCTGTGACGAGCACGTATCTCGACATCGAGCGTGAGATCAATCGCAGCGACCGGTACGCTCGCGATTAACCCAGAGATCAACTATTCGGCTTTCACTGCGAAACGGCGACCTGTTGATAGGGTCGCCGTTTTGCATTCGGATTTCGTTTGTGACAGAGCTCAGTCGTCCTGCTCTGAAAATTCATCCGGCACTTCGTCGCCTTCGATACTCGTAAATGGCTTTTGACCCGCGGCGAAGCGTGACTTCGCATCCGGCTGCTCAAGTGCGGCGCTCAATGCCACATTCATCTCGTAAGCATCGACATCGTATCCCTCATCGCGCATCGCTTTGGCAAACGCTTCTACGTGCGCTCCGCCAATCTGATAGACCAGGGGCGCGAAATCCGGATCGATTTCGAGATTCTCTGGCTCTTCGAAAGATTTCTGGCAGCCCGCTGCGTTGGTCGCGTGATAGTTGCGACACGTCTGCGGACGAGCTGCATAGATAGTGCACCTGCCTTCATCGAGGAAGGCGCATTCGACATTCTGTTGCATGCGCTGCATCTCATCGAGCGGCGCAGTGATCTCGCGGTTGATCGCGAGCCGCGCGCGCAGTCGCTCCTGAGCTGCGGCATCGAACGTGCGCTCGACATGTTCAAGAATGCGGAACACTTCGACAGGCCGCAGATCGATGGTGAAGTGGCAGCACCAGGAACAACCTGCTTTGCACGCGAGAGTATTTGCATCCGGCGCGGATGCCAGGCGCTCGTCCTGTCGCTGCTGTGATCGTTCGTAAGCAGCAATCGGCCCCACCTCGCCAATTTCCGTGCGGGCCTGCTGATATTCCTGCGCGAGCAAACGACGCACGCGCGCGAAGTCGATCAGTATCTCCATGTTGAATTAGGCTACGCGTGTAGATCGATCGAGATAGCGATTCACGATCAGTGGCAGCTCTTCGATGGTGTCGGGCTTCAGGATCAGATCACGCACGCCTAAGGCTCGGGCTGCAGCGAGATCCGTGGCTCGGATGTATCCGGTCGTGATTACTACGGGCAGATCCGGTCGCACGGTGAGAATCTCGCGCGCCACATCCAGCCCGCTCATGCCTGGCATGTTCATGTCGCTCAACACCAGATCGAAACGATCGGGCTGACGCCGAACCAGCTCAATCGCCTCCTTCGCATCCATCGTGCCCGTACACAGATAGCCGCTGCGTTCGAGCACACGCGTTACCAGAAAAACCAACGGCTCTTCATCATCGACATAAAGCACATGCTGGTTCTCGCCCTTTGCAGGAGTCTGCACGATTTCAATCGCGGGCTGAACCGGTACTTCGCTTGCGGGCAGATAGACCTGAAAGGTGGTTCCGACTCCGACACGACTGCTGGTCGTGATCGCCCCTTTATGACTGTGCACGATGCCGTGCACTACAGCGAGGCCCAGGCCGCTGCCTTCGCCCGCACCTTTGGTCGTAAAGAAAGGCTCGAAGATCCGATCGACGATCTCTACTGGAATGCCCTCTCCATCGTCACGAACCTCGAAGCACACATATCGCTGAGCGCCTTCGAGAGTCGCCTTCGATTTTGCGCGCGCCTCTTCGGCACTGACCGTGGACACGATGAGTTCGATTCGTCCCTGACCTGAGCTCATCGCCTGCCATGCGTTCGTACACAAATTGACCAGCACCTGATGCAGCTGCGTGGCATCCGCGATCACTGGCGGCGTATCGTCAGGAATGGTCGTTTGCAGCACGACTCCTGCCGGCAACGCAGGACGAAGTAATTGCTGTACTTCCTCCACGAGTGGCGCAACTTCAATCGGCGTCTGCGGCGCTTCCTGTTCGCGGCTGAATGTCATCAGTCGTTTCACCAGATCACGCGCCCGGTTCGTCGCCTTGCGAATTTCATGCGCGCTCTGACGTGCGGGATGCGAGCTGGGCAGATCTGCCAATACGAGCTGAATGTTGCCGACGATCGAGCTCAGGATATTGTTGAAGTCATGCGCGATACCGCCGGTGAGCGTGCCGATGGACTCGAGCCGTTGCGATTGACGCAACGCTGTTTCGAGCCCCGCTCGCTCACGTTCGGCGCGGCGTCGCTCAGTGATATCGCGAACCGCAATCTGCAACAACTGCTCGCCATCGCTCATGAAAGGCACGGTGCGCACTTCGACATCGACACTACTGCCATCGAGCCTGTACAGACGCTGCTCGATGGGTGGTAACGGCAGGTTATCGAGACGCATGCGCTCGATGCGTTGACGCACCCTCTCGTGGAATTCCGGATGTACGAGTTCGAGAATGTCGCGCCCCAAAAGGTCCTGAACCGATCCGGCGCGGAACAGCTCAACGGCTGCGCGATTTGCAAACACCACGCGCAGCTGCCGATACAGCAGGATGCCGTCGGGACTGTTCTCGATCAGCACCCCATAGCGCGTCTCACTTTGAGCAGTGCGCTGCTCGCTGAGCTTTCGCTCACGCACCTCGACCAGCAAGCTGTCCGCGAGCTGTGCCAGGCGCAGTCGGCTACGAGCCAGAAAATACGCCGTCGCGGTACCCAGCAGAGTGAGCGTCAACCCGGCAATCAACAGCGGCCAGATGGAAACCAGATGAGCATGGTCTTTGTAATCCCGCGTCGCACGTAACTGCAAAATCAAATTGCGATCGGCAAGGACGATGCTGCCTCTCCACATCAGCTGCGAATCGAGCGCAGAGGTCTGACGTACGGTGCCCTCAGTCGCCAACGGCGTGTTTGATGGAGGCACAATCAACGTCTGCTCGATACCGGCAGCAAGCGCCTCGTCTGCCGTATCCGCGATGATGTCATCGAGCACCATTCGCAGTCTCACGTAGCCATAAGGCTCCTGCTGAGCCGCTGGCTCCTTCGAGACATGATGCTGGTACACCGGCAGATAGATATGCACGAAGCGCCGCTGCATACCGTCGGTGGGAGACCCTTCAGCGATTACGGCTCGAGCTGACGGCTCCCGACGCAACGCTTCGATAACGGGCGGCATCAATGGATTGGCCAGCGCGTCGATGCCTTGCGGCAAGGTGTCGCGACGTTGCGTATAGACCAGCGGCACGTAGTACGCGCGCTTCGGAGCAGGCACGAACGTGCCGTTCGGGCCGGGATCGACGATCGAGAAATGAATGCCGAACAGTTGGGAGTAATACGCCTCGAACTCCGCACGTTCCGCATCGGTGATGTGACGCAGAAAACCCACCGAGCGCAGATGCCTATGACGCTGGACAGCATCCTGTGCATAGCGATCGAATTCCTCCGGGCTCACATACTCGCTGCTGTCGAACAGAGCGCGCAGTCCGTACAGCACTTCTATATGAGAGTCGATCGCGCGAGTCAGGCGCCGCTGACGGTCCTCGGACCAGGCACTGAACTGTTCGCGGGCCTCACTCGTGCGTGCGCGATACTGCAGATAACCGGCAATCCAGGTCACTGCCAAACCGACCAGCAGCACCGCCAAACTCGAACCGTATCGCTGCAATGCGACGCGCCATCGCGACCCGATCCTCGTGTCGCCTGCTTCCGGCGTTCCCGTCAAGACGTCTCTCCGAGCTGATTCTCTGATTTTGGCAATCCCGGCCGGTGTGCGACGAAACCTTCGCCGCCTCTTGTACATCTCTTAGTCACCCGCGACTTCGCGGGTGCCGGCACTTTACAGGGATCATCGTGGCACGGCGCAGTGTGGCTTGCCCATTGCCCGGGGAGTTTATTCATGCGCTTGTTAATCAGTCTTGCCCTGATCACTTCGTTCGCCTTGAGTGGCTGCGGAGTGAACCCAGTGACGGGCAAAAAAGAAATTCAGTTCGTCTCCGAAGCCCAGGAGTTGCAGATCGGGGCTCACAACTATTCGCCCACGCGCCAGAGTGAAGGGGGCGACCTGACAGTACTACCCGAACTCACTGACTACGTCAGCGGCATCGGGCAGAAGCTCGCGTCCGTGGCCGATCGCAAACTTCCCTACGAGTTTGTCGTGCTTAACAATTCGGTGCCGAATGCCTGGGCTTTGCCGGGTGGGAAGATTGCGGTCAATCGCGGACTACTGACAGAACTGCAGAATGAAGCAGAGCTTGCGGCCGTCCTGGGACACGAGATCGTGCATGCCGCTGCGCGGCATGGTGCCAAGGCGCAGGAACGAGGCACGTTGATGCAAGCGGGTCTTGCTGCTGCGCAGATCGGCGCCGCGGTTGGCGGCGTGGATAGCAGTGTGGCTGGCGTCTTGATTCAAGGCGCGGGCGTGGGCGCGCAAATGATTCAGATGAAGTACGGCCGCGACCAGGAACTCGAGAGCGACCACTACGGGATCAAGTACATGAAGCTCGCCGGCTACGATCCCTGGGGCGCGGTGACGTTGCAGGAAACGTTCGTGCGACTTGCGGAAGAGGGCGGAGCGAAACACCAGAGCTGGATGGAAGGACTTTTCGCCTCGCATCCACCCTCGGCTGAGCGAGTCGAGCTTAATAAGCAAGCGGCTTCCGAAGTGGGGCGCGGCGGCGATCTGGGTACAGATCGATATCAAGCCGCGGTCAAGGGATTGCGCCAGATGAAACCTGCCTACGACAAATACGATCAGGCTGTCGCCGCCGCTCGCAAAAAGGATTTCTCTACTGCCAAAGCGCTCGCTGATGAGGCCGTAAAGTCCATTCCGAAAGAAGGTCGCTTTCAGGAGTTGCTGGGCGAACTGGCACTTGCAGAGAAACAGCCGAAAGAAGCCATCCCGCATTACGAGAAGGCGATGGCGCTCAATCCAAACTACTTCGGCTCTTATCTCGGCGCCGGCGTGGCTCAGATGCAGCTCGGTGACAAGGCCAAAGCAGAAGAGTGGCTGACCAAGAGCGCGCAGCTCCTACCCACCGCACCCGCTGCGTACTATCTCGCAAACATTGCACGCGATCGCGGTGATACCGCGAAGGCGCGACAGCTCTATCAGGCTGCTGCATCGAGTGACAGCGAAATCGGAAGAGCTGCTGCGGCGGAGTACATGAAAATGGATCTGCCACAAAACGCAGGCAACTACGTTGCGGCTGCGGGTCAACTCGACGCCCAGGGTCGAGTCCTCGTCGTGGTGCAGAACCGCTCGCCGGTGCCATTGAACGGCATTCAGGTCACCCCCGTGCTCATCGACGCTGCAGGTCGAATCCTCCAGCATGGCAATCCCGTGGTCATCAATGCAGTGCTTCAACCCGGCGGACAAATCGCCGCATCGACCGGGCTCGACAGTCTTTCGGCCGAGCAATTGCAGGCGCTGCGATTCAGAGTGGACGGGGCGAGAATCGCGGAATGAAGCCGCGGTGAGTCGCGGCGTGTAAAGTGCGGCATCCAGATCGTTTGCTGCCGATGTCTTCGTGACTCCAATCCGTACCTTGAACGCGACCCGCTACGTCACGCCCCTGCGTGAAGGTGGCTCGTTGCCTGCGATTGTCGAAGCCAGTGACGAAGGCATGTACGTGCTCAAGTTCCGCGGTGCCGGTCAGGGACCGAAGGTGTTGATCGCGGAGCTCATCGCTGGAGAGCTTGCGCGCGCGCTCGAATTGCCAGTGCCAGAAATCGTATTCATGGAGCTCGATCCAGCACTGTCGCGGACCGAGCCGGATCCTGAGATCCAGGCATTGATTCAGGCGAGCGCAGGTTTGAATGTCGCGCTCGACTATCTCCCGGGCTCTGTGATGTTTGATCCAGTGGTCACTCAGCCGGATGCCTCGCTCGCATCGCGAATCGTCTGGTTCGATGCGTTCGTGACGAATGTGGATCGAACGGCTCGCAACACCAACATGCTGATGTGGCACCGACGCATGTGGCTTATCGACCATGGGGCCGCGCTCTACTTTCATCATTCGTGGGACAACTATCTGGAGCGCAGCCAGGATCGCTTTGCGCTGATCAAAGATCATGTGTTACTTCCCTATGCCACGCAGCTCAAGCATGTGGCTCCCGAGCTTACTGCGAAAATCTCGGCCGAACTGATTCGAGAGATTGTGGCGCGCGTGCCCGATAGCTGGTTGCAGGATCACTCACCCTTTGACACTTCAGAAGCTCATCGAGCTGCGTATGTGGAATATCTGACGCGCCGGCTGCAAGGTTCACAGGCATTCGTCGAGGAGGCTCTCCGTGCAATGCGCGTATGACTACGCCATCGTGCGCGTCGTGCCACGCGTCGATCGCGGTGAGTTCGTCAATGCCGGCGTGATCGTCTCGTGTCAGACACGGGACTTTCTCGAGGCACGCATCGAACTCGATGCCGCACGACTGCTCGCACTCGATCCGAATTCGGATCTGGAATCCATTCGCCTGAATCTCATGAGCATCATCAAGATCTGTCAGGGCGGCACGCATGCAGGTCCGATTGGTGCTCTTACGCAGCGCGAACGCTTTCACTGGCTGGTCGCGCCTCGCAGCACCATCATCCAGACATCTCCCGTTCACTCCGGCCGCTGTGCTGATCCGCAACTCGTGCTGGAGCATCTGCTCAACACGATGGTTCGTCCTGTTCGCGTCTAACGATTCGCGAACGCAACGCCGGCCACTCGCGCCGGAAGATTCGTGTGCTGGCAAAAATCTGCGTGCGTCGCTCAGATGCGACGTCAGCGCAAAGGCGTGGACGAATCGTCCACGTTGCACGCGCATTGATTGTTGATCGGAACTCTCGTAGCGCTGATGGATTGGCAGTGTGTATTCGCTGCTCAATCGACCATGGGAGATCTCACTATGAAAACGACCGCACGCACACGCTTGGCATTCATTGCGAGCGGCCTGCTGGCAGCGGCGCCGATGACACTGTTGGCGCAGAGCGAAGCCGAATCCACTGCACCACCCGAGGAAGCGATGGGTCCAACTCAGGCAATGCCCTCGCCCGAAACCCAAACGCCCGTCATTGAAGATCAGAAAGTAGATCAGTTCGCAGCCGCCTTTGTTGCAGTACAGAACATCCAGGCAGAGGCGACTCAAGAACTGAGCACTGCAAAGGATGAGCAGGCGGCGACTCAGGTCAAAGCGAGTGCCGAACAGAAGATGGTCGAAGCGGTGAAACGCGAAGGACTCGAAGTCGAGGAATTCAATCGCATCGCCGATCTGATGACGACCGATCTCACCTTGCGATCGAAGGTGGTGGAGAAAGTCGAGAAGCGCAGAAAGGGCTAACGATCGATCTCAGGAAGTCTTTGAACAATGAAGCGGCGGCAACTGCGCAACGGTTGCCGCCCTTTCATTTTGTGGGTCAGGCTTTAGCCTGACGGACGCGTTCGACTGAAGTCGAACCCACAATTTGAAATCGAACCCCACAACTCTGGACAGGCGATCCGCTCAACCTGAAGTCCGCGCCTCATCAGGCACTCAATAGTGCGGCGGGCGTTCCTGCTCGGCCGAGTATTTGGTCGGCTCCTCGCGCAGAGATTCCAGCTGACCCATCAGTCCCTGGACCTGCAGGCGCAATGCGTCGATCTGTTGCTGCTGGCGATAGACCACATCGCTCAGCTCCTGGTTTGCGCGTTCCAGAAACGCGAGCTTCAGCTCAAGCCGTTCAATTGACTCTTCGTTCATCGTTGCAGTCCTGTTGAGTGCGGCGAGTCTACCGGAGCTCAACGTTGAGTTGCGAAGGCGGCCGGCGATGACTAGCCTCACAGCGTGGCCAAAACCATCGACCAAGCAGTGAGAGAAGTCTGTCTCTGGTTACCCGAGGCGGAAGAATTCGTCTCGCATGGATCGCCCAACTTCCGGGTCCGCGGCAAGACCTTCGCAACCTACAGCGTGAATCATCATGGCGACGGCCGGATCTCACTGTGGCTCAACGCGCCTGCCGGTGCTCAAGCGCTCTACGTGAAGCAGGAGCCGAAACACTTCTTCGTGCCGCCTTATGTGGGTCCTCGCGGCTGGCTGGGCGTGAACCTGGACAAAGGCATTGCATGGTCGCGCGTCGCGAAACTGGTGCGCGAGGCGTACGAAAAGGTCGCGCCGCCCGCGCTGACTCGTCAGATCGGGAACACGATCACCATCAAGCCGCCGACCGTCAAACCCAAGCCTGAAGACATTGACCCGCTCAAGTCCAAGCGCGCCCAGGCCGCGCTCAAAGAGATGCGCAAGCGGTGTCTGCGATTGCCGGAATCCTCAGAGTCGAATGCGTTCGGCATGCCGATCTGGCGTGCAGGCAAGAAAACATTCGCGTGGCTGTCTGCCGAAAGCGATCACGTCGCCATTCTCGTGTGGGTCGGCGTCGAGCGTCAGAGGCTCTTCACTGCTGATGAACGCTTCAAGATTCCTGCGTACATGGGCCACAACGGCTGGATCTCGTTCAAGCTTCCGACGAAGCCCAACTGGGGTCAGGTCGAAGCTCTGATCCTCGACAGCTATCGACACTTCGCGCTGAAACGGATGCTGGATGCACTCGGTCCCGACGAGTGATCACCCTTTTAGTGGGCGTCGCTGGCTGGCTTTCCATTCACTGCAGCGCGCTTGAATTCGTCCCATTGGGACGGCGACATGCGCTCGCTCGCGCGCAATCGCAGGCGCACGTTTTCATAGCCAGGCTCATCCGCAATCGGCAGCTCATATTCAATCAGCAGCCCCGAATTCGCATCGCTCCACCAGGTTCCGTACTGCGCATCGAGTCCTTGGCCGCCAATCGAATATCGATTGGCACGCTGACCTCGATGTTCTTCTGTCCTTTCGTACTTGAGCTCGATCGCACCGACTTCACGAAAATCCGCCGGCTCGCTGTAGATGTAGTCCGTGCGCCAGAAGGTCATCGTTCCGCGAGTGTTGCGCCAATGCGGAATCGAGAGATTGAGGCTGGTGAAGTCGAAATCGTAGCTGTGCCAAGGCCAGTGACTGATCTGCACCGGTGCTTCCTTGAATGAAGCTCGTAGCTGCGACCCGTCTGGACTCGCCTCGAGCGTCGCCCGCAATTTCGGTGGCGAACCCGAGCTGAGTTGATATGCCTCGAACCGTCTGACCGAAAACCGGGTCCAGTCCATCGCTGCAGTCACAAGCGTCGCGCTCTGCGCACCCGGATCCCACTTCAGCGATTCCACTTGCGACTGATCGAGCATGTAGACACTGATCTGGCCCTCATGCGAGCCGTCCAGATTGGACTTCACATAGTGAAACACTTGGCCGACTGGCACCCGCGAGGCATCGAACCTGAATGCTGAGGAATCCGCGAGAACTTGCGTCGCGCTGAACAAGAGAAGACATGAAAGCAACCGCATACGCCAACTCCGTCGACCGGTAGAGTCTTTGGACGCTGCACATGGAAACAAGGTTGCGAACGTCAAGGTTTTGAGCAGTTGCGCGCTCGCTGCCGAAACAACTCTGCAAGCTCATCGTTGCCGGCAAGATCAGCGGCGGTGAGATACGCATGAGCAGCGGCTGGATCGTTGCCTAACGCAGCGTGAAGTTCGCCGAGCGTTGCCTGATAGAGCAGCGATTCCTGCAACGTACGTAACGAATCCGTGCCGACGAATTCATCCATCGCAACGTGCGCACCGCGCGCATATCGCAGTGCGATGATTCTGTTCAGGCTCACGACCGGACTCGGAAAGAATTCATCGAGCGCATCGTAGTGCGCGAGGATTTGCATCCAGTCCGTCTCTTCGAACGAAGTGGCACGCGCGTGCGTCGCCGCGATCGCCGCTTCAATGTGATAGCGCGAGATGCTCGTGCCGCCGATCGATGCATCGAAATGTCGGAATCCCAGCTCGATCAGCGCGCGATCCCATTTGGATCGATCCTGCTGCGCCAATGGCACCGGCTTACCCTCATCGCTCATGCGTGCAGGCAATCGAGCGGCCGAGAAATGCAGGAGCGCCGCGAGCGCATGAGTCTGTGCTTCATCAGTCGCGGGATGCGCAGCAAGCAAACGCGAGAGTCGCAGTGCATCTGTACACAAGGTCGGCCGCGACCATTGCTCGTGATGCACACTCAGATAGCCCGCATCGAACAGCAGATAAATCGCCTGCAGGATCGTGGGCAGCCGACGCTCGGCCAATTCACTGGGCGACGGCAATTCGAATGACACTGCGAGCTCGCGCAATTCGCGTTTGGCGCGAACGATTCGTTGTGCGATCGATTGCGGAGTCGAAAGCAATGCGCCGGCGATCTCATTCACGCCCAGGCCGCACGCGAGTCGCAACGTGAGCGCCATCTGCGCGGAGGCGCTAAGCGCCGGATGACAGCAGTACGCGATCAGATTCAGCAGCTCATCCTGCAGCGCCGATTCAGACGAGAACCTCGTGTCCGCCTGCTCAGCCTGTTCGACATGCATGTCACCCGGAACTTCGAAACGCGAGCGACGAAAACGATCTGCAAGGGCGTTGCGCGCAGCGACGTGCAGCCACCCGGCTGGGTTTGCAGGAATGCCCTGCAAGGGCCACGTGCGCATCGCCGAGAGCAGCGCGTCCTGCACTGCGTCTTCAACAATATCGAGTCTCGCCGCACCGACGCGTTTGGTCAGAATCGCGGTGAGGCGTCCGGCTTCATGTCGGAACAAGTCACTCAGCAGTGTGTGTTCGGGCGTCATGGGTGAGCCGCTTGCCGCGAAGCGATGCACTGCGCGGCAAGCGTGATCGAACTATTTCACGTAGTCGATTTCGCGCACTTCCGTCCAGCCGAAATCGAAGTGCGGGCAATCCGTGAGACTTGCCTGAGCGGCTTCATAACTTTCCGCTTTGAGAATGAACAGACCGCTGACCACGTCCTTTGCTTCGGCAAACGGACCATCGCTTGCAAGAATCTGTTGCTCGTGCCTGCGCAGGTGCTGACCGCCCTCCTCTTTGAGTTTCGCGCCGATCTGCACACGCCCGCTCTCGAGCAGCGGCGTGAACCAGGCAGAGTAGCGAGCGACCACGGCCTGCATTTCGCTGGGACTCATCTCGAGAAGCACTGCGGGTTCTTCATGGAAAACGACGAGGAAGGATTTCATGGGGCGCTCCTGTGATGTGGCGTGATGGCGGCTCGAAGGCCGGTTCGCAGCCATGACGCACGAGCAAGCCAAAAATCGACATCGATCTTCAGACAGCGGCAGCCATTACGGCGCGGACGGCGTCCGCCGCAGTTCCGCGATGCGTAGGTCTTTCTCCGCCCAGAGAGTGTTGATCCACGATTGCATCCGCTCGCGCGCAGCCGGATCGGAAGCATAGTCGCCATGAACGAGCTCCGCCGGAATCGCCAGCTCACGAACATGGACTCGCACTTCACCGATGCGGTCTCCAATCAGATCCGCAAGCGTCGAATGCCCGGACGGATACACGATAGTCACATCCAGGATCGCGTGCAGAGCATCGCCGAGTGCATCCATCACGAACGCGACGCCGCCCGCTTTCGGCCGAAGCAGATGCAGGAATGGCGATTCCTGCAGCCGATGCTTGGTCGTCGTGAAACGCGTTCCTTCGACGAAATTCATCATCGACACCGGGATGTGGCGAAACTTGGCGCACGCACGACGCGTGGCCTCGATATCACGGCCGGCAAGCTCTGGATGTTTTGCCAACACCTCTTTCGAGTAGCGCTTCATGAACGGGAAATCGAGCGCCCACCAGGCGAGCCCCAACAACGGCACCCAGAACAACTGGCTCTTGAGAAAGAACCGCAGGAACGGGATGCGCCGGTTGAAGACAGCCTGCAACACCGGGATGTCGACCCAGCTCTGGTGATTCGCGAGCACCAGGTAGTGCCCGTCCTTACGTAGCTGCGCGTGTAGATCGACCCGAATATCAGTACGCGTGAGCAGCTTGATGAGCGCTGTGTTGATCGCGATCCAGCTGGCCGCGATTGAAATCAGAACGTAATTGCAGGCAGACCGCACCGCGCGCAGCGGAATCAGCGCTTTCACGGCCGCCACAAGCAGGAGCGGAGTGACGTGAAGTACGGTATTGACCACGCTCACCAGTGTGGCAAGCGGCACTCGCAGCCACGTCGGCAGAAGAATTCGCATGTCGGACGACTTCGTTGTTATGGATGACGATTGGCCACAGGGTCGCTCGGCGCCTGCGCGTTAGCATCGGTCAGATACCGCGGTTTTTCATCTCCACTCGGACCGAGCCGACCCACCAACGGTAACTTCACCGAGAGACTGCGGGGATCGAGGCCGAAAGTCAGCCCAAGCACATTGAGTTCCACGCCTTCTTCGACTCCGACCATGATGCCAGCGAGACCGAACAGACTCACCTGTCCGCCCGTGCCGCTGGGTGTCATGCCAACGGACTTGATACCAAGATAGTCCTTGCCGATCGCTGTAGGGGGCAGATCGACACGTAGCTCCGGCACTTCTCGCATCACAAAAGCAGTGAACGTGTTGGAGTTGGGTCCCGGCCATACATGATACTGGTCCGGGTACGGATATCGCTGCACTGCTGCTTCGATACGTTCGATGATCGCATCGACGCCGTTCCCTCGAACGTCGCGCAGCAACTCAGGACGATTGCCGAACCAGTAACCATCGGGCACACGCTGATGCACGACGACAACGTTTCCCGTGCGGTGCAGTCGATAGCCGATGACTTCGTAAACAGTGAAAGCATCGGCATGGCTGGGCTTCGCAGCGATCCAGGTATGCACACCGAAATAGCCGCGCCAACTCACCGTGCGCGCAGAGTAGACCTGCACGACCGCCTCAGGTGTGCTCGCAACCTCTGGAGCTAGTCCCGAAGACTCACGGCTGGCAGTTCGCCAATCCTTTGCTCCCGCCACGTGATTGAAATAGCCGGCCACCGATACTGCGCTCAACAGGATTGCGAACAGCCGAGATTTTCTGCCTTTGAACATCGAAAACTGATTCCCCAGATTACAGCGACAGCGTGACCGCTGTGCCGCACATTACGACCGCAGCCTACGCGCTTCGTTCCGAGGATTTAAGGCGCAGACAGCGCAAGCTATTGACTGCTGCCGATCAGATCGGGCTGGCACGGTCCTGTCGGTGAGCCGCCCACGGGCGCGACACTGATCGAATCCTTCTTGCTGCGACCGGCCACACGTGGCAGCTCGTTCGCACATCAACGTCTTGCGTAGCCACATCTCGCTCGATTGCGCAGCATGCACATCAAGAGACAGGGTGTAGATCGGCGCATACAGATCGGTTGAGCGCCTGTTGATCACGCAATGCACAACGCCGAGCAGTGGCTCGAGCTCATCACCATTCGCAGCAGCTGAAGCAGCAGTTCGTACAGCGCGTGCAACTGGATGCAGGTCGCGCAAAAAATTGTCGCGGTCTGCCGTACTCGGGATGCTCCCATCAGCCCGAAGGTCATCCGCGTCGTTCCTGATCATTCTTTCGAATGCGACGTGAATCCGATTTCGTTGCCGTTACGTAAAGCCATACGACCGTCGTGAATACGCTTGCTCACATTCAATGGAGAGAACCATGCAACGAAACGCTCTGCGTGCAGCACTGCTGATAACCGCTGCCGCCACACCCCTGCTCGCCTCTGCTTCGAGTCATCGCGAGGCGCCATTCATCACCAGTGTCCCGAAAGTGGATGGCACTGACTTATACATGTTCCGCAGTTACGAACCGGGTCGCGAAGCCTATGTGACTCTGATCGCAAACTACCTGCCCCTGCAGGATTCATACGGCGGCCCCAACTATTTCGCGCTGGACTCCAAGGCACTCTACGAAATTCACATCGACAACGATGGCGATGCGCGTGAAGACATCACGTTTCAATTCCGTTTCGAAGATGCGTACAAGAATCTCACCGTGCCGGCTGGCGACAAGAACGTTGCAGTTCCTCTGATCAACATCGGCGCAGTCGATCCGAGCGCCGCAAACCTCAACTTCGTGCAGAGCTATAGCCTCGGTGTGGTACGCGGTGGCCGCCGCGCCGCGACGCCTCAACTCGCGGGCAATGCGACCGCGGGGGGTGAGAAGTTCACGAAGCCCGCCGACAACATCGGCAACAAATCCATTCCCGATTACGCGAGCTACGCCAACAACTTTGTCTACAACGCGACGATTCCAGGCTGTACGACACCGGCACGCGTCTTCGCAGGTCAACGCAAGGAAGGATTCGTCGTCAACCTCGGTGAAATTTTCGATCTCGTGAACACGAATCCCGCAGGTCCACGCGACGGTGAAGCCAATACGATCGCCGACAAGAACGTGACGACCCTCGCGCTCGAAGTGCCAATCAGCTGTCTGGCACGCGAAGGCGAACCAGTGATCGGCGCCTGGACCACCGCCAGTGTGCGTCAAGCGCGGCTGGTCAATCCGAAGCCCTCGAAGCCGCAGAACGTCACACTCGAAGCGGGCGCCTGGACGCAGGTTTCGCGGCTTGGCATGCCATTGGTCAATGAAGTCGTGATCGGCTTGCCGGACAAGGATCGCTTCAACAGCAGCGAGCCTCGCGATGACGGCCAGTTTCTCAACTACGTGACGAACCCGACCTTACCGGTCTTGTTGAATGCACTCTTTGGCAATGCGGCTCAGGTACCGCTCACGCCTCGCAACGATCTCGTTGCTGCGTTCCTGACGGGTGTACCGGGATTGAATAAGCCAGCGACCGTCAACGCATCTGAAATGTTGCGGCTCAATACCTCGATCGCGCCCACACCCGCCGCAGCACAGAAGGATCTCGGCGTGCTGGCTGGCGACACCGCAGGCTTTCCGAACGGACGTCGACCTTTCGATGACGTCACCGACATCGCGCTGCGAGTGACCGAAGGTGCGTTATGCAGTGCTGCACTCACCTGTGGCACACAGACGGCGGATCCCAACAACGGCACACCCTATACGGATGGTGCACGAGCGGCCGGTGCTGATGCGACGAGTTCTGTCGTGAGCGGTGCGGTCGATGCACGTGACACCTATCTGGATGTATTCCCGTATTTGTCCACTCCGCTGCCGGGCTCACCGAACGCAATGGCCTCTTCAGGCCAATAAGGAGCCGATATGAAATCTCGTCACACAAGGATTGCGCTCCTCACCGCGGCGACGCTGTGCCTCAGCGCATTGGCTGGATGCAATGGTGACAATCGTTCCTCGCGAATGAATACGCCGCCGACTTCGACACCACCTCCAGCGCCGGAGCCGGCCGCTGTGAACTTTCCGACGTTCATGCGCACGCAAGTCACTGGACCGGTCTCTGAGATCGCGGAACCGATCGACTACAACTCAACGCAGTTCAGTGCCACGGACGATGAAAGCGAAACGACCTATGACGATGTGCTCAAAGCAGCGATGTGATCGGCAGCGCGTTGCCTCCGGACTGGATGTCCGGAGGCTTTTGCTGCTCATTGTGATGCTCGGGTGCGGGCTGCCGGTTGCGGGAGCCGCACCTCACATCCCTCAGCATGATTCGGTCGTGCTGATGCGTGTGCCAGCCGCTGCACAGCAACGTGAGCTGCAACCGCTGCGCCGGTCGCTCGCTCAGGATCCGACGAATGTATCGGCAGCATTGGAACTATCGCGTGCGTATCTGGACCTGGGTCGACGTGAAGGCGATCCGCGCTTCATCTCTTACGCGCAAGCAACGCTCGCGCCGTTCACACAAGGCGAAAGAGCATTCACGGATGCACTGGTGCTGACTGCAATCGCACTGCAAAGCCTCCATCGATTCGACGACTCCATGACATTCCTGTCGCGAGCAATCACCTCAGAGCCGCGTCACGCTCAAGCGTGGCTGACACGCGCAACGGTTCAACAGGTGCGCGGTGATTTCGATGCGGCGCGCGATTCGTGTGCTCACCTGATTGGCATCACAGACACAACCGTCGCGCTCGCATGCGCTGCGTCTGTCAACGGCATGACCGGGCGGCTGCAGCAGAGTTATGCCGCACTGAGTGCCTTCGCTCGAAATTCGAACAGCGATGCGCGTGTGCAGAGCTGGATCGGCGGTCAACTGGGCGAAATGGCCGTGCGCCTTGGAGATGACACTGCGGCCGAACGACATTTCCGTGCGTCTCTCGATGCGGATCCCGGTGATGTGCAGGTCAAAGCAGAGCTCGCAGATCTGCTGCTGCGACAGCGTCGATGGGAAGCGACGATCGAATTACTCTCCGGTCTCGAGGCTCAGGACACTCTGCTGCTGCGTCTTGCCATCGCCGGCCAGCGACTCGATCAGCCGCACTGGGCTGAGCTCTACGAGGCGCGCTATCAGGCAGCACTCCTCGATGGCGATGTGACACATGTCCGCGAGCATGCGCGCTACTTACTCGAAGTGCGCGGAGATCGAAAGCAGGCATTCACGCTTGCACAGCGCAATTGGCAAGTGCAACGAGAACCCGCGGACATCCGGTTGTACTGGCTTGCAAGCAGTGATGCCACACGTACAACGATTGCGCAGTGGATCGCCGACGCGCGCTATGAAGACGCGACGCTGCCGCTCGGCGTGAGAACCTCACTATGAGAACGCTATTGCGCTATGCGTTCATGCTCCTGTTCTGCTTCGCGTGGAGCTCGAGTCATGCGCATAAGCAGAGCGACAGTTACCTGACGCTCACAGTGAATGATCGATCGCTCGAAGGACGCTGGGACATTGCACTGCGCGACCTGGACATCGCCGTCGGGCTGGATGCGAATGCCGACGGACAGATCACCTGGGGCGAGGTTCGAACGCAACGGGCAGCGATCGAGCGTTACGCTTTCGACCGCTTGCGAATCGAGTCATCGAATGCAGGAGCCTCTCAAGTCTGCGCAACTTCGAGTCAGAACCTGCTTGTCGATGAACATGTGGACGGCGCATATGCGGTGCTGCTGTTCGCGGGGGCTTGCGCCCTTGCTCCCCAGAAACTGAGCATCGACTATCGGCTGCTGTTTCCTATCGATCCCAATCACCACGGTTTGTTGCAACTGCGCAGCTCGGGGATGACTCAGACTGCCGTGCTGACGCGCGAACAACATCTGAGCCAGCTGGAGCCGCGCACGCGCAATGGATGGCAGGAGTTTCGCGCCTACGTTCGTGAAGGAATTTGGCACATCTGGAATGGCTACGATCATTTGCTGTTCCTGTTCACGCTGCTGTTGCCTGCCGTGGTGATCTATCGCGAAGGCACTTGGCAGGCACGATCATCGTGGCGCGAGAGTGCAACCGATATTTTGCGCGTGATCACTGCTTTCACAGCGGCGCACTCGATCACACTGACGCTCGCAGCATTGGGCCTTGTGAATCTGCCCAGCCGCTTCGTCGAATCCGCCATTGCTGCAACCGTTTTGCTCGGCGCCCTGAATATTCTGTATCCACTAGTCAAGGAACGGCGTTGGCTGGTCGCGCTGTTCTTCGGCCTGATCCATGGACTGGGCTTTGCCTCGGTACTCGGCGACCTTGGTTTACCTTCCAGGAACTTGCTGCAGGCACTGCTCGGCTTCAACGCAGGCGTGGAACTCGGGCAACTCGCCATCGTGGCCTTGCTGATGCCAATCACGTTCTGGATTCGCGAGACGCTGTTTTACCGTCGGCTGCTGCTGCCTGCAGGTGCCTCATGCGTCTGCATTCTCGCGGCGTACTGGATCGTCACACGAGCGCTCGTTCTGCCTTGATCGAGATGCGACCGGATCGACGAGTCGTGTACCTGATCTTCGTGTGAGCTATCGGCAGAATCCGCTCTGGACTTCAAATCGCCGATCAGGAATTCGCGGAACCCACGTCGTGTCGGGCTCGTTGTTTCCGCGCCGTGGCACAGATAGACGCATCAGCAACCGAAACTCTGAGTCCGCCTCGCGAGCGGGTGTCTACCGCTAAGTTGATCAAGTGGGGCATCGCGCTGCTGATCGTCGCAGCGATCGTTTCCTTCGCCGTGCATTACTGGCGTGAGTCGCAGTTGTTCGTGACGACTGACAACGCTTACGTCAACGCGAACACGATCGAAATGGCAGCGCAAGTCTCTGGCCCGATCACAGCGATTCACGTGCGCGATCAGCAGGTGGTGAAAGCGGGCGATCTGCTGTTCGAGATCGATCCCAAGCCATTCGAGCTCGCCGTCGAAGCGGCTTCCGCGCAATTGGAAATCGCACGTCAATCGACATCGCAGGAATCTGCTGCCGTGGAAGCGGCACGCGCACAGGTCACGCAACGGGCCGCTGAGCTGAGAAACGCACAATCGAATCAACGGCGCGTCCACGATCTGGTCGCTCGCAATCTCGTCTCCGAACAGAATGCCGAAACGGTGCGCACGCAGGCGGAAACCGCTGCTGCCGCAGTCGCTGCAGCGGAAGCGAACCTGGCGCAGGCACGCAGCGCACTCGGCAAAGTTGGCGAAAACAATGCAGGCGTACGTGCCGCACAGGCCAAGCTCGAACAGGCACAGCTCGATCTCGATCACACCAAGGTGCTCGCGCCGACCGGTGGACTCATCGCGAACTTCGGTCTGCGTCCTGGCAGCATGGTTCAGCAACAGCAACCGCTGTTTACGATCATCGCGAACGATGAATACTGGGTGGATGCGAATTTCAAAGAGACGGAACTCAATCGCGTGCGACCCGGCTTGCGTGCCGAGATCACGGTCGACATGTACCGTCATCATCCGTTCGAAGGTCAGGTCGAAAGCCTGAGTGGGGGCAGCGGCCAGGCGTTCTCATTGCTGCCCGCACAGAACGCGACGGGCAACTGGGTCAAAGTGACTCAGCGCGTACCGGTACGCGTGCGCGTCGTGAATCCGGATCCGGCATATCCGTTGCGCATTGGCACCACTGCGACTGTGCGTGTCCGCACCGAATGATCGGAAGCGGCGTATGTACCAGAAAGTTCTGCTTTGCTACGACGGCACGATCGAGGGCCGACGTGCGCTGCGTCAGGGAGCCGAGGTCGCGATCGCCATGCGTTCGCAGGCGTATCTGCTTGCAATCTGTCGCAACATGCTCGCGGGCGCGATTCCTGAGGCCGTCACTCCAGAACTCTTCACGTGTCAGAGCGACACGGCACAGGCGTTGCTGAAGGAAGGTATCGAATGGCTGCGTGAGCGCGAGGTCGTGAGTGAAGGTTCGCTCATCTATGGCGATCCGCTGGTTCGCATTCCGGAGATCGCCATACAGATCAAAGCCGACCTGGTGGTGGTCGGGTACCGATATCGCAGCAAGCTGTCGCGCTGGTGGAGTGAGTCCGAAGAAATCTCGCTGCTGCATCGTCTGCCGTGCAGCTTGCTCGTAGCCGTCGCTGCGCCGACTGAATGAGTTCAAACGCCGAAGCGGTGCACTCGGAACCGGTGCCTTCGGCGAGTCGGTTGATGATCACGTTCGCCGTGATGTCAGCCACACTGATTCAGGTTCTCGACACCACGATCGTCAACGTCGCACTGCCACACATGCAGGGTGAGCTCGGAACGACGTCGGATCAAATCAGCTGGGTGCTCACGAGCTATCTGGTTTCTTCAGCAATCTGCATGCCGCTGACGGGCTATTTCGCCGAGGTGCTCGGGCGCAAACGCTTCCTCTTGATCTGCATCAGTGGCTTCGTACTCGCGTCTGCCCTTTGCGGCATTTCGCAGAATCTTTCGCAGATCGTGATCTTCCGTTTGCTGCAAGGCGTATTCGGCGCCGCACTCGTTCCCTTGTCGCAAGCCATCATGGCCGATGCCTATCCACCGCACGAACGCGGCAAGGCGATGGCCATCTGGGGATTGGGCGTGATGGTCGGACCCGTGCTGGGTCCAACGCTGGGCGGATGGCTCACAGAAGTCGCAAGCTGGCGCTGGACGTTCTATATCAACGTGCCGGTCGGGGCGCTGTCTCTGTTTCTGGCTGCGCAATTCGTGCCGGATACGGAGCGGCGCAAACGACGCATGGACTGGAGCGGCTTTCTGCTCCTCGCCACCGGCATCGCGGGCCTTCAATATCTGCTCGATCGAGGTAATCAGCAGGATTGGTTCGATGCCAGTGACATTCGGATCTCGAGCGCGCTCGCGATCCTCGGGCTCGCTGCATTCACTTTCTACAGTTATCGACAAGGCTCGCGCGCCGTGTTCGACATCCGCATCTTCAAAGATCGCAACTTCGCATCGTCCTGTCTGATCATGGCGTCGATGGGCCTTGGCATGTTCGGTGGCTTGGTTTTGCAGCCCATTCTGCTGGAAGGCCTGCTCGGCTATCCGATCGTAACGACGGGTCTCGTCATGGCACCGCGGGGAATTGCCACCGCGATCACCATGATCTTCGTGGGTCGGCTGGTCAGCGTCGTCGACGCTCGATTTCTGGTGCTCGCGGGCCTTGCGATCAGCGCCGTGGGTTCATGGATGATGACGTTCTATTCGCTCGATATCAGCACGATCAATATCATCGTTCCCGCATTTTTGCAGGGCATTGGCCTCGGCCTGATCTTCGTGCCGCTCTCAACCATTGCCTATGCCACCATGCCTCGCACCCGCATGGCGGAAGCCGCTGGTATTTACAGTCTGGTGCGCACCATCGGCTCGGCCATCGGCATTTCGATTGCGACAACGGTACTCACGCATCAAACACAGGTGATCTGGAACGAGCTGGGCGCATACGTGAACGTCTACCATGAAGCTCTGCTGCAATATTTGCGTCAGCTGCATCTGTCGCCCACCGATCCGCGCGGCTTGGCCGTTGTTGCGCGACAAGTAGCTCAGCAATCCGAGATGGGAGCGATGCTGGATGTCTTCAAAGTGATCACCTGGAGCTATGCATTGATGTTGCCGCTGTTGCTGCTGTTGCGCCGATCGACTGCGCCGCGCGGCGAGGCTCCAGTCGTGGCTGCGGAATGACGCACGCAACCACCATGCATTCTTCAGGAGATCTTTTCGCAAGCCTCGCGCCCGAGCAGCACACGGAAGCACTTGGGCCAGGCGCCATGATCCTGCGCGCATTCGCGCATGGAATGCAGCGCACACTGCTCGATCATGTCGCGAACATTACGTCGCAGTCGCCATTTCGCAATCTGATCACGCCGGGCGGATTTCGCATGTCGGTTGCGATGAGCAATTGCGGCGAACTCGGCTGGGTCTCGGATCGCACCGGCTATCGTTACGATCACATCGATCCGCTTACCGGTAAGCCATGGCCTGCCATGCCGGAGAGTTTTCGCGATCTCGCTGCGCGCGCTGCTTCGAGTGCTGGGTTCGCGGCATTCCGTCCGGATGCCTGTCTCATCAATCGCTACGAGCCGGGAGCACGGCTGTCATTGCATCGTGACTACGACGAAGAAGATCGTGATGCGCCCATAGTGTCGGTTTCGATCGGCGTACCCGCTGTCTTCCTGTGGGGCGGCCGGCGTCGAACTGATCGCACGCGTCGCGTACTGCTCCAAAGCGGAGATGTGGTCGTGTGGGGTGGTGAGTCGCGATTCGTCTATCACGGCATCGCGTCGCTCGCGGTCGCTGACCACGCGCTCACCGGTACGCATCGCATCAATCTGACTTTCAGAAAAGCACGATGAACAGGAACGATCACGGCTGAAAGCACATGATGCTCACTGTCCACAAACTCTTCTGAATACAGGGAACTGATGTGACTACTTTGATTGGCATCTCCGGCAGCCTGCGTCAGCAGTCCTTCAATTCGGCGCTGCTGCGAGCCGCGGTCCCGCTGGTTCCTGCAGGCGTGACACTAGAGATCGCGAGCATTCGGGACATTCCGCTGTACGACGCGGATCTCGAAGAGCAGGCGTTTCCGACTTCGGTGACTGAACTGAAGGAAAGGATCGCAGGTGCAAGCGGACTGTTGCTCGTCTCGCCCGAGTACAACAATTCTGTGCCGGGCGTGCTGAAGAACGCGATCGACTGGCTTACTCGGCCGTCGACCGACATCGCGCGCGTGTTCGGTGGACGCGCCGTGGCAGTCATGGGCGCTTCACCCGGCCCATTTGGAACTCAGCTTGCGCAGAACGCATGGTTGCCAGTCATGAGGACATTGCGTACGCGCCCTTGGTTTGAGGGACGCTTGATGGTGTCGCGTGCAGGCACGGTCTTTAATGAACAAGGCGAACTGATCGATGAAAAAATTCGCGGTCAGTTGCGCCAGTTCATCGAAGGCTTCGCGGCGTTCGCACAGGAAACCCGCTGACGCGATCGAGTCGATCCCATGGCACGCCCGTCTTCGTCAGGGAAGGTTGTTTACGCGGCGCTGCTGGGAAACCTGCTGATCGCAGCCACGAAGTTTGCCGCCGCGCTGTGGACCGGAAGCTCCGCCATGCTCAGCGAAGCGGTGCATTCGACAGTAGACACGAGCAACGAACTGCTCCTGCTCTATGGCATGCACAGATCTCGGGCACCTGCCGATCCGGCACATCCGTTCGGCCATGGTCGCGAGCTGTACTTCTGGAGCTTCATCGTCGCCTTGATGGTGTTCGGCCTGGGTGCTGGTGTGTCGTTCTACGAGGGGATCACACACATGCGGCATCCGGAGCCGGTACAAAATCCGTTCGTGAACTACATCGTTCTCGGCCTGTCGTTCGTGTTTGAGTTCGGATCATGGCTGGTCGCACGAAATGAATTTCGGGCTGCCAAAGGGCGACTCGGATACGTTGAAGCCATCGGCGTCGTGAAAGACCCAACGACATTTACGGTGCTGTTCGAAGACTCAGCAGCACTCATCGGTCTGCTGATCGCCTTTATCGGTGTGAGCACCGCACACATCTTCAACAATCCCGTACTCGATGGCGTGGCTTCACTCGGCATCGCTGCCGTCCTCGGGACGACAGGCATCGTGCTCGCTCACAGAACCAAGCAACTGCTGTTGGGTGAAACGGCTGACCCTGAACTGCAGCGCTCCATCCTCGCGATCGCATCACAGCAAGCAGGCATCGCGCGCGCGAACGGCGTGATCACCACGCATTTCAGTCCAGATCAGATCGTCGCCTCCATCAGCGTTGAGTTCGATGATGCGTTCACGGCTCCGCAGATCGAGGACTCAGTGAACAGACTGGAGAAGGCGCTCAAGGCTGCGCACCCGGAGATCACTACGGTGCTGGTCAAACCTCAGACCAAAGCCACTTGGGAATCTCGCAGAAAGAAAATAGCGGAGGGCGACACCCACACCTGAGCCGCTGACGTGAGAGCCATCACGCGGCATCCAGCGCATCGTAGTGTCTGAAAATTCCGTCCTGATTGAAGTCGATCCGGCGCGGCGATGACACATAGGCCGCGACGCGCGGAAGCCGTTTGACTCGCTCGTGCAGCCCAGTCACCTGCGGATAGCGAGGTTCGAGGGTGCGCATGCGTTTGGGAAAGGCGTAACGCAGACCATCGACGATCTGAAACAGGGAAAGATCTGCGTAAGTGACCGTGCTCCCCACCAGGTACTCAGGTCCCTGAGGATTGCGCCTCAACACAATCTCGAAATAGTTCAGGAACTTCGTCATCCGATTCTCGCGAAAGTCTTCGGCTCGCCGTTTTGCCTCCGCCTGCTGGTCTTCGTAGTACAACCCTGAGCCGATCGGATGATGCACGTCATGAATCTCCACCACGAAATCAGCAATGGTCAGTTGGAGTTGATGGGTCCATAGCATCGCCGCTTCTTCTTTGGGCGCGAGCGCATGTTTGCGTCCGAGAAACAGCAGAATGTTCGCCGTCTGGCCGATGACCAGATCTCCAGCCTTCAGCCAGGGCGGCGCAAACGGTGGCGTAGTCAGCGATTTGTTTTGCAGCGCTTTCATGAGCGCTTCCTCGCCGCCGCCACTCGACTCGTCCTCTCGCGCGACATCTGTATACGCAATCCCAGCGTGTTCGAGCGCCAGCCGCACGAACTCGCCGCGACCTTGAATGGTCGGCCAGTAATGCAGCTCGTACATGGCAGCCTCCACAACAGAATCGGGTGGGCAAGTTAGCGAGGCTTTAACGGTGAAGTCCATCCGTGGACTCCGCGCGTCGGGCGGATTCGATCAGCCCGTTTTACGCTGCTCCCGGTTCGCATGCTTTCCTTCGCGAATCTCCTCGATGATCTTGGCGCTGAATGCATCCAGATCACCCGGATTACGGCTGGTGATGATGCCGCGATCAGTGACAACTTCCTTATCGACCCACTTGCCGCCGGCGTTCTTCACGTCGGTCTTCATGGAGTGATACGAGGTCACATTGCGGCCACGCACTGCATCGAGCTCGACCAGAAGCCAGGGTGCGTGACAGACGGCCGCCACCACCTTGCCCGAATCGAGAAACGATTTGATGAACTGCAGTGCCTGTGCATTCACACGCAGGAGGTCAGGATTGATCTGACCACCGGGTAGAACGATCGCGTCGTAGTCATCGGGTCGCGCATCATCCAGCACACGATCCACTTGCACGCTGTCGCCCCAATCCTTGTGGTTCCAACCACGAATCTGTCCCTTCTCGGGCGACACGACTTCGACGGTTGCACCCGCCTCACGCAATTTCTGTAATGGCACCTGCAGCTCGGACTGCTCGAAGCCGTGTGTCGCCAGAATGGCCACCTTAGCTTGACGAATATCGGTCATGGCTTGTCCTCCATCAGTTCGCCTGATCAGTGAGCCTGATCAGTTCACTTGAATAGAATTAAAGCGAACAGAGCAAGAGCAGTTCCGCCTCGTATGCGACGCGTGTTGCTTCGGGAGCTGTTTGCCGACACGATCCGTGTCCACGCTTCCATGTCGGAGAAAAAATGATGCGACTGCTCGGGCGAAAATCCATGACAGCTTTGTGGTCGATCGGAAGCTGCATGGCAGCGTTGATTGCAAGCATCTCAATCGCCGCGACACCCACTGCCGGACCTAAGCAATATTCCGCAAGTTCCTTCTTCAACACTACGGCATACCAGATGGCGGGTGGCCTGGCCTGGTCTGTCGACAATCGTCAGTTGCTCGTCAGTTCCGATGAGACGGGCATCTTCAATGCGTACTCGATCGCGCCAGCCAACGGCGAAAAGAAGCCGCTCACACGATCGACCAGCAATTCCACGTTTGCGGTCTCCTGGTTCCCTCACGACGCGCGGATTCTGTTCACGGCTGACGAAGGCGGCAACGAGATCAATCATCTGTACGTGCGCGAGCTGTCGGGTGCCGTTCGCGATTTGACGCCCGAAAAAAAGGCGAAAGCTGAGTTCGCGGGTTGGTCCGCAGACGATCAGTCGTTCTTCGTGATGACGAATGAGCGGGATGCGAAGAGCTTCGATGTCTATCGATACGCGACCAAGGACTACGCTCGCACGAAGCTCTTCCACAATGCTGACGCTTGGGATGTCGGAGCGATCTCACCTGATGGTCGGTACGTCGCGTTGGTCAAACCGCGCAGCAGTGCTGATTCCGACATCTATCTGTTCGACACGCGCACTGCCTCTGCAGCCCCGAAGCTCATCACCGAGCACAAGGGCGACGTGTCGCATCAGGTGTTCGAGTTCTCTCCCGACAGTAAAACGCTCGCGTATGCCACCGATGAATTCGGTGAGTATCAGCAGGCCTGGGGCTATGACATCGAAACCAATACGAAGAAGGTGTTGGTCAAAGCCGCGTGGGACGTCGCGTTCCTGAGCTTCTCGCGCTCCGGCAACTTCCGCGTGTGGGGCGTCAACGAGGACGCTCGCACGGCCGTTCACATCCTGGATGTGCGATCAGGCAAGGAGATTGAACTTCCTGATCTGCCGCCGGGCGATCTCGCGCAGATTCGTTTCTCACGCGATGAGAAGCAACTTGCGTTGATGCTGAGCTCAGACACATCGCCGAGCGATGTCTACACCGTCGATCTGAGCGCACGACGCACTGCCCGACTCACACACGCACTGAATCCAGAGATTCGTGAGAACGACCTGGTGAGCACCGAGATCGTTCGCTACAAGAGTTTCGATGGACTGGCGATTCCTTCGATTCTCTACAAACCCAAGGACGCCTCGTCTGCGAACCGCGTTCCGGCACTGGTGTTCGTGCACGGCGGACCTGGCGGTCAAAGTCGCACCGGTTATTCCGCGACGATTCAGCACCTGGTCAATCACGGTTACGCAGTGCTCGCGGCGAACAATCGCGGCTCCTCGGGTTACGGCAAGACTTTCTTCCATGCAGATGATCGCAAGCACGGCGAAATTGATTTGCAAGACATCGTCTATGCAAAGACCTATCTGAAATCGCTCGACTGGGTCGACCCAGAAAGTATCGGGATCATGGGGGGCTCCTACGGCGGCTACATGGTAGGCGCGGCACTCGCCTTCTCTCCCGATACGTTCGATGTCGGTATCGATATCTTCGGCGTCATGAACTGGGTGCGCACGTTGACGAGCATCCCGCCCTGGTGGGAAGCGCAGAAGAAAGCGCTCTATGACGAGATGGGCGATCCTGCGACGGACGCCGAACGGCATCGACGGATCTCACCGCTGTTCCACACCAGGAACATTCGGGTGCCTTTGCTGGTGATTCAGGGCAAGAACGATCCACGCGTGCTGCAAGTAGAGAGCGATGAGATCGTTGCGGCCGTGAAGTCGAACGGCGTGCCGGTGGAATACATCGTGTTTCCCGATGAAGGTCACGGCTTCACCAAGCGCAACAATCGCATCAAGGCATCGGACGCGTACGTTGCATTTCTCGATGCGAACCTGAAGACGAAGAAGTAGTCACGATAGCTGCCGCGCCCTTTCCGGCGCGGCAGCAAGCACATCTGTCACCGAGGCGCAGAAGGCACCTTCGGAGCGACGGCCTGTGCAGCGAGATGCAATCGCAGGAGGTTGTCCAACTTCGACGAAGGGCGTGCTGGATCAGGCGTCACAAAGAGGCCGGCGATATTGCGAACGATCTGGATGGGCGTGACCAGCACACCCCACGGAAATCCCCACCAGCCAAGCACGGCAGAATAAACAGCGCTGCCGAGTTTTGATTTCAAACCGCATTGACGACAGCACACAGCAGGTCGACTGGTCCATTGAGTCATGACGAGCGCCGACCAGACGCGATAGGACGTGTGCACATCCACGGGTCCGGGGCCCGCGCACTTGGGACAGAGTCCCGAATGCACGTCTTCGACATAGGCATTGACCTGATCACTCGGTAACTGATCAGCCACACGCTTGAGCACACCACGCTGCTGACAGTCAGCATTGCAAAAACGCAGGTCGCCGTCTTTGTTACCGCCGAACATAATGAACGTGCTGCAGTAGGCGCAACGAGCCATGGGTCATCTCCCTTCGTTGTGATTATTGGGTCGGGATCGAATCGATGTGACGAACTGCGCCGCGCTCAGCAGGCGCAGCGAACTCAAGGAACCATCATTCTCAATCGCTCATCCGCATCGCGAGCGATCAGACGCAGAACGCGGATGACACCTTTGAACCTGGCGGCGAACAGCACCGCCGGATCTTCGATATGAACGCGGGCCGGAATCCATTGATAACTCGCGGCTGCGAAGTCGAGTTGTCGTGCTGCTTTGTCGAGGCGTTTTTGCACATCGCGTGGCAGCACGCGATAGAAGACGACACTCAGCCTGTCGAAGCGTGCACGCATGTCGCGGATCGCATTTTCGAACAGCGGTGCGTAGCGCTGATAATTCTCAGGCGAATACTCCGGAATCCATTGCGCGAGCATGAGATCCCAGACGTCTCGATATTCTTCCGAGGTGCCTTCGGGCAACGAGTGATCTGAGAGATGAATGAAATGCGCTTTCCACAAGTGGCATTCGAGCCGCACTTGCAACAGCGCTTCCAGAAGAATCTCGAATGGATCCGATGAAAGTCGCGTAACGGCTGTGCTTGCCGGCTCGGCAGACTCTTCTGGTAATTCGGTTGCGAGATCTGCGGCCACGTTCCTCTCCGGCTCTTCTTTCTCACAATGCGGCGACCTTGGGCCACGTCTCTAAATTACCGCGACTGAAGCCGTGGGCCAAGCGCCTCGAGGCTGAATCGTCGCTGACCGAAATCGTTCAGCTGCAAATCAGGGGTGCGGAGCGACAGTACGGGCGAGCCGGTTGAGCCGGTGGAGTACGAGGAACATCCATGAAACGCCCTTTGATTCTTGCCACTCTCGCCACGATCGCACTTTCGGCTGCGATCAGTCCTGCGGCGTTAGCCGACACGCATGGGCGTGAGCATGATCGAGCGGAGCATCGAGACGATGGCCGCCTAGCAGGCCCTCACTATGATCGTCGCCCCGCTCACTTCGAGCGTTATGATCATTCGCACGCGCGGTACCACGTCGTGCGTTATGTACCTCCGCACGAGTATCGACAACACGTCTGGTACCGCGGTACTCACCTGCCGCGCGCTTACTACGCGCCTCGGTACGTGGTACGCGATTACTCCGCCTATCGCCTGCGGCCGCCGCCACGCGGTTATCACTGGGTCCGCGTCGACAATGACGTGGTTCTCGCCGCAATGACCACCGGACTGGTGCTGCAAGTCGTGAACAATATTTTCTATTGATCGGTTCGGCTCGTTGCAATCGATTACAAACGATCGCAATTGTCCGGGAGCTTGGAGCTCACGACACGGTCTCACTCAATAACCTTGATTCCCGATTGAAGGAGATTCCATGAACCGCAAACTCAAATCGTCGTTACTCGCCGCGTGCACGGCGTTAGCACTGACTGGGGGTGTTGCATACGCGACTAACAGCGACCACTCAGAAGGAGGGACCCAGGCTGCGCACATGCATCGTCATGGCCATCATGGGTCTGCGCTGATGAGTACTTTGAAACAGCTGGATCTCACCGCTGAGCAGCAACAAAGCGTCCACGCTGTTTTCCAGACCAGTGGCGAACAGCGCAAAGCACTGGGAGAGCGGCGTAAGGCAAATCATGAAGCGCTCGCTACCATCCTGCCCGATGACCCCAAGTACCCGGCGCTGATCGAGGAACGCAAACGCCTGGCATCGCAAGCTATTCAGCAGGCGAGCGAGACCGAGTCTCAGATCTATGCCCTGCTGACTCCGGAACAGAAGGCAAAGCTGCCGCAGTTGCTCGCCGAACGTAAGGCTCAATGGGATCAGCGACGCCAATCGCGTCAGAGCCCATCGTCCAAGGACTTGTAACGAACATTTCGAACGCACTGCAGCCGGGTAAGGGAATGCCCGGCCCCGGCTTGCGGATGTATGCGCAAGAAACCTTTGCTCCCCCGCTTGATGAACCTGTATAGTCCGCCCCGGCTTGGTAACCCTTCCTTTTCTTCCTTGGCCGGCGTTCGCCCCTAAGGTCCAAACCGAATCGTTCCGATCCACGGAGATGAATCATCAGCCCGTTGGGGCCGGACTCATCATTTAGTTTCAGCCCGAGACGTGACCTCAATCAGGCGCGTGGGCTTTCTCAAAGGTCTTTTGTTAATGAGCAAGATTTACGTGGGCAATCTGCCCTTTTCCGCCGATGAAGCAGCTGTGCGCGCATTGTTCGAACAGCATGGCACCGTCGAATCCGTCAGCCTGATCAACGACCGCGACACAGGTCGTCCTCGTGGCTTCGGCTTCGTTGAGATGCCTCGCGCCGATGCGGCACGTGCGATCCAGAACCTGAATGGCCAGGACATGGGTGGTCGTCCCCTCAAGGTGAACGAAGCGCAGGACAAGCCAAAGGGCGGCGCTCGTAGCGGTGGTGGCGGCGGCGGTGGCCGTGGCTACGGTGGCGGCGGCGGTGGTGGCGGCGGCTACGGTGGTGGCGGCGGCGGCGGTGGTCGCTGGTAACCAGCTTCCGTTGACGTTTTGATGTTTCGATAACTGTGGGCTGGGCTAATACCTGGCCCACAGTCGTTTCAGGCACCCGCAACGTCTTTTCAGCCATGGCCAAGAACCGTGGGTGAGAACCTTTTGGCTTCGATTCAGAAGCCCCGATTCGTTCTCACGTACTCAGTTTCTTCCGGCGTCGATGTCCGCCCCAGAGTCGCATTGCGATGGGGATAGCGGCCAAAGCGGTCAATCACTGCCTTGTGTCGAAGCGCGTAGTCCAGCGTCTGTGGATCCCCCAGCGCGGTAAATAACTCGATTGATCGCTGCTGAATGCCGTGGTCCTCGGCATGCTGAAAAGGCATGTACAAAAAGATCCGCTGATCCTTCGTAAGCTCCTGATCCCAACCTTTCGAAATCGCATGCTGAGCGATGGCCAATGCCTTTGCATCCGTCGCGAACGCGCGTGGTGAATCGCGAAACAGGTTGCGGGAAAACTGATCCAACACGATTACTGTGGCCAATGCTTCACGTGCGCTGTGAACGCTGGCGGGCGATGCTTGCTCGCTTACATGTTCATACACGCCAGAGAATCGGCTGCGCAGTGTGGCGTCGACCTCCGGGTCGCGATCGAACCAGAGCTCCGGCTTGATCTCCTCGAACCAGAAGCGAATGACCTCTTCCTGCCACTGTGATTCGATAGGCATGTGTCACTCCTGCTCGCTGCATCATGAAAAAAATTCTCATCACTTTACTGCTACTCGGCTCGGGCTATTGGCTCAGCCAGCAATCGCAAAGCTCTCGCCAGCCTGATCCGTCAGGGCAGCACGAACCTCGCTCTTACGATTCCACGCCCGCGTCGAGGAAAGCCGATGATGCTCTCGCTCGTGCTTTCGAGCAGCAACGCAGTAACGTTCGGGTCGAAGGCGAAGGTGAAGTGATCAAAGTTCTCAGTGATGACAACCAGGGCTCTCGCCATCAGCGATTTCTGCTGCGAATCTCCGCCGATCAAACCGTGTTGATCGCGCACAACGTGGATCTCGCGCACAGGATCGATGCACTTCGAGCAGGCGATCGAATCGCCTTCAAGGGCGAATACGAATGGAACAACAAAGGCGGCGTCATCCACTGGACGCACCACGATCCGAGCGGGCGACACGAGGACGGTTGGCTCGAGCACAACGGCAGACGCTATCAGTAACGCAGTCTGGACCGGAACCGGCGTTCGTGCCTCGGCATTGTTGAGTCACTGAACTGCCGACAAGATCCATGGTTCCTGCATCACCGACGCGAGACACACCCTTCTTCATTGTGATGAACGCAGCATCAGGATCTTCCGGTGCGCGCGAAAGACGTGAGGGCATTGAGTCAGTATTGCGCGAGGCCGGACAGCGCTTCGAAATTCTGGCCATCGACGATCCGAAGCAATTGGGGTCATTGGCCAAGAAGGCCGCAGAACGAGCGCAGAATGAGAATGGTGCAGTGATCGTTGCGGGCGGTGATGGAACGATCAACACCGTCGCTCAGGCCGCACTCCCAACCGGGTGTTTGTTCGGCATCCTGCCTCAAGGCACGTTCAACTACTCAGGCCGTGCACATGGAATTCCACTCGACACCGAAGCAGCAACGCGCGCGCTCATCGATGCACACGTCAAACCGGTGCAAGTGGGTTTGCTGAATGATCACGCGTTCCTGGTGAATGCCAGTCTCGGTCTTTATCCGCAGCTGCTTCAGGATCGCGAAGCATACAAAAAGCAGTACGGACGCAATCGAGTCGTCGCAATGTACGCAGGTGTCACGACACTACTCCGCGACCATCGACAGCTCACGCTGGAAATCGAGCATGACGATCGCGTCGAACTGGTTCGCACACCTACTTTGTTCGTCGGCAACAATCCGCTGCAACTGGAGCAAGTCGGCTTGCCTGAAGCCGAGGCTGTAGAACGACGACGCCTTGCCGCCGTGATCGTGAAACCGATCAGCAGTGCGCAACTGCTGTGGTTGGCTTTTCGCGGCGCCTTGGGAAATCTGGGAGAGGCAGCGAACGTGCGCGACTTCGAATTCAAAACACTCACTGTGGCTCCGCTGCTGCGGAACCGACCAACGATTCAGGTCGCGACTGATGGTGAGATCTGGCAGGCGCGTGTGCCGCTCAAGTTCTCAGTCGCACGTCAGTCGCTCTTTCTGATGGTGCCCCGCACTTGAAGTGCAACGGCTCGAACCATGAGCGTGCTGCTGCAAATTTCTGATCCCCACTTCGGCACCGAACAACCTCCTGTCGTCGATGCTTTGTTGCGTCTCGCGAGCGAGCTTCGACCCGAACTGATTGTGCTTTCAGGCGATCTCACTCAGCGTGGGCGTCGGGCTCAGTTTCAGGCTGCACGAGAATTCTGCGATCGCCTGCCGCGTGCGCCTCAGTTGGTGATACCGGGCAATCATGACGTTCCGCTGTTCAACGTCTTTGGTCGATTGATCTCACCTTACGGCAACTATCGGCGTGCATTCGGCGATCAGTTTGAGCCGATCTACGAATCCGAGAATTTCTTCGTGATGGGCATCAACACCACACGCCCCTATCGACGCGTCGATGGAGAAATCTCGCGCGAGCAGGTGGACAGGGTTTCGCAACGAGTTCGCATGACGGCTTCTGATCGGGTTCGCATCGTCGTCACACATCAACCCGTGCACGTAATCAAAGAGAAGGATGAGAAGAATGTCGTGCATGGACATGAAGCCGCAGTGCGTGCGTGGTCATCAGCCGGCGCCGACCTGATCATGGGCGGTCACATTCATCTGCCTTATGTGCGACCGCTTTCCGAGCGTTTCAGCGATCTGCCGCGGCGACTGTGGGCGGTACAAGCTGGCACTGCGGTTTCGCACCGCGTGCGTCACAGCGCGCCGAACTCGGTGAATGTGGTGCGTGCGGTCTCGAAGACTCCATTGCTGTGCGATGTCGAGCGCTGGGACTATGACGGCGACGGCACGCAATTCTCAATGGTGGAACGACAGCGGCTGGAGATGGATCGATCGATCATCTGATCGAGAACGTGCGCTCACGCGCCCCGGCCACGCTTACGGTCCCAGAACGCGACCTCAAAGCACAAAGGAGCGCGAAATTCGCGAATACAGCCACCTGTACTCGCGATCTGCATCACACCGCAGCGCGAATAAGCATCTCCCTGGTCATAACGTGTGAGGCCGTTAACAAAGTGGCTACGGCGCCACCCGTAAGCTCCCGTCCTGTCATTTTGGGCGGATTTCTTAATGTCTCGCGTTACTTACGCGCTGCTCGCGGACTCGGGCTTGCTGCAATGCGCAGCGGCTCACGCCGACGCGGACCCTTTGCTCTTTGAGCGGTTGGGCGCAAGCGCAGGTGTGTCTGAGATTTCCAATGACCTGATCGATGGCGCCGTCACCTCGCTGTGCCCAAATGAGGAGGCGACATACTGATGTTCAATCGCCTTCGCACACGGATCATTTTCTTCTTCGTCGCATTGCTCGCCCTGGTGCAGCTGGTTGCATTCATTTTCGTCAATGCAGCCAATTCAACCAACGCGAGACAGAAAATCGAGGAAGAGCTCGCAGTCGGTGAACGCATCTTTGCTCGCCTGCTGGAGCAGAATCGCGACCGACTGACGCAGACGGCACGCGTAATGGCCGCCGACTACGGGCTTCGCGAAGCGATCGCGACTGACGACGTTGCAACGGTCGTCTCCGCATTGAGCAACCACGGCAGCCGCATCAAAGCGGACATGACCATGCTCGTGTCCATGAATGGCATGGTCGTCGCGGATACCTTCGCACCCGCCGGCCAGGCACGACAGTTCGAATTCCCGATGCTGATTGAGCGGGCAGCACGCAACGGCAGCGGCTCTTCCATCGAGCTCATCAACGGTCATGCCTATCAGGTCGTGGTCGTACCGGTGCTCGCGCCGCTTCCGATCTCATGGATCGTGGTGGGTTTCGTCGTCGACGACGCACTCGCTGCGGAGTTGCGGCAGTTGACGACACTGGAAGTGTCGTTTCTTGAATCCTCGAGCCCCGGATTCGGTGGCGGCAATTGGCGTGCGCTTGCATCCACGCTGGATAAACGTGATGCAGCGTTGACCGCAACGTTACCCGGACTGCCCGCAGCAGGTGAAGTTCGGCACATTGGCGAGGGCGCTCACGAACAGCAGATTCGCGTGATCTCGCTCGATCACTACGGCGAGGCCGCGCTCATAGCGGTTTTGCAGCGCTCCGTTACTGAAGCGATCGCCGCATTCGACAACCTGCGACATACGCTCATCGGCCTCGGCATTGTGAGTCTGCTGCTCTCGATCGCTGGCAGTTTTGCGATCGCGCTGAACATCACACGACCGATCATCAAACTTTCGGATGCTGCGCAACGCATTCAGGAAGGCGACTACGGCACACCCGTCGAAATTTCACGGCGGGATGAGATCGGCGTTCTCGCGAACAGCCTCGATCACATGCGCTCAGGCATTGCGACCCGCGAGAAACAGATCCTGCAACTCGCTTATCAGGACGCCTTGACCGACATGCCGAACCGATCGCTCTTCAATGAGCGGCTGCGGCAGGCGATTTCGAGTATTCGCGACAGCAATACCAGGCTCGCCGTTCTCGTCATGGACCTTGATCGGTTCAAGTACGTCAACGACACACTCGGCCATGCGGTCGGCGATCATGTACTGCAGCAGGTCGGACTCCGGCTGTGTTCGTTGCTGCGCAAGCAGGACACTGTCGCGCGGCTCGGCGGCGATGAATTCGCCATCCTGATCGAAGATGCGGATGGCAGTGTCGCGCTACGCGTGGCTCACAAAATCCTGGCGGCACTTGAGCAACCGATCGCTTACGAAGATCAACCGCTGGATGTCGGAACGAGCATCGGCATTGCGCACTTTCCACATCACGGCAACGACGCTGGCACGCTATTGCGCAACGCGGACATCGCCATGTACGTCGCAAAACGCAACAAGAGCGGCTACGCCATCTACGATCCTGAGTACGACACGCATCAACAGCAACAGCTTTCGTTACTCGGTGAAATTCGCAGCGCGGTCGAACGCAACGAGCTGCGCGTCCATTACCAGCCGAAGATCTCGTTATCGTGCTCCGCTGCTGCTGCAGTGGAAGCTCTGCTTCGATGGCAGCATCCAGTACGAGGATTCATTCCTCCGTCGGAGTTCATCCCATTCGCGGAACAGACGGGTTACATCAAAATCCTGACCCGCTGGGTCTTGGACGAAGCCATTCGCCAATGTGGCACCTGGCACGCGAAAGGCATCGCTCTGAAGGTCTCGATCAACCTTTCAGCTCGCGACCTCATGAATCGCGAGTTGCCAGACATGATTGCGGGTCTGCTGCACAAGCACGGGACGCCTGCCGGCATGATCTGTCTGGAGATCACCGAGAGCGGCTTCATGGAAGATCCCGCCTACGCTCAGAAAGTACTCGAACGTCTGAATGCGCTCGGCGTGATGCTATCGATCGATGACTACGGCACGGGCTATTCGTCACTGAGCTATATCGCGAAACTGCCGGTCGACGAGCTCAAGATCGACCGCTCTTTCGTCAGTCACATGAAGGAAGACCCGACGACCTCGATGATCGTGCGATCGACAATCGAACTTGGTCACAGCCTCGGCCTGAAAGTCGTAGCCGAAGGCGTTGAAGACGAACAAAGCCTCGAGATGCTTCGCGAGCTCGGCTGCGATCACGCACAGGGCTACTACATGAGCCGCCCGCTTCCTCCTGCGGATCTCGAAGAATGGCTGCGCACGTCGCGCTGGGGCCAAGTCCCTTACGAGCCGAATGCGACGGCTCGCATCTCGCTGCTCAAGCACGCGAAGCCGCGATAAGAACGGCCTTATCTCTTGGCAGTCAGTTCCTCAGCGCGATCTCCCATACCGCCGCCCACCGCGAGAGCGAGGTCGACTGTATTGAGCAACGAATCGCGTTGAGCAGCGACCAGATCGATCTGTGCTTGGAACAAGCCACGGCGCACATCGAGCAATTCCAGATAAGAGATGTCGCCCTGCGAGTAACGCAGTTCCGCCAGTTCGGTCGCGCGTGAGAGCGCTGACACTTGCGCTGCATTTGCATCACTCACACCGGCGATCAACGTTTGTCCCTGCAGCGCGTCGAGTACTTCCCGGAACGCGTTCTGCACCGTCCTCGAGTATTCGGCTTTGCGTTCTTCACGAACTGCTTCGGCGCGTTTCACGTTCGAGCGCAGGCGACCGCCCTGGAAGATCGGCTGAAAGATGCCGCCGCTGGCTGACCATGCTTCTGCAGGTTCTGTGAACAGATTGCTGAGCTCCGGAGTCACGGAACCAAACACGCCCGTCAAACTGATGCTCGGAAACATCTGAGCGCGAGCCACGCCGATGTCGTAGGCCGAAGAGTTCAATGCAGCTTCTGCAGCGCCGATGTCGGGACGATTCTGCAAAACGCTGGAAGGCAAAGCGGCGGGCAGCATCACACCGGCGGGCAATTCAATGCGTTCAGCTTTCACCGCGCGATCGGCAAGATCCTGTGGCGATCGACCGAGCAGTACCCCCAGCGCGTTGGTTCGCTGCGTGAGATCGAGTTCGAGCTGATGCACCGATTTGCGCGTGGCGGCAGCATCGGCTTCCGCACGCTTGAACGTGAACTCATCGCTCTCGCCCGAATCGAAACGGATCTTTTCGATCCGCAATGATTCTTCCCGTGTTGCCAACGTGTCGCGACCCAGCGCGAGCTGCTGGGCCGAAGCGATCAGCGCGAAGTAACCTCGTGCCACATCTCCCGTGAGACTGAGCTTGGTGGCTTCACGTCCGTACTCTGAGTTCAGAAGCTGCGCGCGAGCCGACTGCGAGGCACGCAGATACTTGCCCCACAGATCGATTTCGAAAGCAGCAGCACCCTGCACTGTGTAGATCGTGCGATAGCGATCGATGCCAGGGATCGAGTTCACATACAAACTGTCTTTGGAGCGAGTGGCCTGCCCCTGCAGGTCCACGCTCGGCCAACGATCAGCATTGGAGATGCCCAGTAGGGCACGGGCTTGCATGACACGCGCAGCGGCGATCGCGACATCGGCATTGTGTGTGAGTGCTTCGTCGGTCAGCTGATTCAATGTCGCATCGTTGAAGAGCGTCCACCATGGGTTCGGCAATTCCGTTACTGCCGTCGCTTCGGTAGACAACGCTTGCGGAAGCGGCAGCTCAGGTTTCTCCGGGTTTACGCTCGAAACAAAGCAGCCCGACAGCGCGGCGGCGAGCGCCGCGAGAATGGCCATTCGAATAAGTTTATTGCTGTTCATAGTCTTCGCCGGGGCGAGCCCTGCCGATCATTCGCAGGGCTCCTAGTTGTTATCAGGTGGACTTCAGTTCCGCGACGCGTGGTTCATCCACGTGGCTCGCGCGCCAGCCCGCGATCCAACGGAAGAACAACGGCACGAAGAATGTCGCGATGAAGGTCGCCGCCAACATTCCACCAATGACGCTGGTACCGAGTGAATGACGGCTCGCCGCACCTGCGCCTGAACTGATCGCCAATGGCAGCACACCAAAGATCAACGCGAGTGACGTCATGATGATCGGACGGAAACGCAGCTTCGCACCTTCGGCTGCAGCGTCGAACAACGACATGCCCTCGTGATGTTTGATCATCGCGAACTCCACAATCAGGATTGCGTTCTTCGCGGCAAGTCCCACCAGCGTGAGCATGCCGATCTGGAAATAGATGTCGTTCTCCAGACCTCTCAGGAACACAGCCGACAGCGCACCGAAGGCAGCGAATGGAACAGCGAGAATCACCGCAAGCGGCAATGTCCAACGCTCGTACTGTGCGGCCAGAATCAGAAAGACCATCAGCACGCCGAGCAGATACACGCCTTGCGACGCACCGCCGCTGGCTTTTTCCTGAAACGCTGCGCCCGTCCAGGCAAGCGCATAACCGGTTGGCAATTTTGCTTTCGCCAACTCTTCCATTGCATTGATCGCATCCCCCGAGCTGTAG
>JBJMWN010000177.1:0-7392 GCA_045810085.1 Povalibacter sp. | reverse complement strand
GCTTCATCATTGCGGGTCATTGCTCCGGAGCCAACGTTGCTCATCGGCTCGCCCGCGGCGACAATCGTGTTGTCGCGATGGCGTCCATTGATGGCTATGCCTATTCGACCTGGCGGTTCCATTTGACCTACTGGTGGCAGCGGCTTGCAGATCCGGAGCGCATCAAACGCAACTGGCGCAATTACTGGACTCGCAATGCGATCGACCAGGATGACAAAGCAGGGTTCGCAGCGGAGCAGGTCGAGTTCTTCAAGCAGCCTTCAGTCGAGGAAATGAACCGTGACCTGAACCTGCTGATGCAACGTCGAGTCCAGCTGTTCTACGTGTACACGGGCCAGGTACAGCACGAATACAACTACCCGACCCAGTTGCTCGATTCCTTTCCGTGCCTGCGCAAGTACGATCTGTTGCGACTGGAGTACATGGCGCATGCAGATCACACCTTCTCGCGCGCGCCGATGCGTACGGCTCTCATTGAAATGCTTTTGATTTGGCTGAAATCGATCGATGCGCCGGCAACCGCGCGTGTTTCCGCAGAGACAATGGTTCAGAACAAAAATCCCGCCCCGGCGAATGCCGATCTGCGGCAACTGCAAGTCTGACGCAAGTCGGACGCAAGGATCATCGGATGAACATCGCTTCGGCCTTGCCGGCCAACAATCCTGCGTTGACAGGAATCAGAGGCCTGGCGGCTGCATGGGTGTTCTGGCATCACCTGCTTCCGATCAGTGAATTCCTCGGCATCCAGTTGGGTGGGCGTTATCTGCAACCGTTCTTCGATGAAGGATTTCGCGGGGTCGACCTGTTCTTCATCCTGTCGGGCTTCATCCTCATGTACGTGCATGCGAGCGATTTTCGCGCGCCTGACTTGCAGAATTTGCGTCGCTTTTTTCTGCTCCGCATTTTTCGCATCTATCCCGTTCACTTGGCCGTGCTCGTGGGAATTTTCGTGCTCGTGCATTTGCTGCCAGCCTTTGCAGTGGCCGAGCGCGCCTACTTTCCTGAAGCGTTCTTCAACAGCGGACTGTGGCGCACAGCGTTGCTGGTTCAAAACTGGGGGCACTTCAGCACAGCTATCTGGAACGCACCTGCCTGGACACTGAGCGCTGAAGTGTTGGGCTATATGACTTTTCCGCTGTTCGCTTTCGCGATCGTGCGCATCCGCAAACAGCACTTCGCGCTCGCGCTCTCAGTCGGACTGCTCACAAGTCTGTGTGTGCTACTTCTGGTTTCGGGCCGAGCGTTCGAGAATCAGTGGGGCGGTTACGGTCTGATCAGGATGGCATTGCAATTGATTGCTGGCATCGCCTTGTGCCAGTACTTCAGGCTGAGCTCGAGTGACCGCTATGCGCCAGCCGTCGCCGCAATTGCCGCTCTCGCCATACTGCTGACGTGCCTGTTCGTTCCCGCTCTGGCATCGGTCTCGCCGTTATTGTTTGCCTGCTTGATTCTCAGCCTTGCGTACCAGAAAGGGATGACTTTCAAGTTTTTTTCGAGTCGGCCGGTTGTTTTCATGGGCGAGATTTCGTACTCGTTTTATCTCTGCCACTGGATTCTCATCCACCTCACTTTGTGGCTGTTGAAATCGCACTTGATAGGTTTGCAGTGGGGGCCTGTCGTACTGTGGGTCGAATGGGTACCTTGCGTGCTGGTGTCTTACGCCCTTTATCGCACTGTCGAATTGCCTGGCAGAAAGCGTGGTCGCGCCTTCATCAAGCGCGTACAAGCGGGCGAGCCACTCCCCGCAGCAGGTTAGGTTTTCCTCTTGCGTCGGCGAGGGTCGCTGAACCGAGACCTGCATCAAGGCGAACCCTGACTGACGCCTGATCTACTTCCGCAGGGGCCGGTAACCATACCGGCGCAGCAGTGAAGTAGGTCTGAGTGATTCGCAATGGAACTGGGTTGCCGACTCACAATGCGGCGCTTACGGGTATTCGCGGGGTAGCAGCCTTCTGGGTTTATTGGCATCACCTCGTACCCGCGGCTGAATATTTAGGACTCCCACTCGGCGGCAAGCTCTTGCTGCCCGCGATCGACCAGGGCTTTCACGGCGTCGATTTATTTTTCGTTCTGTCGGGCTTCATTCTCATGCACGTGCATGCGGGCGATTTTCGCACGCTCGCTCGCGAACCGCTGAAGCGCTTCTTCACGCTTCGCCTGTTTCGGATTTATCCGCTGCACATCGTTGTGATGCTGCTGATTCTCGGCTCGGTCGCATTGTTTCCCGGCTTTGTCGACAACGAGGAACTTTACTTTCCGAAAGCATTTTCGGATGGCGGATTCTGGAACACGCTGTTGCTCGTGCAGAACTGGGGCGGTTTCAACGATGAGATCTGGAATCCTCCGGCATGGACGCTGAGCGCCGAAGTGCTCGGATACATATTCTTCCCAATGCTCACGTTTGCAGCGGTTCGCATCAAGCGTACCGAGCTCGCTTTTGCCGCGGGCATGGGCGCAGTCGCCCTGATGTGTCTGTTCCTGCTGATGACCGATCGCGCTTTTGAAAATCAGTGGGGCGGCTATGGGTTGATTCGCATGGCGCTTCAGTTCTCAGCCGGCATTTGCCTGTGCCAGTACTTCCATCTGCGTGGTGAACAGTCACCTCATGCGGCAAAGCTGGCCGACTGCTCGGTTGTGGCGATTGTCTTGATCTCGCTGTTTGTTCCGGGGCTCGGAGCCGTGATGCCGATGCTCTTTGCGTGTCTTGTGCTCGGACTTGCGTATCAGCGGGGCTTTGCTTTCAAGGCTCTGTCCAGTCGGCCGGTCGTGTTCATGGGCGAGATTTCGTATTCGTTCTATCTCGTGCACTGGCTGATGATGCACTTGTACTTCTGGGTGATGAAGTCGCACATGATTTCTCGCGGAGCGAGCGAGGCAATGCTGTGGGTTGGCTGGCTCGCCGTGGGCATCGTTGCCTATGCTCTCTACCGACTCGTAGAGCTGCCGGGCCGGCGACTCGGGCGCAGCGTTGCAGGTCGGCTTCAAGGCCAGCCGCGAGTTGTCACAGCTAGCCGCCCAGCCAACTAGCGATTCGCTCTAACCTGCGGGCGTGAACTTCCAGATGCGTCCTTCTGGACGATCCACCATGAGCTCTGCATTGGCGCGCAGCCATGCTTCCTGTTCGCCTTTCGAACGGTACACATAAGGTTCGATCAGCCACTGGGCTCCGCGATCGCGGAATTCGGCAATTGTTTTCGCCTCTGTGCTGGAGACCCACAGTGCCCAGCCGCACTGGTTCAGCAGATAGAGCAGGCGGGGATCTTCGTGGTTGTGCGGAATCTCTCGCCAGGTGCGAATGACATTATCTGCATCGGTCCGCACGAGGATGGCTGCTTCGCTCGGCACTACTTCACGCGCATCCTTTGCAATTTCCACGAAGGAACGCTCGAACTCACCGCGGCCCATGGTCGCTCGATCGTGAATGTTCCAGGAAACGATCGCGAGAGCAGCAACCGCGAACGCACCGATCAATACCGGCCCGCGATTCTGAGCCCAGCGGCCCTCCTTCAGCACGCTCGCCAATACATACGCGACCATCAATGCGCCGATGAAGTTCGCGGGCGCGTGATAGTAAGTGCCCCACCACACGGACGTGGTGTAGTTGAGGGCGACGAACAGTGAGATCAGATGGGCAATACCCAGCGCCCAGAAAAAAGCGGGCAGATCTCGTCGCAACGCAGCCCAGACAACCGCAATGATTCCGAGCGGGCCGATGCCCCACACCAGGCTCAACTTGACGAGGGACAGATAATTACCCGGACGCAGGAAGTCACCTAATGCGGGGAACTTGCTATCACCGCCGCTCACAACACCGAAGGTGAGACCCGTCGCCGTGTGTATCTGGGCGCCGTGCCACAGCTGCAGAGCATTCGCAGCCAGCACCATCGCCCAACCGACCCATAGGGCAGGGGCTTTCAATGCGTCACGACGTGTCAGGCAAACGAAAAGAAATTGAGCGATGCCTAGCTGCAGATTGGTGGGTTTTGCCAGCGATGACAGCAATGTGGCCGCGACCCACCAAACCCAGCTGGACGTGCGTCGTTCATTCACCCAATCGTCGAAGTTGATCCAAGCGACGATCATCAGAGCGAGACCCAGCCCGTCGGGCTGAATGCTATTGCCGAGAAACAAAGCGGCACGGCCAATGAGCAGAGTTACCAACCCTGCGAGCGCTGGGATCGCTCCATAGCGGCGTCGCAGCCACACGAACAAAACCAGACCACCAATGACGAACGAAAGCGCTGAGATCAGCTGCCCCGGCCACTCGGCGGTGGACTGACCGGTTATTTTCAACACGGGCGTGATGAGACTGGTATAGAGCTGAAATTCAGCCTCGACCGCGGTGGGCTTGGTCGACCCCCAGTTAATCATCGGCACATTGAATCGTGCCTCTGGACGCAGGCCATTGACGGCAATGGTCTGGGTATCGGCCTGGCGCCAGCCTTCCCAATCCGCCACGATGGAATCGGGGCGCAGCGTCCAGCTCGCCGTGAACCACGCGATCAAGAGGATGGCAGCAATGAGTCCTGACCGGTCTTTGGCAGCGTTAGCTGTTTGCATGAAACTTTCCAGAAGACAATGACCTTCAATCCAGAGACGATCTGCTTTCGTTCAAGCTGATCCGATGAATCTTGAAATGACCGAACGTCTGCAATTTCCGCAGCATTCCGATTTACTCGCAACTCTGTTTCCGACAGGAGTGCTCACGGCGCAATTGAGTGGGAATGCTGACCGCTCATGTCTGCTACCCGAGGAGCTCGCGTTGATTTCCGGTGTAGCTCCCAAACGCGCGTCCGACTTCATTGCTGGCCGGTGCTGCGCGCGGTTTCTGCTGGCCGATCTCGACCTTCAACATCTTCCCGTGCTGACCGGTCCGGATCGTGAACCTCTCTGGCCTGATCTCGTCACTGGCAGCATCACTCACACGGCCGGTTTTTGCGGCGTCGTTATTGCTGAACGAGTGCGCTTCAAATCGATTGGACTCGATACGGAGTCCGCGACAGCAGTCGACACAGACATTCTGCATCATGTCTGTACTCCCCAGGAAGCTGAGTGGATCGAAGCCTTGCCACTGCAGGACCGGCAGCGCGCGAGCAGTCTGATCTTCTCGGCGAAAGAGGCGTTCTTCAAATGTCAGTTCCCCATCACGGGTCGGTGGGTTGGCTTCGAGGAGGTCGCGATTCGCGTGGGAGAAGGAGAGCTCGCCGATCACGGAACGCTCCACGTTCAGCCGCTGCAGCCACTCGCCTTCGATAATGACTTATGCAGCGCGCTCATCTGTCGGTACAGATTCCACGATGACTGGGTGTCCGTGGGTGTTTCATTGCAGAACGATCAGTAGGCTTTTTCGTCGCCGAAGATCATGCGGATCAATGTCTGCCACATGATCTTGAAGTCGAGCATCGGGCTCCACCGTCGCAGGTAGTCGAGGTCGTATTTGACTCGAGCTTCCATGTCTTCGAGCCGGGCAGTCTCGCCGCGGCAACCATTCACTTGAGCAAGACCTGTAATACCCGGCAGCACTTTGTGCCGGATCATGTAGCCCTTAATGAGTTTGCGATATTGCTCGTTGTGAGCGACAGCATGCGGACGCGGACCCACCAGACTCATGCGTCCCTGCAGTACGTTGATCAGCTGCGGGAGTTCATCGAGCGAGCTGCGGCGTAAGAACGCGCCGATTTTGGTCATGCGCGTATCGCCCTGCGAGGCCTGTTTAACCTCAGAACCGTTTTCCATCACGTTCATCGAACGGAATTTGTAGACGTTGATCTCGCGGCCGTCGAGACCGTAACGACGCTGTTTGAAGATCACCGGTCCTGGCGAAGTCATCTTCACCGCCAGCGCGGTTGCGAGCAGGACAGGGGACGCGAGCAACAGAATGCTGGCCGAGATGACCACATCGGAGATGCGTTTAGCCACTCCGCGGTATCCGTTGAACGGCGTCTCACACATTGCGACCACTGGGACGCCCTGAATGTCACCCGAGCGCGCCTGAATCAGATCTGCCACGAATACATCAGGAACGTAGTAGATCGAGGCGGTGGTATCGCGCAGGTCATCGAGCATATCCAGCACGCGCTTCAGGTGCCGGATCGGCAGCGCGATGAAGATCACGTCGATCTTCTGTGATTTCACGAACGCCGCCATCTCGCTCAATCGACCCATGAGATGCGATCCAGCCTGCATTCCCAAGCGTTCCGCGCCGCGATCATCGAAGAAGCCGCATACCGAGAGACACAATGCAGGATTCTTTTTCAAACGCGCGGCAAGTTCGAGACTACTTTCGTTGTAGCCGGCGAATACCGCCTGGCGGATGTCGGATGCCTTCAACAAGAATCTTTGCATCACGCGCTGCATTGCTACAGTCGTGAACATCAAAACCGGAGGCGCGACCAGTGCCCACGTCAGGAAGATCTTGCGCGGATATGAATCGAGCGATCGGGTGACGTAGCCCACCCCAAACAGCACGCAGATGAGCAACAGCCAACGCACGAAAACGCTCGATGCTGCGGAGAGGTGACTGTTCGTCAGCTGAGAGCTGACCTGACGCGGCGCTTGCACGAGGATCAGGCAGAGCACGCCAGCGATCGCCACGGCCGGGGAGGATTTGTCGAAAGCATTGCCCCAAGCCGCCATGCAGGCATACAGACACATCAACGCGATGATCGCGGGCAGGATGGCCTGCACCAGCGTCATCAGGACGACGAGGAAGCTGCCTTTCTTGAACAGGACCGGTTCGGTCATGGGTGCGCTGTATAAATTCTTAAGGACAACACGTGACACGGCAGCACTGGCAAGCCAGGCCGTATCAACCGCGCTCAAACGGACATAAGACGCAATTATCCAGCCAAAAAAGCCGATATTGCGTGAAGCAATCCTGATTCTGAACCGTCGATGTTAGCGGTTAGCCCGGAACGTGGATCCTGCACCTTCGGCACAGTCTCCGGGAACACCATTTCTCATGAGGAGGTCACGGCCTTACATATTGCCGTGATTTGCCGGCATGTGCCCGGTCAGGGCGGGATAAACCCGCCATGGCCATGCATCAGCTTCTTACTTCGACTTGAAATCTTCCGGCGTCAGCTGGTGGCGGGCCAGCAGCTTGTAGAAATCAGTTCGATTCCGCTTGGCAAGACGCGCCGCCTGGCTCACGTTGCCGCCCGTGATCTGGAGGATCTGGGAGAGGTAGTTACGGGTAAATTCGTCGCGAGCCTCGTCGAACGAGGGCAGGCGAGTGGGACCTGCGCCCAATGCGGCCTGCACGAGCTCCGCGCTCATGATGGGACTTGTTGCCAAAGCGACGTTCTGCCGAACGACGTTTTCGAGCTGACGCACGTTGCCTGGCCAATCTGCGCTGACGAGCAACTCGACGGCTTCCGGTGCGTAGATGTG
>JBJMWN010000176.1:0-8875 GCA_045810085.1 Povalibacter sp. | reverse complement strand
CAGAGATCCTGAGCCTCGGAGTCGGGCGACAGAGGGAAAAATGAACAAGACGATCCTTGCAAAACTGCCACTTATGCTCGCTGCCATTCTGCTGTCGTCCTGCGCATCATCATCACTGACGACGACGTGGAAGGATCCCGGTGCCACTCCGCTGGAGTTCCGAGGCAACAAAGTCGTCGCGATCGTAATGGTTAAAGATCAGCCGACCCGTCGTCTGGCAGAAGACCGCCTGGCACAGCAGATTGCCGTTCGTGGTGCTGAAGGTCGCGCGCTCTATTCGTTGATTCCGAACGCGACTGCCGATAACGAACAGCAAACGCGCGCTGCATTGGAAGCTGCGGGGGTGAAAGGCGCGATCGTCATGCGGCCAGTTCACGTCGACACAGAAGTTCGTGTCACCGAACCGTATCAGGAACCCTCGTACGCAAGCTTCTGGGGCGGCTATTACGGCTACGGCTTTTCACTTTCCTATTCGACGCCGCGGGAAAGCACCGTGACCGAGAAAAAGACGGTCTATCTCGAAACCCTCGTCTATTCGCTGGACCAGAACAAGCTGGTCTGGGCCGGCAGAAGCACGACCACCGATCCAGACACACTCACCGCACTGATCGAAGAAGTCGCAGCAGCGACCACGACTGAACTTCAGAAGCAGGGATTGATCAAGGCGAAGTGATCGCTCGTTAGCGACGGTCACGATCGAACCAGGCGTCCCGTCGCCAAACACGTCAACAAAAACGAAGTCAGAGGGGAGGTCTCTCTCTGGAAGCCATGACTGAGTTCTGCTGAATCGCAGAGATCATTGACTGATCGTCGTTGGACTCGAGCAATGCAGCGGTCTCTCGTGCCATGGCCTGCTCTTCGTCAGCTCGAACGACGAAGATGCGCACGCCGGACTGCCCCTGCGAGATCTGGGCGATCGGTGAGGACGCAGTGAGTACCACGTTGCGGTTGCGATCTTGATCGAGACTCGCGCCCAGAAAGTCGAGCCCCTGTGTGCAGTCGTGCCGAATGCCCGCACTGTTCTCGCCAACACCCGCCGTGAACGCGATCGCATCAACACCACGCATGAGAGCTGCGTATGCGCCGATGTACTTGCGCACACGATGCGAATACATCGTCTTCGCCAGTTTGCACGACTCGTCTCCCTCAGCCGCGCGTGACTCAATCGTGCGCATGTCATTCGTACTCGCCAGACCCAGCAGGCCAGAGCGTCGATTGAGAACTTCGTCCAGATGCCCGACATCCATGCCTGCGTACAGAAGGTGCAACAGTACACCGGCATCTACATCGCCAGCGCGCGTGGCCATCACGAGCCCTTCGAGCGGCGTCATGCCCATACTCGTGTCGATACTCCGGCCGAACTCAATCGCGGCCACGCTCGCGCCTGCGCCCAGATGACAGGAGATGATGCGCAACGATTGCGGCTCCACGCTCAATGCCTCAGAAACGCTCTGCATGACATGCGCATGACTGATGCCATGGAACCCATATCGGCGAATGCCGTAGCGGCGACGAACGTCAGCTGGCAACGCATACTCACGCGCGTGTGGAGGCAATGTCGTGTGGAACGCTGTATCAAACAACGCAACATGCGGTACCGCAGAGAACACGGAGCGCATGTAGCGTAGTGCCGCGAGCGCCGGAGGATTGTGCAATGGAGCAAGATGCTCCACGTGCGCGAGCAGCTGTAATGCGTGATCGTCGATGCGAGTGGCTCGTGTGAAACGCTCTCCGCCGTGAACGATGCGATGAGCGACCGCCTCCACTGGACCTGCATTCTCTGCAGCTGATCCAATCGTCCTCACGAGCAGCTGCAACGCCTCCGACTGATTACGCGCGTGCACGTCGGACCTTGCATCATCAATTCGCAGAACTGCGTTCGAGCTCCCGATGTTTTCGACCCGGACTTCGAGAAGCCGCCGTCCGTCCTCACTATCAATCAGTGCAGACTTGATCGACGAGCTGCCGCAGTTGATCGAAAGAATCAGCATGGAATGCCTCAGCGAAGGTTCGCAGTGATGCCATCTTTTTCATTCTTGTGAGCTCTCTCGATACCACAGCGCATGAGCGTCTCGTGACAATCAGTAGTGCGGGCATATTTTCTCGACTACTTATGTTTTCCTTCTCCACAGTCACGAACGGATGATCGTGCGCTGCGACCTCGCGCGTGCACCTTCTACGGATCCAAGGCCCGCAATGTTTCGCTACGTTGAGGCACAGGATCCGCCCGACAACGTGCGGCCGCCTCCTTTTCCATCAGTTGTGCACTCGCACGCAAAGCGCAGTTCCGCGCCGCAGCGACGTCACGCATTCGCCACCAGGAGAGATGACCATGCCCCCTGTCACCGCTGCGAAACCGAAAGCCGCAACTGTGTCCGGCCCACTGAGCGCGGAAGAACTGCGTCGCATCCATGCATGGTGGCGCGCGTGCAATTACCTCGCTGTAGGCATGATCTACCTGCAGAACAATCCGCTGCTGCGCGAGCCCCTGCGCATCGAACATGTGAAGCATCGACTGCTCGGGCACTGGGGGGCGAGCCCGGCACTCTCTTTCATCTGGGCGCATCTGAATCGCGTCATCAAGCGCGACGATCTGGACGTGATCTACATGGCAGGCCCAGGCCATGGCGCACCCGGCGTGCTCGGACCGGCTTATCTGGAAGGCACCTATTCAGAGGTGTATCCCGAGAAAAGCGAGGATGCCGAAGGAATGCAGAAGTTCTTCAAGCAGTTCTCGTTCCCTGGTCACATCGGCAGTCACGTCACACCTGAAACGCCCGGCTCGATTCACGAAGGCGGTGAATTGGGTTACAGCTTGTCGCATGCGTATGGCGCTGCGCTCGACAATCCCGACCTGATCGTCGCGTGCGTGGTCGGTGATGGAGAGGCCGAGACAGGTCCGCTCGCAACAGCGTGGCACTCGAACAAGTTCATCAATCCGATCTGCGATGGCGCGGTGCTGCCGATTCTCAATCTGAACGGCTACAAGATTGCGAACCCGACGATTCTTGCGCGCATCGGTCACGATGAACTCGAAGCGCTGTTCGTGGGCTACGGTTACACGCCTTACTTCGTCGAGGGTGACGATCCCACGCAGATGCATCAGAAGATGGCCTCGGTGCTCGATGAGGTGATCGGTCGCATTCGCGGCTTCCAACGTGCAGCGCGTTCAAACAAGAAAGCCGAGCGTCCGCGCTGGCCCATGATTGTCCTGAGATCGCCGAAAGGCTGGACGGGGCCGAAGGAGATCAAAGGCCGCAAGGCAGAAGGCTCATGGCGTTCGCATCAGGTGCCATTCTCCGACGTTCGCGACGATCCAAAGAGCCTGAAGCTCCTGGAAACCTGGCTGAAGAGCTACAAGCCGGAGGAGCTGTTCGATAAGAGCGGCCGCTTGGTCGAGGAGCTGCGAGATCTGCCGCCCAAGGGCACGCGGCGCATGAGCGCGAATCCGCACGCAAATGGCGGCCTGCTCCGCAAGGATCTGAAGCTGCCGGACTTTCGCGACTATGCGGTGAAGGTATCCGCAGGCGGCGGGATTCGGCATGAGAACACGAAACCGCTCGGGGAATTTTTGCGCGATGTCATGCGCAACAACATGACGACCTTTCGAGTCTTCGGTCCCGACGAAACTGCGTCGAATCGTTTGCAAGCGATCTATGAAGTCTCGAAAAAGACCTGGATGGCCGACATGCTGCCCGAGGATGCCGACGGCGGTGAGCTCGCGCGTGATGGTCGCGTGATGGAGATGTTGTCCGAACATACATTGCTGGGCTGGCTCGAGGGCTATCTGCTCTCAGGCCGACATGGCTTTTTCCATACTTACGAAGCCTTCGCCCACGTGATCGATTCGATGTTCAACCAGCACGCGAAATGGCTCGACATCTGCAAGAACCACGTGCATTGGCGCGCCTCCGTCGCCTCTGAAAACATCCTGCTCTCCTCCACTGTATGGCGGCAGGATCACAACGGCTTTTCACATCAGGATCCTGGCTTCATCGATCTCGTCACGAACAAGAGTCCATCGGTTTCGCGCATCTATCTGCCGCCTGATGCAAATACGCTGCTTGCGGTGGCGGACAAATGCCTGCGGTCGACTGACTGCATCAACGTCATCGTTGCCGATAAACAGAAGCACATGCAGTTCACGACAATGGACGAAGCCATCGTTCACTGTGAGAAAGGGATTGGCATCTGGCGCCGTGCGAGCAATGACGAAGGCGTTGAACCCGATGTTGTGATGGCTGGGTGCGGCGATGTTGCGACCTTAGAGGCGCTGGCTGCCACGGCGATCCTGCGCGAGCGTCTGCCGGATTTGAAGGTCCGGTTCATCAATGTCGTCGACCTCTACAAAATGCAGCCGGCTTCCGAGCATCCGCACGGGCTCAGCGAACGCGAGTTTCATGGCCTGTTCACTCAGGACAAGCCGGTGATCTTCAACTTCCACGGCTATCCGTGGCTGATCCACAAGCTCGCCTATCGCTATCACGACAACCTGCACGTTCGTGGCTACAAGGAGAAAGGCAACATCAATACGCCGCTCGAGCTTGCGATTCTCAACCAGATCGATCGCTTCAATCTGGTCATCGACGTGATCGAGCGCGTACCCGGACTTGCAACGCGTGCGGCACACCTCAAGGAGGAGATGCGCAACGCGATCATCGACAACCTGAATTTTGCGCACACGCATGGGCACGATCGCCCGGAGCTGACTGAGTGGGTATGGCCGTATTGAATGAGCTCAAATGGTGAGCTCGGACGCTTCAATGAAGGAACACGAACCGGCGACTGTCAGTCTGGCCGATGAGGAAGGCGTTCGTCGCATTCTGGTGGACACGCTGTTTGGCTTGTGGGGCACGGTCAACAATCTCACACGACTGCGGCCGTCGAAACGCGAACACTATCGTGTGACTGTGTTCGGCTCAGCGCGTACTCAGCCGGGCAATTGGGTTTACCAGGAAGTGAAGCGCATGAGCGCAGCGCTGAGTGCGATGGGCTGCGACATCGTGACCGGCGGCGGCCCTGGCTTGATGCAGGCAGCGAACGAAGGTGCGCGTGAATCGTCTGCTGCGGAGCGCGTGCACAACATCGGCATTCGCGTCGCGTTGCCGTTCGAGCAGTCGGCGAATCCATTCGTCGATGAGCTGTTCGAGCATCAGACCTTCTTTTCGCGACTGCATCACTTCGTGCTTACCTCCGATGCTTTCATCGTCGCACCCGGCGGTATCGGCACCGTGCTGGAGTCGATGATGATCTGGCAGCTGCTGCAGGTTCGGCACCTGCACGCCACGCCGTTGATCTTCGTCGGTCCCATGTGGAACGGACTGGTTGCGTGGGCCAAGGAATCGATGTTGCGCCCGGGCTTCGAACTCGCCTCCGCGCAGGACCTGCTGATCCCTCACTGCGTCAGCGGATCAAATGAGGCGATCGCCCTCTTGAGCGAGCACTACGCGCGCTGGAAGTCCGAGCAGAAACCAGCGAACTGAAGCAGCGATCTCGACGCACAGAGGATCCACGCCATGGCTTCATCGCGATTCAGCACCAAATCCCCACGGACGGAAGAATCCGTTCGCACCGGTCTTTCAGCCGATTCGCTCCGGCTCGCTGTGCTCGACAATCTCGCTTACATGCAGGCGCGTGCGCCCGATGTCGCGACGCCTCACGATTGGTACATGGCGCTTGCTTACAGCGTCCACGATCGATTGCTCGCACGATGGGTCGAGACCGCAAGCTGCTACACGCGGCGCGACGTCAAAGTCGCGTGTTATCTCTCGGCCGAGTTTCTGATCGGTCCGCAGCTCGGCAACAATCTGGTCAATCTCGGCATCGAGTCGGCCGCACGCGAAGCGATGCAGGAGCTCGGCCAGGATTTCGATGCGCTGACAGAGCTCGAAGAGGAGCCGGGTCTTGGCAATGGCGGTCTGGGTCGACTGGCTGCGTGTTTCCTCGACTCGCTCGCGACATTGCAGATGCCCGCCATCGGTTACGGCCTGCGCTACGAGTTCGGCATTTTCGATCAGGAAATTCGCAATGGCTGGCAGGTTGAAGTCACCGACAAATGGCTGCGGCAGGGCAACCCCTGGGAACTCGTTCATCCAGACATCACCTATCGTGTGAACTTCGGAGGTCACACCGAAACGTTCACGGACGACCAGGGACGTCGGCGCGTGCGATGGCGCGCGGCGCGCGAAGTGAAAGGCGTTGCGTGCGATACACCCGTCCTCGGCTTTCGGGTGAATACCTGCAATACGCTGCGACTGTGGATGAGCGAGGCTGTCGAATCGTTCGACTTCCAGGACTTCAATGTCGGCGACTACTACGGCGCGGTCCAGGAAAAGGTTGTCTCTGAAACGCTATCGAAGGTTCTCTATCCGAACGACGAGCCGGAGATCGGCAAGAGACTGCGCCTCGCTCAACAATATTTCTTCGTCTCGTGTTCGTTGCAAGACATGCTCCGACTGCTCGACATGAAAGGCGAGCCCGTCGAACATTTCGCCGACCTGTTCGCAGCGCAACTGAACGACACGCATCCCTCGATCGCAGTGGCCGAACTGATGCGCCTGCTGGTCGATGAGCGCTGTTTGCCCTGGGAACAAGCATGGGACATCACCCGCAGAACGTTCGCTTACACCAATCACACGCTGTTGCCCGAGGCCCTGGAGACCTGGGGCCTGCCGTTGTTTCGCAGTCTGTTGCCGCGCCCGCTCGAGATCATTTACGAAATCAACCGACGGTTTCTGGATGAAGTTCGGCGAGCCTACCCCGGAGACAACGCACGCATCGCGCGTTTGTCGTTGATCGATGAGGCCGGCGACAAACGCGTACGCATGGCGAATCTGGCAACCGTAGGTAGCCACAGCGTAAACGGCGTTGCAGCGCTGCACTCGAGGTTGCTGCGCGAAACTGTGATGCGCGATTTCGCCGAGCTCTGGCCTGATCATTTTTGCAACGTCACGAATGGCGTGACCCCGCGTCGCTTCATGGTGCTGAGCAATCCCGCGTTGACGCAATTGCTCAACGACACCGTGGGCGAACACTGGGTCACAGATCTGTCGAAACTCAAAGGGCTGGAGCCTCTGGCCAACGATCGACAATTTCAGGAAGACTGGCGTCGGATCAAGCTTCAAAACAAGGCAACTCTCGCGCAACGCATCCGTGAACGTACGGGCATCGTTGTCGACCCTGCGGCGCTCTTCGATATCCAGGTGAAGCGTATCCACGAATACAAGCGGCAGCATCTGAACGTGCTGCATATCATCACGCTCTACCAGCGCCTGTGTGAAAACCCGAAGCTCGCCCTCACCCCTCGATGCTTCATCTTCGGCGGCAAGGCCGCGCCTGGCTATCACATGGCGAAGCTCATCATTCGTCTGATCAACGGCGTCGCGCAGGTCGTCAACAACGATCCCATGGTCGCAGACCGGCTCAAGGTCGTGTTCTATCCCGACTTCAACGTGAAGCAGGCACACGCGATTTATCCCGCGGCGGATCTGTCCGAACAGATCTCAACCGCAGGCAAGGAAGCCTCTGGCACTGGCAACATGAAATTCGCGCTCAATGGCGCGATGACCATCGGCACGCTCGACGGCGCGAATGTCGAAATTCGCGAGGAAGTCAGCGCCGACAATTTCTTCCTGTTCGGAAACACGGCAGAGCAGGTCGAGCAGCTCAAAGCCAACGGCTATCGTCCACGCGACTACTACGAGCGCGATGCCGAGTTACGCGGTGCGCTGGATCTGATTGCGAACGGCGCATTCTCGGGCGGCGAAGGCAACCTGTTTGGAGAGCTCATCGATCACCTTCTGAATCACGATACCTATTTGCTGCTGGCCGACTATCGAGCCTACGTTGATGCGCAGGCTGACGTGGAAGTCGCATTTCGGGACTCATCCCGCTGGACGCGCATGTCTATTCTCAACACAGCACGCTCGGGCAAGTTCTCCTCCGATCGGTCGATGCGCGAATACTGCGATTCGATCTGGAACGTGAAACCCGTGCACATCGAGTTGGGAGGATCTTCGCCTACCGAGTTACGCCATTGACGCGAGCTCGACGCCAGTGAGTGCGCCGCCTGCGCAACGAGCGGACTGGACGGGAACTGCCGAACCAAGAGCGCAGCGAGTCGAAGCAACACCGCGCTCTTATTCGACACGCGCGGGCACACACTTTCCACCCGGCGCCACTGCGGATGCCGAAGGCGTCAACTTCTCCATCTACTCGATGCATGCAGGTGCCGCGCAGCTCCTTCTATATGAGAGCCCGACGAGCCCAACGCCTTTTCAGGTGATCTCACTCCAGCGCGAGCTTCACCGCACGTTCTTCTTTTGGCATGTGTATGTGGAGGGTCTTGCGGTCGGCACTTACTACACATGGCGAGTGGTCGATGCAGATCCCGAACTCGGCGCCGCGGCAGAGCTTCTCGATCCGTGGGCACGCGCGGTCAGCGATGCAGTTTGGGATCGCCGAGCCGCGATGGAGGGAGAATCGAACGGCCGGGCTTTGCGGGCGATCGTCGCGCTGCATGATCACATTCCAATAGCGCCGCTCGCGCCGCGTGAGCCGAGCGAGATCGTGATCTACGAGATGCACGTCGGTGGCTTCACTCGTCACCCATCGTCCGCAACGCGCCATCCCGGAACCTACGCGGCGCTGATCGAGAAAATCCCGTATCTCAAGGACCTCGGCATCACACACGTCGAGTTCCTTCCTGTGATGGCTTTCGACGAGCAGGATGTTCCGCTGCCGGCGCTCGAGCGTGGTTTGAAGAACTACTGGGGTTACAGCACCTGCGGATTCTATGCGCCGCATCCGGGCTATTGCATCGATGAAACGCAGGCGCCTCACGAATTTCGCGAGTGTGTACGCGCGCTGCATGCGG
>JBJMWN010000175.1:0-3695 GCA_045810085.1 Povalibacter sp. | reverse complement strand
CCTTGGCTGTCTGGTGTTTGCGATGCGGGTAGACGACATAAATACCCAATGCGCCCGCATCGTAGTCGGGAAGCACAGGAAGGAGTCGGCCGCTGCGCAGTTCGTCGCTCACATTGAACGAAGGCTGCAGTACGACGCCTTGTCCCTGTAAAGCGGCGAGTCTCAAAAGTTCGTTACTACTTGCGCTCAGCGTACCTGCAGCCTTGACGATTGAAGTGCGACCCTCTTTGGTAAAACGCCATTGCTCTCCCGCAAGCGAGGGATCGCTGAACGACAGGCAGTTGTGATGGACGAGATTTTCGGGGACCTGCGGAACGCCGTGACTTTCCAGATATGACGGTGCGGCGCAGGCGATGAGTTTCGAGGTCGCAAGTTTGCGCGCGACCAGATTAGTTCGAAGTTGCGTGGTGATACGTACCGCGAGATCGAAACCTTCTTCGATCAGATCGACGAGGTGATTGCTCACGGAGACTTCCATGCGAACGTCTGGATATTGGCGCGAGTACTCGAGCAATACGGGCCCGAGATGGTTCACACCGAAATCGGAGGACACGCTCATACGCAGGAAACCACGGGGCGAGGTGCTCTGCGCGCCAGCGATGGATTCCGCCTCATCGAGATCTTCGAGCAGTTGTACACAGCGCTGGTAATACGCGTGACCCGAGTCCGTGAGACTCAAAGAATGTGTGGAGCGGTTGAGCAATCGCGTCCCTAACGATTGTTCGAGATGTCCGATGTATTTCGTCACCATCGGTGCAGACACGCCCATGCGACGCGCGGCTTCCGCAAAACTGCCGGATTCGACGACACGTACCAGCGCCTGCATGCACGTAAATTTATCCATTGGGGTTCCCGTGCCTGACGATGCGCCCGCGAGATGTGGGCAGCTTTGCCGCTGAGAAAGTATTCGAAGGCGGTGAAATCCTACCGCAAGCCGGCGAACAAGCCCACGAGTGACATTTCCACACGCGCTTTCCTTATACGACTTCGTTCTGAGCCCGTGTTCGTCGCGCCCATTGCGACGCGCATGAACCATTGTTGAGCAATGAACAGGTGATTCATGCGCGCGTGTTCACCAATGTCATTCCCAGAGCCCGGTTTATCCGTTGCGAGCACTTCGCGAAAGTAACAACCCACAAAAACGCAATCGGGATTGGGTTGGGAAGGCAACGTCACAGCAATGCGGCGTTGATGCGAAGGCATAGGCATCTGGCATGAAGATTCGAAACAATAATTTCTGGAGCGCAGCGGGCATCGTTGCCAGCGTGCTGCTCCTTATCTCAGTTCCACACGCGGCACTCGCGCAATCAAGCGCAGACGAGAAGGGTCTGCGTATCCAGGTCGACAACGATTTGTTTGCCGCAGGTGGCTCACACGATCGCGACTACACCGGTGGTATGGCAGTGACGACATCGGGCGCACAAGCGCGCGATGGATTGTTGTCGCTCGATCCGGTGCTGGATCGTATTGACGCACTTCTGATCCCAGACGGGTCGATCGCATCGGAGCACTACGCGCGACAGATCGGCTTTATGGCTTTCACGCCCGCGGACATCACGCAGTCGCAACCCATCTACGATGATCGTCCTTACGCGAGTTTGTTGTTCGTCGCGAATGGACGCGTGAGTGTGGATCCAGATGGACGCCATGCATGGTCGAGCAGTCTGACGCTCGGTGTGCTCGGGCTTCCGCTCGCAGGCCGACTGCATTCGGACGTACATGAACTCGTCGGGTCTGATCCTGTTCGCGGTTACGGCAACCAGATATCAGATGGTGGTGAACTGACGGCGCGATACACCCTCGCACGTCATCATCTATGGGTCGCCAACGCGTCTGACACGGTCGATGTGAAGACGACGGTGCAGGGCAGTGTCGGTTTTCTCACAGAAGCGAGTGCAGCAGTGTCGCTGCGAGCAGGTCGCTTCAATACACCGTGGTGGAGTTTCGCCCCGGAGTTGACCGACTACATCGGTGCGCCCATCCCAGTGGCGGATCGATCGGGCGATCACCTCGAGATGTATTTTTTCACCGGTGCTCGAATCAAGGTGCGCGCGTACAACGCGTTCCTGCAAGGTCAGTTTCGCGATAGCGCAGTCGAGTACTCGTATTCACAAATCGAACCGATCGTGGCTCAGGTCTGGATTGGCTTTGTCACTCAGATCTTCGATCAGACGCAGGTGAGTTACACGTTGAACTATCAGACTGCGGAGTTGCGTGATGGCGAGGCCGCGCGCGATTCGCTCTGGGGCGGCGTGCAGCTGCAGCACTCGTTTTAAAGAATGGATGCGATGTGCAGAGCAGCGGCTCGCGCGAACGCCGTTCACTTAAGTCAGGTTTTCGTCGATCCTCGATCCCCCAACTGCCCGCCGCAAGGCGGGCTTTTTTTGGGACCTGAAAAGACGTGAATGACAGTTTCGAACGAACGTGAAGCGATGGTTCGCGTTTCGTGGTTCAGCGTTGCTGCTACTTGCTCTTCGGCAGCCTGACGCCTTTGAGCCCGGTGTGCTGAGTGCGAAATTTTTGCGGCTTCGACGTCGAGCTCGCAGATTTGTGCTTCGGTGCTGAGCTTGATGCGTTCTGTCTGGGAACATGCGGGGATGAGCGACGACCTTCATGCGCATCGCCCGTTCCGGCCGGTTGCCAGATCGGCACCAGATGATGTTTGCCGTTGCCGATGAGATCGGCGCGTCCCATGCGTCGTAGCGCTTCGCGCAGCATCGGCCAATTGTTGGCGTCGTGATAACGCAGAAACGCCTTGTGCAGCCGACGAACCTTCAGCCCTTTCGGGATGACCACTTCTTCACTCGAGTGCGTCACTTTCTTCAGGGGATTCTTGCCTGAGTGCCACATCGCGGTAGCCGTCGCCATGGGTGATGGCAGAAACGCCTGGACCTGATCCGCGCGGAAGCCGTTTTTCTTCAACCACACTGCGAGTTCCAGCATGTCCTCATCGGTCGTGCCTGGATGTGCTGCGATGAAGTATGGAATCAGGTACTGCTCTTTCCCTGCTTCTTTCGAGTACTTGTCGAAAAGCTCTTTGAATTTGTGATACGAACCCACGCCAGGCTTCATCATTTTCGAGAGCGGACCTTCACCGATCGCCTCCGGTGCAATCTTCAGATAGCCGCCAACATGATGCTGCACGAGTTCCTTCACGTACTCGGGCGATTCGACAGCGAGGTCGTAGCGAACGCCCGAACCGATCAGGACTTTTTTGACCCCAGGCAGAGTGCGAGCACGCTGATAGAGTTTGATCAGTGGCGTGTGATCGGTATTCAGGTTCGGGCAGATGCCTGGATAAACACACGACGGTCGACGACAAGCGGATTCGATCTTGGTTGACTTGCAGGCCAGGCGATACATGTTCGCTGTTGGTCCACCGAGATCAGAGATGACGCCGGTGAAGCCTGGAACGTTGTCGCGGATCTCTTCGATCTCGCGAATGATCGAGCTCTCGGAACGGTTCTGAATAATTCGCCCTTCGTGTTCGGTAATCGAACAGAAGGTGCAACCACCGAAACATCCGCGTTGAATAGCCACCGAGAAGCGAATCATCTCGTACGCAGGAATCTTCTGTGAGCCGTAGAACGGATGCGGCACACGGCGATACGGCAGATCGTATATCGCATCCATTTCTTTCATGCTGAGCGGCAACGGTGGTGAATTCAGCCACACGTCCACGTTGCCGTGACGCT
>JBJMWN010000174.1:0-9207 GCA_045810085.1 Povalibacter sp. | reverse complement strand
CGCGCCAAAAATGTTGAGACCACGCGATCGGTGAACCTCAATGCTCAGGTGGCGAAGGAAACGCAGCCTGCGCCAGGCACTGAGACTCAGTCGCTGGATCGCGTATTCCTGAATGACCTCGTTGCCATGGATGCGGATCGTCGCGGCAAGCAGTTTCTCTTCGTCAGCCGCGGTGGCAACTATGTTCTGCGCGCCAGTCTCAATGATGAGGGCAAGCTGAACATCCTGGATGCCACTAACAAGGCAAAGCGCTTTCAGACGGGAAATCTGCCGAGCGGCGTCGTGATGAGTCGCGATGGCAAACGCGCCTATACGAACAACGAGCTGAACACGTCGATGACGGCGATCGATCTCGTGAACGATGCAGTGTTGGCGCGTGATATCGAGTCGAGTGCACCGCCGCTGCCGGGTTCCATCGAGCATCGCCGGCTGTTCGGCAAGCTCGCGTTCTTCACGGCGCTCGGCGTACCGGATGCAATCGATGAGAACGGTGATGGCAACTATGACGTGGCGCTGCGCGACATCGTGCCGCTTCAGCATCGCAACAAGGCCTCCGACAACGGCTGGTCAAGTTGCGCCTCGTGTCACGACGATGGTCACGCCGACAACGTCACCTGGATTTTCGAAACCGGTCCGCGTCAGACCATTCAGCTCGAAGGCACGTTTGCACGTCGCGATCTGGGCGATCAGCGTCTGCTGAACTGGAGTGCGGTGCGTGGATCGAACACGGACTTCAACAACAACGCACGAGGCATTCAGGGCGGCAAGGGATTTGCGACCGACGTGCATGGTGTGAACCGCACGACTGAAATCTTCAATCACGGACCGGTGCTCGGGATCAGCGATTCGCTCGATGCCATCCAGGAATGGGTGAGCACGGTGCGAGCACCAATCGTTCCAGATCCTGATGCGGCGGTGGCTCAGTCGGGTCGGACCGTATTCGTTGCCCAATGTGCGGCGTGCCACGGTGGTAAGAAATGGACCAAGAGCCGCACCTCGCCCGTCTTCCAGAACAACAAGACGTTCGCGGAAGATCCGATCGGCGTGAACTTCTTCGCTGGCGTGAAGCCGATCGATCTGGGTGTGACAGCAGCGGGTCCGCAGATCGTGTCGGTGACTCGCGATGGCAAAGGCACGCTGACGTTCCTCGACAAGGTTGGTACGTTCAACCCAGCCAACCCGATCGAAATTCGTGGTGCTGCGGCAGTAGCAGGGCAGAGCACCCAAGGCTTCGCTGCGTTTGGTGGTGCAGGATTCAACTCGCCTTCGCTCCTCGGACTCAGCCTCTCCGCACCGTACTTCCACGATGGATCCGCGCAGACGCTCGAGCAGGTGATGGAACGCCATTCACTGCCGAGCGGGCAGACGGTTCAGCAGACTCTCTCGCCGCAGGAATTGAGCGACCTGCTCAACTACGTGCGCGGTATCGATGAACAGACCCCGACGGAGGAATCTGCGACCGATCAGTTCCTCAAGTAAACGCGTTCTCCCGCTTCGGCCGCATGTTTCAAAGCATGCGGCCGTTTTCTTTAAAAACTCGCAGCATGTTCATCGGTAAGCTACATACCCGATTTGCTCGCTGCAGTTTGAATGCTCCTGCTCACTGTATGATCTCGCCATGCTCTATCGACCTTTGAATCCGACCGACGCGGAAACCTACCAAGCCCTGCGCTTGCGCGGCCTTGCTGAAGCACCGACCGCATTCATCTCTACAGTCGAAGAGGATTCGACGCTCTCGATGTCTGTCGTGGCGGAACGTCTGCGACACACTGCCGATTCCGCAGTCTTCAGTGCCTGGTCCGATGGCGAACTCTGCGGCATTGCCGGCATACGAAGAGAAGGGAAACTGCGCCTGCGCCACAAGGCCTTTCTGTGGGGCGTGTATGTCTCGCCGAGCGCGCGCGGTTCAGGCGCTGGCCGCACTCTCGTGACAATGGCAATGGACTATGGCCGCGAGATGGGCGTGCGGCAGATCAATCTCGGTGTGAACGCAAAGAATCTGGCTGCGCTTCGACTCTATGAAAGTGTCGGTTTCCACACGTACGGTCTCGAGAAAAACTTCATGTGTGTGGAAGGCGAGTGGCAGGACGAATTACACATGGTATGTGTGTTCGATCACGGATCCGCTGCTTCAGATGTCTGATCAAGGACCGAGCGACTAAACTTCGCCTCGAGGGAACAACAACAGCACATCGGCAGCGGGGTTAGTTATGTCGAGCCAAGTGAATCCGTATGCACCGCCGACCTCTCTGGTCGAGGACGTCGTCACCGCAGACTCCGAAGCAGAATCGATTCGACAGGAGCACATCAAACACGAGACGTCCGTTCGCTCCATCGGACTGCTCTACTACTTCGGTGGCGGAATAATGGCGATGGGCGCCATCGGCTTCTTCGTTGCCGGGCTGGTCACCAAAATGCCTCCGTTCGCGACCGGGATCATCGTGATCTATGGCGCGCTTGGAGTCTTATCCATCGTCCTCGCCCGCGGAATCAGAGCGCTGGCTCCCTGGGCCCGCACCACGTCCATTGTGTTCGCTTGCATCGGCTTACTGGGCTTTCCGCTCGGCACATTGCTCAACGGCTACATTCTTTATCTGCTGCTCTCGGAGAAAGGTAAGCGCGTCTTCGCGCTCGATTATCCGGAGATCGTCGCTGCCACACCGCACATCAAATACAAAACTTCGATCGTGGTATGGATTGCTCTCGCCATTCTGATCCTGGCGATTGTGGGGATCCTCGTCGCGACGACAATGAAATCCTAGTGGCTGAGTAGAAGCCTTGCTGTGGGTTCGACTTTAGTCGAACAGTTTTTTGGCCGGCTAAAGCCGGACCGACAACGAGACCCCGGCCGAGACGCCGCTCATTTACCTGTGGGTTCGACTTCAGTCGAACAGTGCCTTCCGCCTCGAGCCTCTCACGCCGACTTCTTGGTTTTGTGTTTCGGCTTGGCGACGTGCGAGATGCGGCCTGTGTCTGCAGGCATTTCCGGGCGGGCTTCTTCATCGCCGTGCAATTCCATCAAGGATTCCATCAATCCTTCCTCTGCGCTCGAGCAGACTCCAAGCACACTCGCCTCCTCGCAACCTTCTGCAGCGACGTAGGCATGTCCCATATTCGAATCGATGTAGATCGATTCGCCCGCTTCAAGCACGATCGGATCGTAGAACTCGGTATGAATCTCGATCCGACCCTCGAGCACGTAGATGTATTCCTCGCCCGAGTGATGCACGAGCTCGCCGAATTCGGCAACGCTCTTGGCGCGAATGCGCGTGAGCACCGGGATCATTCGTTTGCGGCGCAGCTCTGCGCATAAATAGTAGTAGTCGTAATTCGGCGTGTTCACGCGTACTGCGCGGTCGAGCCGACCGATGCTGCGTCGCGCAGTGACCGGTTGTTCCGGCGCGCTGCTCGACTCCGCGAACAGATCCGACATGCGAATCTTCAGGCGCTCGCTCAATTGTTGCAGCTTGTCGTAAGTCAGCGTGAGTCGATCGTGCTCCACCTTGGCCAGTGTGGAGAGAGGAATTCCGGTGCGCTTGCTCATCTCCTTGAGCGTCCATCCGTTGCGGCTGCGCAGTGAGCGCAGCAGTCCACCGAGTGTGGGCCGAACCGGCTGTTTTGTTTTTGCTGTACTCATCGGCAGTGATTCTAGCGGGACCCTGTATCGAGGTGCTCGAAGCTGATCTCGGACAAAGTAGCGCAAGCAGGTTGACGATTCTCTAATCAGGACTATTATGGCCCGCAGGGGATAACACAAGACCGCGCTGAGCGGCCCACGACTGAATGAGGATCCCATGCGTACACGCGCTGCGATGACGTTGATGGTGGCCCTGATTCCCTTCTTCGCGACAGCGAACGCGGATGATGGTGCGCAGATCCCGCCGCCGAAACCTGGCGAACCCATTGCTGCGGTCGCACCCACTGAACCGCAGGCGAGTGCATCTCTTACAAAGCAAGACGTGGACGCCTGGCTCGATGGCTTCATGCCCTATGCGCTGCGAGACGGCGACATCGCGGGTGCCGTCGTCGTCGTTGTGAAAGACGGTCAGGTACTGACGCAGAAAGGCTTCGGCTATTCAGACGTCGCGAAACAGGTGCCAGTCGATCCAGACATGACCATGTTTCGACCGGGCTCGGTGTCGAAGCTATTTACCTGGACTGCAGTGATGCAACTGGTCGAGCAGGGCAAGCTCGATCTCGATGCGGACGTGAACAAATATCTGGATTTCCAGATTCCGCCGCGCGAAGGCAAGCCGGTCACGTTGCGCAATTTCATGACGCACACGGCCGGCTTCGAAGAGCAACTCAAGGATCTGATCGGCGACAGCAGCAAGCCGGTGACACCCTTCGGCGATCTCGTCAAACGATGGGTTCCAGAACGCCTCTATGCGCCGGGCACGACCCCTGCGTATTCGAACTACGCTACTGCTGTCGCGGGTTACATCGTCGCGCGCACGTCGGGTATGTCCTTCGACGACTACCTTGATGAGCACATCTTCAAGCCGCTCGGCATGCAGCATTCAACATTTCGTCAGCCGCTGCCTGCGCAATTCACCGAACAGATGTCGAAAGGTTACTCGGTGGCTTCGGATGGCGAAGCAAAGCCTTACGAGATCGTTGGTGTTGCGCCAGCAGGCAGTCTCGCCACGACCGGAGCGGACATGGCGCGATTCATGATCGCGCATCTTCAGGACGGCGCTTTGGGCGACACACGCATCTTGCAGGCGACAACGGCGCAGCAGATGCACACGACAGCGCTCGATATCCTGCCGCGCATGAATCGCATGCTGCTCGGATTCTATGAGCAGACTCGCAATGGCCGCCGCATCATCGGTCACGGCGGCGACACGGAGTGGTTCCACAGCAATCTGCATCTCTATCTCGACGAAAACGTCGGTCTCTATGTCTCGATGAACAGTTCCGGCAAGGAAGGTGCGACTCACCACGTGCGCAGTGCGCTGTTCGAGCATTTCACAGACCGCTATTTCCCGGGTCCGACCTTCGACGGCACGGTCGATGCCAAAGTCGCCGCTGAACACGCACATCTAATCGCGGGCGTTTACGACAACTCGCGTCGCGCGGATTCGAGTTTCTTCAAGGCGCTCGGATTGTTCGGCCCCGTGAAAGTGATCGCCCATCCGGATAACACGATCGGTGTTTCGCTCGCGGATGCTCTGGCCGGGGCGTCAGTGAAATGGCGTGAAGTTGAGCCCTTTGTCTGGCGCGCGGTCAACGGCAAGGATCTGCTATCGGCTGAAGTCAAAGATGGGCGCGTCGTTCGTTTCACTTTCGGTGAGCTCTCGCCGTTCATGATGTTCGAACCCCCGCCTGCCTCCATCTCGCCGAGCTGGTTACTGCCAGCTTTGATCATTGCGTTGAGCGCCATTCTGCTGACGACACTTGCCTGGCCGATCTCAGCACTGGTTCGCAGGCATTACGGCGCGACGTACGCTCTCGCGGGTGAGAATGCAAAGGCGCATCGATTCGTTCGCATCGGGGCGCTGATCGTTCTGGTGTGGACGATCGTGTGGGCAGTGACCATCTCAAAAATGATCGGCGATCTCACTCTGCTCGTGCCAGCCTTCGATCCCTGGTTGTGGTTCCTGCAACTGACCTCCATCGTCGTCTTCATCGGCGGCTTCTTGATCGGTGGATGGAACGCAATGGTGGTCGCGCGCGGCCCGCGCAAGTGGTACGCGAAAACCTGGGCAGTCGTGCTCGCGCTGGGATTCGCAGTGATGCTCTGGGCCGCACTGGTCTTCCATCTGATCGCATTCGACGTGAACTACTGAGCGGCAGTCATGGGCACAGCCGCGATGCAAATGCAGGTGGCACTCGAGCGGCTGACATTGAAAGCGCCGTTTCGAATCTCGGGATACACGTTCACCGAAGTGCCTGTGGTTGTCGTCACGCTGCGTCGTGGAAATGCGCGGGGACGAGGCGAAGCAGCGGGTGTCTACTACCTGAACGACACGCCCGATCGCATGCTCGAGGTCATCGAAGCACTGCGTCCTGAGATCGAACGCGGACTCGATCGTGAATCGCTCGCGCTGATATTGCCTGCGGGGGGCGCTCGCAATGCGCTTGACTGTGCGCTGTGGGAGCTGGAAGCAAGCGAGACTCACAATTCCGTGTGGCGACACGCGGGTGTGCACGTGCTCGCGCCAAGAATCACGACATTTACCTTGAGTGCCGATGATCCCGCCGCAGTGGCAAAAGCCGCCGGCGAGCTGTCGAGTGCACGCGCATTGAAGATGAAGCTCAACGGCGATATCGAAGCAGACATCGCTCGCGTTCGATCCGTTCGAAGTGCACGGCCCGATGTATGGCTGGGTGTAGATGCGAATCAAGGTTACTCGATCGCCGGACTGCGTGAGCTGTTGCCCACACTAATCGAAGCACAAGTGCAGCTGCTCGAGCAGCCATTGCCGCGTGGACGCGAAGCAGAGCTCGAGAACTTCGGGAGTCCCATTCCGATTGCCGCCGACGAAAGTGTGCAGTCACTGCGCCACGTTGCCGCACTGGTCGGTCGATTCGCTGTGGTGAACATCAAGCTCGACAAATGCGGCGGGCTCACCGAGGCGCTCGACATCGTGAGCGAATGCAGGCGACTCGGCTTGCAAGTCATGGTGGGAAACATGGTGGGTACGAGCTGGGCGATGGCGCCCGCGTTTGTCATCGCCCAACTGTGTGACTACGTGGATCTGGATGGACCCACCTTCATCGCACGCGATCGCTCACCAGGCGTGACGTACGAAAACGGCAGCATTCATTGTGCCGACGACGTTTGGGGCAGCTGACAGCATGCGCACGCCAAGTTCCTACAAAACAACCCTGCTTTTGAGCAGTACTTGGAAATGACCCGCGGCGGCGCGACAGACCTGCAATTTCATACAGGAATCGGGGAGCGACCATGAGCAACATAAAAAAACTATCGCGCGAACTTGCGGTGAATGGTTCGGCTGGAGTCTTCGCCGTCATGCTGGGCACGACCTGTGTGCAAGCGGCAGAGAGCAACATCGCCGAAATCATCGTGACGGCGCAGAAGCGAACTGAAGCTCTGATCGATGTCCCGTTGTCGATCAGCGTGGTCGACGGCGGCGCACTCGAGCGTCAGCAGGCCTCGAACTTCCAGGACTATCTGAAGCTCGTGCCAGGATTGCAGCTGGACCAGTCCACGCCCGGCAATGGACGGCTCATCATGCGTGGCGTCAACACGGGCGGCGTCGGTTCCGCGGTCGCGGTGTATGTCGACGAAACGCCATTCGGCTCAAGCAGCGGCCTCGTCAACGCCGCCGTCCTCGCGGGGGACTTCGATACGTTCGATCTGCAGCATATCGAGGTGTTGCGCGGACCGCAGGGCACGCTGTACGGCGCGAGCTCACTGGGCGGCGTGCTGAAATTCGTCACCAACTCACCGCAAACCGAAAGCTTCGAGTCGCGAGTCCGCGTCGGCATGGATACGGTGGAGGGCGGAGACGTTGGATATTCCGCCGTGGGTATGGTGAACATTCCCCTTTCTGAGTCGTTCGCCTTCCGAGGCGTCGGCTACTACGGCGAGGAGGGCGGATTCGTCGACTCCATCGGAACCGCCGGCTCGGATATCGAGAACAATATCAATGGAGCGAAGAGCTACGGCGGTCGTCTGTCGGCTCTGTACGCTCCGAGCGATGCTTTCTCGTTGCAGCTGAGCGTGGTCATGCAGAACATCAGCTCAACGGCGTCGAGCGCAGTGGAGAGCGATGCGGACACGCTCGACACGCTCTATTCGACGCTGTCTCACTCGCAGTTCGTTCCGGAGTTCACCGACGTCGACTACCGCATCTACAACGCCACCTTGAATTTCGACGTGGGCTTCGGGACGCTCACGTCTGCGACGAGCTACAACAAACTCGAATCGCCTTTTCGGACCGACTACACGACGCTGTACAGCCCGCTGCTCGAGCCCTTCTTCGGCCCGAACGAATTCATGAACGAGCAGGTGACGAAGTACGACAAAGTCACGCAGGAGTTGCGCCTCGCGTCGCACTCGAACGAAGCGTTCGAATGGCTGGCCGGCGTGTACTACACCAAGGAGACGGGCGACATCGTCCAGCATTTCGAGGCGCTGATGCCCGGATCGCTGACGCCGATTGCAGGACAGCCGGTGCTGGGAGACCTGACTCTCAATTCGGAATACAAAGAGATCGCCGCCTTCACCAGCGGTACGATTCACATGAGCCAACGCTTCGATCTGACGCTGGGCGCGCGTTATAGCGAGAACGACCAGAACGCGACGCAAAATGCGCTCGGCTTGCTCGCGGGCGGCGAGGTGTCGTACCCGCGTGCAAGCTCGTCGGAAAACGTCGTCACGTATTCGATTGCGCCCAAGTTCGAGATCAACGAGCACAGTTCGCTTTATGCGCGCGTAGCGACAGGTTTTCGGCCAGGCGGACCGAACGTGCTGCCGCCCGGCGCGCCGGCAGAGGTGCCCACGACTTACGATTCTGACGAGCTGACGAGCTACGAGATCGGGTTCAAGACCGAATCCGACGATCGCAGATACAGCCTCGACGTCGCCGCATTTCATATCGACTGGACCGACATTCAGCTGTTCGCGCAGGTGAACAATTTTGGCGTCAACGTCAACGGCGGCGATGCCACGAGCGATGGTCTCGAGTTCACTGCGATGGCGCGCTTTGGCAACGGATTCAGCGTGTCGCTCAATGGCGCTTATACGGACGCTCAACTCGAGGACGATACGCCCGCACTCTCGGGCGGCCTGAAGGGCGATGACCTGCCGTTCACTCCAGAGCTCAGCCTCGGTTTGAACGCTGACTATGAATGGTCGATCGGCGCGAAATCGATGGCATATGTCGGCGGCTCGCTGCGATATCTTTCGGATCAGACGGGCACATACGATCTCGGCTTTCGCACTGTCAACGGCCGGCAGCGCGAGATCCCGTCATACGAAGTGGTCGACCTGCAGGCAGGCATTGATTTCGGTCGCTACTCGCTCGAGCTGTACGCCAAGAATCTCACCGACAGCGATGGGAAAACCTCAATCGGCGCGCTCGGGACGGTGCCGAACGGCGCTATCGGGACCGGCGTTATTCGACCGCGCACCTTCGGATTGACGTTCGGCATGGACTTCTAAATGACGCTCGCCGCGCCAGCGGTTGCGGTGCCGCTCATGAATCTACCGCAACCGTATCTGCTCTTCCTGGG
>JBJMWN010000173.1:0-3075 GCA_045810085.1 Povalibacter sp. | reverse complement strand
GATCCGGGTAAGCGTTTTGTATTCGAATAAACCTGGCGTGCGATTCGATCATGATTACTATCGCGACAAGCACATGCCCATGGTGAAGCAGCGATTGGGAAGCCACTGCAGTCACTATGCGATCGACAAAGGAATCTCGGGCGTAGCGCCGGGATCGGCACCGCCGTATGTTGCTGCATGTCACTTATTCTGTGATTCGCTGCAGGGTTTCCAGACCGCGTTCGGTCCTAACGCTGCCGAGATTCTCGCCGACGTTGCGAACTACACGGACCTTGAACCGATCGTCCAGATCAATGAAATTGTGGTGGGCGAAACGGGTGTTGACTAGCGGGTCGCCAGGCATTGAGAAAACTTGGCGCTCCACACGCGAGCGCCTCGCTGACAAGGACATTCCATTTCATCGGCATCGGACGCTCCGATGTGGAAATGAGGAATGCCTCCGTCTGATGCAATCTGTCGGTAAGCTTGCGATCCATGAGCGTTGGATACAATCGTCTGCGGCCCATCGTCGCCGCTTTTATTTTGCTGCTGCCCTGCCTGAGCGCCGCTGCGACTGAAGACGACGGGCCCTACGTAATGCGCAACGCCACCGGGGCGCTCGAAGCATGGTCGGTGCACGCTGCCGCTGATGCTCATCGCCAACAGATACTGCCGCTTGCGCCGAATGCCACGATAACGATCGCTTCGGTGGGCACGATTCCATCGTTCGATGTGAAACTCCGCGGACCCGCAGAAGTCGATCCGGACGAAGTGTCGATCACTCCGAAAGCGTCGTACTTCGTCGTTGCGGACACTCACGGTGAGTTCGAGATCCTGGCGCAGATGCTGATGCAGCATCATGTGCTCGACAGGAACTTGCACTGGAGCTTCGGTCGCGGACACCTCGTGATTCTTGGCGACGTTTTCGATCGGGGCGCATATCAAACGGAGATTCTCTGGCTGATCTATGCGCTCGAGGCTGAGGCGCGCAAAGCCGGTGGCGCTGTGCATCTGGTGCTCGGCAATCACGAGGTGATGATCCTGCGAGGCGATCTTCGCTATCTGAACGCGAAATATCGTGCGACTGCGCAAGCACTCGGCGTGTCTTCGTACTCAGAGTTGTTCGGTGCGGACAGCGTGCTTGGTCAATGGCTGCGTTCCAAGCCGGCCATGCTCAAGATCAATCGGATGCTGTTCCTGCACGGCGGCGTGTCTCCCGAGTTGATCGCTCGCAGATTCACCCTGTCACAGGTCAACTCCACGATTCGCGCACTTCTTCTGAATCGTGAATTCACCAGCCGATTGGATCTCGAGCGCGCCGATTTCCTTTCGGGCCAGGCGGGCCCTTTGTGGTACCGAGGCTATTTCGCAGGTGAAGGAGGTCCCGCCGAAGCGACCGTTGAAGACATCCAGCGGATTCGAGAATTCTTCAGTGTCAGCACCATCCTCGTCGGGCACACGCGCGTTCCGACAATCACACCGCTCTACGCAGGACAGGTCATCGCAGTGCAGGTTTATCCACAGCGCGATGCGAATGGAGTCACGAGTTTCGAGGCACTCCTGGTTCGCGAGGGTCAGTTCTATCGAGCGAGGCCTGACGGAAAGATCGAGAGACTGTGAGCAGCTAGCGCCGACTCCGAGGCGCCAGCAAACCTTTCCTGCGAGCAGTCTTGAAACGCTCGACCAACTCCAGGTAAGTCGACTCTTCAGTCGGCCCAACAGCCAGCCACTCAAGGATCAAGCTGTCGAGCTCACCCTCTGAAGGCTTGATTCCCTGACCCATGCTCTGCATCAGTCGCTTGACCTGATACTCACGGCGAAGCGTCTGATCGGCGGACGGCGTCGGCGTATCGGTGAGAATCTCAGCACGAATGCATAAGGTTCGAAGCGCGAGTTCGTTGACGATCAGGTCACTGCTTGCGGGTCGGGTAAATGAATTCCTCAATGTTTCAATTCCGCGCTTGGGTGATTGAGCGGCTTTGCTCAAATGCTCCTGCGCCGCTTGTTTCAATTCTTCGATCCGTTGTGCATCCGAATTGCGAGCCACAGCGAGCTGGTATGCACGTACATCGTTCGCCGCGTCGAGCAGATCGAGCCAACCCTTCTCGGCATCTCGTGCGTGCTGCTCGGCGATTGCTTTCTGGCAACGTTCGAATGCACGCTCGAATCTGTCTTGCAATTGCCGCGCATTGGTTCTGGGTAATTCTTCGATGGTCTCGAAGGCAACCCGGACTTCGGGCAGGCTGCTCGCGCTTTCAAGCAGTTCCCCATCAGCCAGGCTTGCGATTCTTTCGAGCTTTTCGCACAGGCTGATGGCCTGCGATCTGTTGGATTCGAGCTGCGCATTCTGAGTGGCATGGTCTTCCTGACGCTTCTGGAAGATGGCATCGCACTTCCGGCGGAATTCCTCCCAGAGGGATTGATCATCGTCGCGCGGCACGGGACCTATCGATTTCCATTTCTCCTGCAGCCGCTTCACCTCCTCGGTGGCTGTCCAGCTATCAGAGGACGACAACAGTGTGTCTGCGCGCTCGATCAGTGACTTCTTCTGCTTCACGTTGCGTTCGTATTCCGCATCGATCCGGCTCTGCAGCGATGCGATCAATGCGTTGAACTTGTTCTGAAGTTCTTCACACTGACTCAGGTCGACTGGCGCGTGCTGCCGCCATAACTGCTTGGACTCGCGCACGGCGGTGATCGCGGTTCGCCAATCGGGTTCTTCCCAGTTTTGTCTGCCCTCAAATGCGAGAAGACGCTCAAACACCCGTTCACGCTCGCGAAGGTTTTCCTGCTTGATGCGATCCTGCGCTTCGAAATATTCGCGGCATGGCTGAAATGCCTTCTGCGCCGCTTCGTGGAAGCGCTGCCATTCCGATTCGTTCTCCTCGCCCGCACCTTTGCTCAAGGTGCGCCACTGTTCCTGCAAGGATTTAATTTCTCCCGCGAGCGCAGTGGGATGAAGCGTCGCGCCGATGAGTGCCTCCATGCGTTCGATCAGTTCCAGGCGCTTGGGCGCAACCGAGAAGCTCTTCCAGTCCTTGAGTTCCTGGAGCTTCTCATCGAGTTGTTTGAGTTGATTCGCAAGGTGCGGCGGCA
>JBJMWN010000172.1:0-12085 GCA_045810085.1 Povalibacter sp. | reverse complement strand
CGGGATTTATCGGCCCGTGTGGCTCGAGGCACGACCGCAACAACATATCGAGTGGACAGCCATCGATGCTCGCGCCAACGGTGAGTTCTATGCGAACGTGCATGTGAGCGGTGTGAGTTCAGGACTCCTCACTGCGCAGGTCATGGATGCTCAAGGCAAGAACGTTAGCGAGCCGATGCAGGCGCATGTCGATGTGATGGGACAGCGAGCAATCATTCAAGGCCACATCGATCGGCCTCTCACGTGGACCGCTGAAACGCCGAACCTGTACCGAGTCCGATTCGAGTTGCTCCGGCCGCAGGAAGGAGGGCAGACGAGTGTGGCGTTGCATGAGCGAGAGGAGCGATTTGGTTTTCGCACTTTCATCGTAAGACCAGGTGATGGTGTCTATCTGAATGGTCGCAAGATCGTGCTCAAGGGCATCAATCGTCACAGCTTCAACTCCGATACCGGCCGCACGATCACGCGTGAACAGAGCTATGCGGACGCGCGGCTGATCAAGGACGCCAACATGAACGCGGTGCGTATGTCGCACTACCCGCCGAATCCGCATTTCCTTGAGGCTGCGGATGAGCTGGGCCTGTATGTTCTGGATGAGCTCGCGGGTTGGCAAGGCTCATACGACACACCGAGTGCGACGCGATTGATCGGCCAGATGATCCGACGTGACGTGAATCATCCGTCCATTCTGTTCTGGGACAACGGCAATGAAGGAGGTTGGAATCGGGAAGTCGACGGCGAGTTCGATCGATGGGATCCGCAGCAACGACCTGTGCTGCATCCATGGGCGATCTTCAGCGGCATCAACACAGATCATTACGAAAACTACGACAGCACGATGCGTTTGAGTGCCGGACCCGACATCTTCATGCCCACAGAATTTCTTCACGGCCTGTATGACGGAGGCATTGGCGCGGGTCTTCGAGACTATTGGGATGTGATGTCTGCCAGCCCCACAGTCGCAGGCGGATTCTTTTGGGCGTTCGCCGACGAGGGCATTCGTCGCACCGACCAGCAAGGCCGGATCGACAATGTCGGTAATTCCGCGCCCGACGGCATCGTAGGACCACACGGCGAGAAGGAGGGAAGTTACTTTGCTGTGAAAGAGATCTGGTCTCCGGTTCAAATTCGCGATCTTCGATTGACGCCCGAAGGCCTGCGGATGCAACTCGACAATCGATACGCGTTCACCAACCTGACAGAGGTGCAGTTGCGCTGGCGTGCGTTGAAGCTGCCCGATTCGAGCCAACCTGCCAGCGGCGCGAAGATTGTGGCCAGCGGCTCAAGCATCGGGCCTGATCTGGAGCCGGGAGATAAGCGCGAATGGACGCTTCCTTTGCGCCTGGATCGTTCGAGCTTCGACACGCTGCACCTGGAAGCGGTGGATTCGTCTGGCCGCTCGCTGTGGACCTGGTCATTCGATGCTCAACCGGAGCACGCGGATACATTGGCTGAGAATGTGTCTTCGCAGGTGAAGGTCGATGGCAATGTCACCACTGTGCGCTCAGCTCCTTATGCGCTGAGCTTCGACAACGGCTCGGGTCGTCTGCTGGAGATCCGGAAAAACGGCAAGGCGTATCCCTTGCGTGATGGACCCAGAGTCATCGCGTATCGCCGCACGCAGCGAAAATTCGAGGAGATCACATCGACGAATCGCCTGATCTCGTTCCACGCGTTCGATCAGCCCGAACACGGCGTGTTAGCGGCTGCCGAGTACGAAGGACCGCTGCGACGCGTGACGTGGAGTCGCGAAGCGGACGGCATCGCGATGAGCTATGAACTCGCCTACGAAGGTCCGATCGACATTCTCGGTGTGGGGTTCGCATTGCCGGAGGACCAGATCGTCGGCAAGCGGTGGGTGGGTAAAGGTCCCTATCACGTATGGCAGAACCGGCTCGAAGGCGGTGTGCTGGATGTTCACGACACGGCTTACAACGATTCCACGCCGGGACAGACGTATGCGTATCCTGAGTTCAAAGGCTACTTCAATGATTGGCGCTGGCTCACGTTGCAGACCAGGCAGGGTGATGTGATCGTCTCGAATGCCAGCAACGTGCCTTACTTCGGTCTCTTCAAACCGCAAGGCGGCACTCAGCCGATCCTCGATTTACCGGATGTCGGTCTCGCATTTCTTTCTATAATTCCGGCGATGGGAACCAAGTTCACCACGCCCGAAGTACTGGGACCGCAATCCCAGACACGCATAGTCACGGGTGTGCAACGTGGGCGCATCGTTCTGGACTTTCAACCCGCAACGCGGCGCTGATGCGCCACCCAACTGCTAGGCGATTACCGTTGAGCGAGGGAGAAATTGCGGCGTCCCTGCTCACACTGCTTCACGCGGACGCGGGTGTACTCGCAACGAGGGTGAGTCAACCGCAGCACGTCCCCAGAGTTGCGCGTATGGCCAGCCGGTCAGGTCCTCGACAATCTGCTGCTCGATCGGATCTGGCTGCGTGTCTGGTCGGTGTTTGAATCGATCTATCTCTGCCATCAGCACGGCATGGGTCTGGCGATTCAATCGAAAACGAGTGGAGATCACAAAGCCAAAGATGAGCAGGGCAAGCGTGCCGAGTCCCATCACCAGCACGATCGTTTGAATCGCTTCGGCTGACTGCAAGGTGCTACCCGAAACAAATCCTCCCGCTTGCAGGATCAGTCCAACGCTCATGACTGCGAGTGCCTGCAACGTCTTGCGGATGAAAGTCATGACGCCGGCGAAGGCACCTTCACGACGTCGCCCCGTCACGATCTCATCCACATCCGCCATGTAGTTGTAGACGTTCCATGGAATGTAGTTCAGGCCACCGCGGCCGAGTCCCGCGACTGCGACCGGCAAGTACATCCATAGCGATTGCGCAGGGTGGATGTGATGCATGATCAGAAAGATCAGCACACCCGCAGCGAAGAGGCTGACCGCGATCCGATAGGAAGGTGCCGGATGAAAACGCAGGCACATCGGAATGAATGCTGCGACGGCGATTAACTGTGCGAACGCCATCATGCCCAGATAGTTGGAAGCGGCGACGACGCTGCTACCCAATGCGAACACTACGAAGTACGTGAACGATGCGTTGAAGATGTCCTGACTGATATAGCCGCCGATGTACATGCCCAGATGCAGTCGAAAAGCTCGAATGCGCATCGTTGCCCACAGGTCCGAGTAAAGCCGCTTCAAACTGCGCAGCGGAGAACCCGATGCATCGGTGGCGACGCTTTCGATCTGTTCGCGCGGTCGCTCCCACGTGAAAAAAAATACGGTCAGCGCGACCAGCATGAAGATGACGGCGAAAGTAATCCCGAGGTAGAGAAAGGTGCTGGCCGATTGCTTGCCGAAGCTCTCGATGATGCGGCCCGGTAAAACGCCCGCGAGAATCGCGGAGACCTGACCGAAGAGAATGCGAGCACCGGCGAACTTGGCTTTGACCTTGTAGTCGGGCGACATCTCGGCGGCGAGCGTCTCGTACGGAATGATCTCCATCGCATAGACGACTTCGAAGAACACATAGGTGATGAGGTAATACCAGAAGCTCTGCCCGTCGACCCACATGAGCGCGAAGCTTGGCAACAGCGGCACCGATAGAAGAACGAAGAAACGGCGGCGTCCGAATCTGCGACCCAGTCGCGTGTGATGAAAGTGATCGGAGACGAATCCGATCAGCGGGCTGGCCACTGCATCGAAAATGCGGGCAGTCGCAAAAATGGCCGCCGCTTGTATGGGAGAGAGTCCGCAGAACGTCGTGTAGAAATAGAGAATCCAGCCGCTGATCACGGCCATCGCACCCGCACCCAGAAAGTCATTGGAGCCGTATGCGAGGTAGTGACCGAAGCGAACCGGTCGGCTCGTCACGATTGCGGGATCAGATGAAGACACGTTTGAACTCGGACAGACAGAGAATGGCAAGCGCCTGCCCATACGGCATCGAGGTCAGAGGGATGTCGCGATAGCCCTGCAGATCATTGAAGACTGGAGTTCCGAAGGAGACCTGCTGCAGTTCACCGCGTTGATCGATGTTGGCAAGCACTCCGCGAATGGCGGCAAGGCCTGTTTCAAGATACTCGGCCGGCAGATAGCGTTTGCGAACCGATTTCAAAATGCCGTAAGCGAAACCGGCCGTCGCAGAAGCTTCGAGATAGGAGTTCGGATCATCGATGAGTGTATGCCACAAGCCACTGCGATCCTGATATCGAGCCAGCGCATCGACCTGCGCGTGCAATGTTTGCAGCAGAAATTCGCGCACTGCGTCGCCGGGTGAGAGTTCGAGCAGTTCGATGAACTCCGGGATGGCGATCGTCACCCAGCAATTTCCGCGAGCCCACAAGGCATTCGCGAAGTTGTGCCGGCCTTCGAAGGTCCAACCGTGAAACCACAGTCCGCTTTTACGATCCACCAGATATTTGATGTGGACCAGAAACTGACGTCGCGCTTCTTCGAGATACTGTGGACGGCCGAGAAGCTTGCCGATCTTGGCGAGCGGCAGCACGCTCATCATCAAGGTGTCGTCCCACAATTGCTGTGGGTTTTCTGAGTTGAAGACGATGTGCTGGAAGCCACCTTCCTGTGTTCGTGGCAGACCGTGCATCACCCATTCGGCCCAGCTATCCAGATAGGGCAGGTAGGTTTTATCGCCGCTTTCCTCATACAGATAGGCAAGCGTGAGCAGGGCTGCAACGGTGTTGATGTTCTTGGTCGGCGTACCCGCACGGAAGCGATTGCTGAACCAATCGCGCATGATTTGCAGGCAGCGCTGATCCGCAGTGAGCTCGTAGTACTTGTAGATTCCGTACAGGCCGATGCCGTGGGTCCATTCCCAATCGTTCCACCCTTTGGTGTCGATGACCCGTCCGTCATCCAGACGCAGCAGAAACTCGCCTGAGGTGTCTTTGATGTCGACCAGATTCGAAATCAGCAGCTGTATCTGACGATCGATGCTCTCAGCGTCGATGTCATGAACACGAGTCGGCACGATAAAAATCTCCTGGACGCTGCTTAGCGATGAAAGTGGCTACAGAGGAACGATCCGTTCACGTTCACTCGAGATGAAACACCTGAACCAACGGCCACTCGCGCGGGCGCAGATCAGGTTCCGTCTCCATCAGATCGGCCATCGAACTCCACCAGCGCCGCATGAGCGGATGCATCGGTAGCGTTTCTCGCGCGTGATCGGCTCTCAACTTGAGAACGGCAAACAGGTGCAACGTTTGCTCGTCCAGGAAAATCGAATAGTCATAGATGCCGGCTTGAGACAGCAGCTGCTTCAGCTCTGGCCAGATCTCGTCATGGCGTCGTCGATACTCTGCAACGCTGCCCGGCTTCAATTTCATTCGAAAAGCATGCTGGTCGATCACGAGTGAGTCTCTCTCAAGCTGAATGCCGCGGCATGGAGGCAGCATCCATGCTGACGCTCCACGCCGCGACAGGGGGCCGATTCACAAACGACAGGCAGTCTGCGTAAACAGGTGTCATTGCCGGTCGCAACAATGAACTTGAGATTCGTTGAAGAACAACTCGAGGCAGCGCAATGACCATCGGCGTTGCATCATGGTGGCTTTCTCATTCACGGCGGCTGAGCGCAGGAGTCCAGGCACTGCTGGCAGCTAAAGAGAAATTCACCGGATCGTCTGGATGAGCTGGATCGAACGTACCTGCGTCAGCGGCGAGATGGCTCGCCAGGCCAGCGCTGAGCTTGGGGTCTGCGTTTTGCAAACCGACAACGATCATGCGAGCCAATTCGTAAGCGCCGTAATTGCTGTGATGCGTTCTGTCCGCGCCTTGCTGTCCGAACGCAAGCCGGGAACGATCTGGACCCAACGCTTCGTAAAACGTTTTGCTCATCTGGTGCAGATCGATGAGCGCGACAGAATCTTCCCGCGCGACTGTACGCACCGCCTCCGGGTAGTCGCCCAGGGTGTCGACGATGCGGCCTGCGTCATTGAAGTTCCGACGCTCGGGCGAGGTGATCAGGATCGGAGTTGCGCCACGTCTGCGTGCTTCGGCGATATAGGCGCGCAGATAACTGCGGTACGTCGTCGATGCGTCCGCGTAGGTTTGCGGCCATTGCGCTTTCTGATCGTTGTGCCCGAACTGAATCAGCAGCCAGTCTCCGGCGTGGAGTGTTTCAAGAATTTTGTCGAGGCGTAGTTCGGCTAGGAAGGATTTCAGCGTCTCTCCGCTTTCCGCGTGATTCGCAACGGCTACGGACGCATCAAAAAAGTTCGGCAGCATCTGTCCCCAGCTTGCACCGGGTTCGTCCGTTTGATCAGTGACCGTCGAGTCGCCCGCGAGATAGATCGTTGGCACCGTGACAGGCTCGATGTCGATCGCACCGATGGCTTTGTCCGTTGGCAGAAATTCGAGTGAGAGGCCGTTGTCCCAATGAGCTTGACCGAGTTCGCGTGACTTGAGTCGGACCGCATTGCTGCCAGGTGCATTCGGCGGAGGAGGCGTGAGTGCTGGTGTGCGAACGTTCACGACGAAGCTGCGAACGTGCGCGGTGCGATGGTTAGTGTGGAGATCGCGCAGCATCAATCGCCGCGTTTCCGCCTTGACTGTAGTGCTGTCCGTGAGCTCGAGCGTGACTTTGTAATTGCCCTCGGGGACTTCGACCCAAAACATCGCGCTGCGATCGAGCTTCTGCAATGTGTAGTTGACGGTTTGCGACGGTGCCTTCGGCGCAAAGCCCTCCGCAGTGCGCTCGAATCGCAAAGTCGGAAATGCGATCGCCATGCTCGGCGTGACAAGCACCCATGCCATCGCACGAGCAAGCGCGTTCGTCATGTGCGTGCCTTCGCCACTTCCACCATGTAGGTGTGCACATCACCCTGCATGTTCGAGCGGAAGATCACCCATTTGCTATCGGGCGTGAAGATCACGTTCGGCTCGAGCCGATAGTCGTGCCTGCTCATGTCCACGAGCTTCTCAGCACGCAACACGCCGGGTCGGATCAAGTGATCGGCATTGGGTGCCGAGATGCCCGCGACGTCTTTGATGTTCTCGGTGCGAAACAGATAAAGCCACTTGCCATCTTTCGCGTGCGCGACCATTTCCTGATCGCCACCATCGCCTGCGAAGAATTCGCGATTGGGTGCCATGTTGAAATGAACCGACCATTGATCGCGTTCGAGATGAAACCACTGCGGCTCGCTTCCATCCGTGTTGGCCCGCGCGAGCCAGAACACTTCACCGCGAGGGGTCTGCAGGTCGTACCAGATCGCGCGCCCGTTCACATCGAAGAACTCGTGCCCTGCAATCTCCATGTTCATCTGTCGGCGATGAATCAACTTCGGCTCGGCATCGCCGATACGCATTGACCAGATGCGATCGACCCGGTGCCAGGGACCTTCGTGGCAGAACATGAGCAGCGACGGATCGACGGGGGAGAACTGGAGATGATTGAGCCACGCAGTCGAGCGATGAATCACCTGCCGCTGACCCGTCGCGAGATCGATCGTAAACATCTCCATCGGAATTGCGGCTTCGGCACGTGCGTTCAGTCGCACCTCTTTCGCTTCGGCGAACGTAAGTGGCTTGCCGTCGGGACCGTTGGCTGTGTATGTCGCTTCGAAGCGCGGATCACGCGGGCCGGTTTCGAGTGCAAATTCGCGTTCTGCGGAAACGCCCAGCAACAACGTCTCGTCCGCGTTCACGGATTGGATAGATCCGCGATCGATGCGGGCTGCGAGTCGTGGACGTCCGCCGCTCGATGCGACCGTGTAAATCTCTGTGGCGTCCTGGCCCGACTGCGGTTTTCCGCGCGTGAAGTAGACGAGGCCCGTCTTGCGACCGACGAAAAGTGGAGTCACTTCGCCGGACACGATCAACTGATTCTTCCGCGTGGTGAGATCGATCGTACTGATCCCTTTTGGGCTCGAGACGATCACTGCGCGACCATCGGGCGTGAGGCTGTTCTGATGGAAGTACAACGAACGAGTGTTCGCTTCCGTCGACAGGCGCACCACGCGATGTCCGGTAGCAGCATCGATCCATTCCAACGGAAGCGCGCCATCCGCACGGGTCGTTTGATCGGCTGCCATCGATATCCCTGAGTTCACTAATGCAAGCAGCAACGAGACAGCCCCGAAAAACACAATGCGGTTGCGTCCGGCGAGGTCACTGAAGGAGAGAGCGTCTTTACTCATGCATGAGCGAATATGCACGAGAGTGACGGATCGCGCAAAGAACATTCGGCGCTTGATAGATCAACGTGACGAACAACCCACCGAGCAAAACAGCGACATATCGGAAAATTCATATGCACCTATACCGAATCGGAATAGCTTAGACCTGTCACGAAGTTGCAAAAACGTTCAACAAAGAGCAAATTCCCGCACGCGGTAACCAGTGTCTGTCTCTGGACATGTCAACGTGGATGCCGCAACGAACATCAAAAACGAGTTGTCGGGGGTGAACGGTGGACGCGTTCAAGCGATTTTCTTTCCGTACTACGGGCGGGCTGTTCGCAGTCGCCGCCTCCACGTTTTTCAGTCAGGGAGTCGCGTTTGCTCAGCAAACCGCGAGCTCGACTCCTGAACGGGCAGACCTCGAGGAAGTGATCGTCACCGGCATTCGTGCCGGTCTGCGAAGTTCTGCCGAGGTGAAACGCGAGTCGCTCCAGGTGATGGATGCGATCTCCGCCGAGGACGTCGGCGACTTTCCGGACAAGAACATCAGCGAAGCATTGCAGCGAGTCACTGGCGTGCAGATCAGTCGTCAGGACGGTGAAGGCCGCGGCGTCAGCATTCGCGGTGCGGATCCCAGTCTCGTTCGCGTGGAGATCAACGGCGTCACCGCACTTTCCGAAACCGTCGGTGGCGGGCGCGATGTGGATTTCCGCGACATTCCCGTCGAGTTCCTTTCGCGCGTCGAAGTGGTGAAGTCAGCGACACCGGACATGAGAGAAGGCGGCATCGGCGGCACGGTTCGCGTGCTCACTCGCAGGCCTTTTGACAGCGACCGACCCTTTCTCGCAGGTTCGGTGCAGATGGTCTACAGCAATCTGGCTGATGAGTACGACCCGCGAATCGCCTTGATCGGCAGCCGCACATTCTTCGACAACACACTTGGCGTCCTGCTTTCAGCCAGCTGGGAAGAACGACATCTGAACAGCAACAACGCGCGCACGACCGGTTGGATTCGCCGTGCTCCAACGGCAACAGGCGCAGGCGCTACACCGGGACGAGGAACCGACGTGAACGGCGATGGCACACTCGACTGGGTGCCGGAGATCCCGCGATACATCATCGATCGACGCGAGACGGAACGACCCGCGTACAACGCCATTGTCGAATGGCGTCCTCATGATGGTTTGACGCTGTTTGCCGAGGGCACTTACACGAAAGCGACTGAGCAAGTGAGCAGCATGTTGATGCAGCTCGGTGCAGCCGCGGGTTTGATCGACTACAGCGCGAGCACGGTCGGCGCAGACAACACGGTCGATCACATCGAGATCACCAGCAGCAGCGCATTTCCGATCGATCTTGCGTATCGCAACATCAACGGCAATCTGGAGCGCGAGCAATACACCACTTCCACCGGCGGCAAATGGGAAACTGGCAACTTCGTTTTTGACGCACGCTTGTCCTATTCGTCTGCGGATGTTCAGAACAACGAGAAGAACTCGACTGCCACGATCTTCGGTTTACCTCGTGCGGTCATCGATTACACCAGCGGCGAAGGTGCGCCGAACTTCACGTTCCCAGGCCTCGATACGACCACGGGACAACTCGTGAATCAGCTCGCGGCTGTGTTCAATCCTCGAACCAATACGCAGGATGAAAAAGCGGGCCAGTTCAACGTGGAATACAAGCCCGAGGCGAACTGGCTGACCTCGATCAAAACGGGCGCGGCATTCAGTAACGTGACGATGGACAGCATTCTGTATCAACGCACGATTCAGCTCAGCGGAAGAACACCGCTGCCAGCGTCAAGCGGAGGAACGACCACCGTTGCTGCAACTCCCACTGCAATCCAGGGGATCGTCGACAGCAACTCTCTGGTCAATGGAGTTCAGTTCTTCGACACGGGAGATCTTGGATTCAATGATGGCGTTCGATACTGGAACGACAACCGCGACGCGACGTACGAGGCGACCATCGCTGCCAGTGGAGTCGCGGGTGGACTCGATCCTTATGGCGTGAATGCAAATCCGAACACGAACGGCACTTTCCAGAATTATCTGGACACCTGGTCAGTGCAGGAAAAAACGCGCGCGGGTTACGTGCAGGCTTCGTTCTCCTTCGAGAATTCATTCTTGCCAGTGAGTGGCACGCTGGGCGTTCGCTATTTCGACACCGATACGCTCTCGGAAGGTTACAACCGCGTCCAGCAAGGCACGGTCGTCACCTTCCCGACGGCTTCTCAAAAGGGTGGCTATCAGAAATGGCTGCCCTCTTTGAATCTGCGTTTCGATATCACCGATTCGTTGATCGGTCGTATGACCGCGGGAAAAGTAGTCGCGCGTCCGAATCCGAGTCAGCTGGCGTTCCGACGTTCCACCGATGCGATAGGCCTGACGGGCTCGCGCGGAAATCCGGATCTGCAGCCGTACGAAGCCGATCAATACGATCTCGGACTCGAGTGGTATTTCTCACAAGACAGCTTTGTGTCGGCAGCGCTGTTCCGCAAAGAGATCTCCTCGTTCGTCGTGAACACTGCGCAACCGGAAGATATCGATGGAGTGACCTACTCGATCACGCGTCCGGTCAACGGAACGGACAAGGTCACCATCGATGGCATTGAAGCCGGTGGACAATTTGCATTCACGTTCCTGCCGCATCCATTCGACGGATTTGGATTGCTGGCGAACGTGACGTACGCAGATGACAAGGGATTCAAGGGCACCAATCTGCTGACAGGCGAGTTGCTACCTTTTCCCGGCCTGTCGAACGTGAGCTACAACACTTCGATCTACTACGAGAACGAGCGCTTCAACGCACGTGCTTCTTACAACTGGCGTGAGGAATGGCTCATCACACCGGCAGGTCGCGGCAGTCTTCCGGAATTCAATGAAGACTATGGCTCGCTCGATGCCTCTGCCAGCGTGAACATCACTGAAGGGCTGACGTTCTTCCTGGAAGGTGTGAACCTGCTCAATGCGCAACGCATCGAGAACAATAATCCCTACCGGAGAATTGGTAACGAGACGTTCGGCAAACGTTACTTCGTCGGTCTGCGCGGCCGCTTCTAAGTGGGAAGGCGAGGGACTCACGACGCGGATCATCAGCGCGCCGTGAGTCCTGAGTTCGTGGAAGCGAGCACTCTAACTAAACGTCGAGAGGACACGTTCAGTGTCAGATACGATTTCCCGTCGTCGATTCCTTGCTGCCAGCGCGCTCACCTCAGTGGCTCTGCCGTTGGGTGTGGGCTCAGCAAGCGTTATCGGCTCAACTGTTTTCCCGTCCGACGTTGCCAATCCATCCAGTGGCGCATGGGCACGTTGGCTCGATAGCGAGAGACCTGCGATTTCGACGGGTGCAACGTGGGGCATGCCATGGCCGCGCGGGAAAGTGCGTCACGGCACGAGCTTCGCGCTCCGCAATCAGGCCGGTGATTCGATTGCACTGCAGAGTTGGCCGACCGCTTACTGGCCCGACGGATCTCTTAAGTGGACCGCGCATGCAGTGCCGGCTGGACAAGCACCACAAGGTCCTTTCGAGATCGTGCCGAATGCCCGAGCGAAGTCGCCCGCAAATCCACTGAGTGTCACTGACAATTCCAATGCGATCGAAGTCGATACGGGAGTGATCCGTTGCACGCTTCCTAAGAAGGGATCGGTCGTAATCGCGACAGTGCAGCGCGATGGCAACGAAGTGCTTCGTGACGGTCGACTGGTAATGTTGCGTCAGGATCATTCTGAGGAACACGTTAACGAGGTGATCACGCACGAGTCATACGAGAGCGCGATCGAACGTGTAACCGTCGAGAACAGTGGACCGATTCGGGCTGTCGTCAAAATAGAAGGCCATCACGCAAGTGGTGGACGTCAATGGCTCCCGTTCACGCTGCGTCTCTACTTCTATGCGGGAGCGGACTCCGTGCGGATTCTTCACACCATCATTTTCGATGGTGACGAATCCAAAGACTTCA
>JBJMWN010000171.1:0-17474 GCA_045810085.1 Povalibacter sp. | reverse complement strand
AATTCGTCGGCAACTCGATCGCGGTGTCAGCGCCCAGAGAAACCGTCGGCGGTTGATTCGTGGGTGTCGGCGTCGGAGTCGGCGTCGGCGTTGGTGTTGGTGTTGGTGTAGGCGTCGGCGTTGGAGTCGGTACTGGCGTCGGAGTCGGTGTGGGAGTCTGAGTAGGACTCGGCGTCGGACTGCCCCCACCGCCACCGCCGCATGCAGCGAGCAGACTGAATGACATGAGAGCGACGGCGGCACGGGTGCCGCTGAGCAGAAGGTTGTTGCGCGGAAAGCTTCGCGTCGAGCGATACATAAACAGGACTCCCTCATGTGAGTGTACGAAGTGCGTGATCGTGTCAACGCACAAGTCCTACAAAGGATCCCTACATCAGAAGTGCTTACCACGAAATTTTTTCTTACTGTGGTTAATCCCTACTCAGCTACGCGTTGCAAATTTTTCATTGACGTTGATTGCGCACGAACTCGCCTTGCTGGCTGCGTTCGAGTGCATCCAACACCTGTTCAGGCATCACGTCGCGTTCAATTTCGTGGAGCTCAGGATCGGCGGGCGTCTCGACGTTCAATCTCGCCGTCAATGCACTCGTCATTTGAATCAGTCTCGTCAGCTCGTGCTCTGTGAGCAGGCTGATCTGCAGATCAAGATCCGCGCGTCGATCTGCCTCCTGCTGCATGCGCTGTTGCGTGATCAATACGAAGCTTGTGAGAAAGATCGCCTCGACTGACGCAATGGTCGCTAGCAGTACGAAAGTCGGATCGAACGGTTTCAGTGCGGTCCATCCGAGATTGACCACAACCCAGAACGCGACGATCAGCGCATGGATGCCGACGAAGAACAGGCTGCTCGCGAACCGTGTGACGTTCTGTGCAACTCTGTCTGGAAATTTGCGGCGTTCTGCGTCACGCCGGTTGCGCTGAACGAGCGTCTCGATGTTGCGTTCGAGAACTTGACTGATCGGCTCTGAAGTATCCATGAGCATAAGAACTGCGCAGAGCCCGGGCAGGTTGCCACCGAGTGCTTCAGGATTGCGAGCATGTAAATTCGAGCAGCCATGTAGAGTTCACTGGTCGGAAGTAGCTTTGTAGAACCTTTCGTTGCTACGTGTGCGTGAAGCGCGCGATGGGTACGCCACTTCGCGAAGTGGATTGCGTGGCACGTCCGTTGCACCTTGCAGTTCCATCTGGACTGCTCGACATGACACTCAAGAGCATCCAGAGCAGCGGAGCGCCATGCCCACCGAAATGCTGTTGATGCCCCTGCCGGAATCTCCTGAGCTGCTGCAGGTTCTGGAAGATTGCGAGGCCTGTCATCGCGTCTGCATGCACGCTGCGATGACGCAATCGTTGGAACAGGGCGGCGAACACGTCGAGCCAAATCATTTCAGGTTGTTGATGACCTGCGTGAGTGTGTGCAGTACCACTGCGACGGCGATCGCGGGCGGCTTTGATATTCAAGAACCGTTGTGCCGGCTTTGCGCGAGCGTGTGTCGCGCGTGTGCCGAAAGCTGTCGTCGTGTGGGTGAGCTCGACGATTGCGTGGAAGTGTGTGAGCGCTGTGCACGCGACTGCGATCGGCTCCTTGGAGTCCCTCCACCTCCCGAGCCTCGTTCCACCGGCGGGCGAATGATAGGAAGGCAGTAGTCGGCTCTCCGAAAATTACCTACTTCGGGCTGACTCAAACCGACATCAGGTATTTGCTGCCCTGCGTGTGCAGCAGAGGATGCAGCGCGGCAAAGTGTCGGCTGCCTCACATTTCTATCCCGCCTGCGTGCCTAAAGTTCTTCACATCAGCGGCGGCATCGGATCAGAACGACATGGGTAAAACCCAGGCGACGAGCGCGGGCTCGTCAGGCAAAGGCAACGTATTGCGACTGTATAAATCGTTGTGGGCGGAGGCCGTGGGTAAACGCGGCATGTTCGTTTCGGCGATGAGTCTGCTCGCGTTCGCGCAGTGCATTCTCCTGGCCATTCCTTATTGCGCCGGCAAGGCCATCAACGTGCTCCAGGTCCATGGGATCGCAGGACTCGGCGAGGCAGGGTTGTGGCTGCTCAGCGTCGTGGGCATTACTGCGTGCAGTTGGGTCTTCCATGGCCCAGGTCGAATCCTCGAGAGGAACGTGGCGCTTGCGGTCCGTGAGCGCATTGCAACTCAGTTGATTCAGAAACTGCTGAGCCTGCCGCTCGCCTGGCACGAGTCCCAGCACTCCGGCGCAACCGCTCACCGCGTTCAACAAAGCAGTCATGCGCTGACCGGCTTCGCGCAGAGCCAGTTCATTTATCTGAGCAGCGCTGTTCGATTGATGGGACCGCTTGCAGCGCTGTGCTGGCTGGAGCCTCTCGTGGGTATTGCAGCACTGACGGGCTTCATCGTGACCGCCGTCTGCACGATGAAGTTTGACCGCGCAATGATCCGCTTGGCGCATCAGGAGAATGATGCTGAACGTCGCTACTCCTCCGCGATGATCGATTCGCTGGGTAATGCGACGACGGTGCTCGCGTTGCGCCAGAACAAAGGCGTCATTGCGTTGATGCAGTCGCGTCTCGCCACGGTCTTCGTACCACTGCGGCGGTCCATTGTGCTGAACGAGGCCAAGTGGTGCACCGTCGATCTGTCCACGAAAATTCTGAGTGGTGGCCTGGTCGCGCTCTTCGCCTGGCTTTCGGCTCGTCACGCCGGATCTGTCGCGAAGGGGACCGTGATGCTGGGCAGCTTATTCATGGTCTGGGAATACGCACAGCAGGCCAGCGGTGTCATCTCCGCGTTTGCCTCGCACTTCCAGACGTTCGCTCGTCAGCATGCAGACTATGCAAGCGCCGACATGATCCGCGAGGCCGCGGACCGTGTTGAAGCGCCGGCGCAAGATTCGACAAACACAAAGAGCCCCACCGTCACGCGTCTGCATATTCACGATCTGAGCTTTCAGCATCTGGCGGGAAGGGCAGCGGGTCCAACGCTCGATCACGTACGTCTCGTGCTCGAGGCGGGAAAACGCTACGCGCTCGTCGGCACCAGCGGCTGTGGCAAGAGCACGCTGCTTCGCGTACTCGCGGGACTCTACACGGCCGATCGAATTGCGATGGCCTCGAGTCACGGGCCTGCGATGCTGACGCCGCGCGATGCCGCGCAATGGCTGAAGACGGTCACCACGTTGATTCCGCAGGATGCACAGCTGTTCGAAGGCTCGCTTGCCGAAAATCTGGCACTGTGTGCGTCGATTCGCAACGAGCAGCCGCAAGGTGATCTCGAGTATGCAGTGCGCGCTGCATGCGTGAACGACTTCGTTGATATGGATCACGGTGGACTTGAGCTTCCCGTGGCTCAAGGCGCTGCGAATTGGTCCGGTGGACAGCGTGCGCGCTTCGCACTTGCTCGCGGTGTTCTCGCAGCGACTGGCAGCCCGCTGGTGCTGTTCGATGAGCCCACGGCGAGTCTCGATCCGCGCACGGAAGGTCATGTTTACGAGAATCTGTTCGATCAGTTCAAAGACTCCTGCGTGATCTCGTCCATTCACCGACTCCACTTGTTGCCGCGCTTCGATGAGGTCATCGTGATGCACGAAGGCCGCATCATCGAACAGGGTCCGACGGCACTGTTGCTGCAGAGCTCGGAGCATTTGCAGCGGCTCATCAACAACCAGCGTCCGCAGAGTGATGTCGGCGACGAGCGCACCGCCGCGTAATGGAAGCTTGTCTGGCGGAACTGCTACAACGCACATACGTTAAGCGCTGTATTCGCCCGCATCTTCCCCGCAATATTTCCTGACAACGGTGTGGCGAATTGCCTCGGAGCCACATGTGAACGCGACCGCACGGGAAGAACAGACTGAACTCACCGATCGGTCTGAAGACGCGATTGTTACTCGCCTGCCGACGAAGCAGCGCAACGATCAGGGTCTCGGCAAATTGATCGGGACGTGCGATTCCATGCGCAGTCTCTACGATCAGATCATGCGGGTCGCGCCCACCACTGTCAGCGTGCTCATTACGGGCGAGAGCGGCACCGGCAAAGAGTTGCTCGCGGAGACGATTCATTCGCTGAGTGGGCGTGAAGATGAGCCGTTCGTCGCCGTCAACTGCGGCGCAATTCCTGCGACGCTGGTCGAAGCGGAATTGTTTGGATACGAGCGTGGCAGCTTCACAGGCGCAGTCCGCTCACAAGCGGGTTACTTCGAGCGAGCGGGACGCGGCACTTTGTTTCTCGACGAAGCGGCGGAAATGCCGCCCGATATGCAGGTGAAACTGCTGCGTGCATTGGAGGCCCGTCGCATCTGTCGCGTCGGTGGAGACCGCGACATTCCGTTGCATGCGCGTGTCATTGCGGCGACCAATCGGTCGTTGCCCGAGGCGTTGTCCGAGAACAGGCTACGCGCCGATCTTCTATATCGGCTCGCGGTGTTTCATATGAAGCTGCCGGTTCTGCGAACGCGCGCTGACGATGTCTATCTGCTGGCGCGACATTTTCTCGCGCAGCTCAACGCAGCGAATGAAACAAACCTCAGCTTCTCGGGAGATTCCTGGCGCTTCCTGCGTGAGTATCACTGGCCGGGCAACGTTCGCGAACTCTACAACACCGTGCAGCGTGCTTACATTCTCGCGGACCCGCAGCTCGATCTGCGTGCGGCGATCAGTTGTGGGCCGCTGGCCGATGCTCCAGCAGTGGATAACGGAGATGTGGCGTTCCGACCTGGAATGTCGCTGGCGGAGATCGAGCGCATCGCCATCGCCGAGACGCTGAAGTTCTGCTCTGGTAACAAGACGCGTACGGCAGCCGTGCTCGGGATCAGTCTGAAGACGCTGTACAACCGGCTGAACGAATATCGCGCGCTCGAGTGAGTTCTTCCAACGCTGTCCTGACCTCTCGAATCACCTGATCCCATTCGCCCTGACGTTGTTGTCGGAACAGACGCATCGTCGGATACCAAGGGCTGTCGTTTCGCTCCCGCATCCAGCGCCAGTCGGCATTGGCATTCAGTAACAGCCAGGTCGGCAGACCCAGCGCTCCCGCAAGATGAGCCTGCATTGTGTCCACCGCAATGATGAGATCCAGCGCTCGCATGCGCGAGGCCATCACCGCAATGTCTTCGCACGCCAGTGTCTGCATCGGGAAAGGTGGTTTCGCGATAGGAAACCGCAGCGAAAACCAACTGACGTGTTCTATCGACGCGAGTGATTGGAGCGCCTCATCGGGAACCGAGCGACTGGAGTTCCACGCGCCGGCGGACGTGACGAGCCCGATACACAACGCGTCGGGCAGTCGGACATCTGCCAATGGCACATGCAAGTAGGGAACGCCCTGCGGGATATCGCATAAATCGAGCCTCAGGGCATGTGGGATCTCCATCACTTCGATATCGACATCGTGATGCGAATCCGGCATGGCCTCGTGCAGAGGCAGTAACACATCCACTCCCTCAAGATGTTGGAGCAGGCTCAGCAGCTGAGGTTGAGCCCAGAGCGTGATGTGTTGAACTCGCGATCGTAGCGGAGCGAGCAAACGCACGAATTGAATCGTATCGCCGAGTCCGTGATAGCAACGCACCAGCACGCCCCGGTTGTCGAGCGGCGTGCCATCCCAGATGAATTGCTGATGACGTGGCCAGTGGGTGCAATCGATGCGCTCATTTCTGCGACGCAATTGCACAGCATCACTGATGCGCCACGCCTCCGCGAAGTCACCGCGGAACATGGCCTGCATCCACGGATCCTGCATGGTCAGTTGAACGGTCGGCCCGGGAGGCGCGAGCGCAGATCCAGATGCTGCGCCAGCGTTGCACCGATATCCGCGAACGTTTCGCGCCTGCCGATGGATTCGCAGCGCATGCCGGGGCCGAACATCAACACCGGAATGCATTCGCGCGTGTGATCGGAACCGCGCCAGGTAGGATCGCAGCCGTGATCACCCGTGATCACCACCGTGTCACCCACGCTGAGGCGATTCGTGAGCTCAGGCAAACGTGAGTCGAACGCCTCCAGCGCCGCCGCATAACCGCCGGGGTCACGCCGATGACCATAGAGCGTGTCGAAGTCGACGAGGTTCACCAGCATGAGACCACCATCACCGAGGTGCGTCAGTCCGTAGAGCATCTGATCGAAGACAGCGTCGTTGCTTTCGCCTTTGAGCTCGCGCCCCGTTGCTGTATGACAGAAGAGATCGCCGATCTTCCCGACCGAGATCACATCGCGTTGCGCACGCTGCGCTTCATGCAAAAGCGTGGTCGAGGTGGGGGCGACACCATAGTCACGTCGATGCGCGGTGCGCTGAAAACCGTGATCGGTCGTGATGAACGGACGTGCGATCACTCGTCCGATGCGCAGCGGATTCACGAGCTCACGAGCGATCTCACACAATCCATACAGACGATCCAGACCAAAATGTTCTTCGTGAGCTGCAATCTGAAAGACACTGTCTGCGGAGGTGTAGCAGATAGGACGGCCAGTTCGAATGTGTTCATGACCCAAGCGCTCGATGATCTCAGTGCCTGAGGCGTGACAATCGCCGAGAATTCCGTCGAGCTCTGCTCGCGCACACAACTCGGTGATCAGATCCGGCGGGAAGCATGGCTCAGTACGAGGGAAGTAACCCCATTCAAATTCGACAGGGCAACCCGCAATTTCCCAGTGTCCGGATTGTGAATCCTTCCCGGTAGAGACTTCCGCAGCAGAACCTGCAAGGCCGTGGTGCCAGCCTGCGATTGCAAGATCCGAAGGTTCTCTGCTGGTTGCCGAGCGGCAGCATTCACCAATGCCGAGCTCAACCAGATGAGGGAGATTCAAGGGGCCGCGACGGACACCGGCACGATCGCCATCGCCTTGCGCACAACTGTCTGCGATGTGGCCGAGCGTGTCCGCGCCAGCATCTCCGAAGCTAGCTGCATCGGGCGCGCCGCCGACACCCAGAGAATCCAGAACGATGACGATCGCGCGCTTCATGCAAAGTTTGCCGCGGTTGAGAAGTGGGTGGCCGAATGGCCCGCATAGCGAGCGATCATCGAACGGCAGAACTCAGCGAACAGCGCAGGTTCACGTGGCGCGCTCGTGTGATGCGGTCGAATGCCGAGGTGCTCGGGTGTGAAACAGAACGTCACTGTCACTTCGAAGTCTTGCAACGCTTCCATCTGCTGGTCGAACCAGCGCAATGCATCGGGACGAAAGCTATCGGCCCACGACAGTCCGGTGCGCAAGTAACGCACACCCAATCGCTTCAGCCAGGCGACCGCATCGTTCAGACGGTGATCCTGATAGTGAAACCACTGGCAGATGCCCAACTCGGGTGCGTACTGTGCGAAGCGTTCGACGGCGGGTTTCGGTGTGCCGTCTTCGCGCAGCAAACCCATGTGGAAGTGTCGATAGTAAGAAGAGCCTTCGGCTTCACGATGTCGTGTCGTGGCTGGCCACGCCTTCGGCAAATCGTAAAGACTGTACCAATGAATGCGCGGTGTCTGACCGATGAGGAGCTCTGCAGTCCGATCCACGCCCCACGCCTGAACTTCTTCAGCACCAAAGCTCGATACGCCTACTTCGGTGACCCACACCGGCGCTGAGCTCAACGAGCGAATCTCTTTCAATTTGTCGGGCCACTCATCGATCATCCATAGATTCCAGTCGAGCGGAAAACCGTGCACCGCGAGAACATCGAAATGTTCGAGCACACCTTGCTGCTGCAGGTTGATGATGAAGCCAGGATCGATCGGTGAGATGCCACCCAGAACGCGCGGCAGGTCCGAGCGCTCGGCGTGTATCGCCTGAGCGGCGAGTTTCGCCAGTGTCCCAAAGCGCGTCCATTGCGGATCGACTTCGGGATCCCAGTGCGACTTGTTGTTCGGCTCATTCCAGATCATTGCAGCTTCGATCATGTGCGCCCCTCCAGCACGGCCGGCGGATAGAGTGAACTGAACGTCTCATGCTGGACCTGATCAGCTTCGTTGGTGTGGCTCAGCATCAGCAATGCCGAGCGATACCCGTGCATCGTGCCGACGTCGACGTAGGCGTGTCCGGTGCGTCTGCCCACCGCGTGGCCGCCGGCTTCGATGTACGCATTCACCAGCGTGCCGAAGTATTCGTCGGCGCGATTGCGTTGCAGCCACAGCTCACGCAACGCATGAAACACATGGCCAGGCATTTTGAAGGCACCCCAGATCCAGCGCGTGCCTGGGTTGCGCTGTTTCACTCGAATCTCAGTGACATGCTCGTTGTCATCGAGCGCCACCGCATCGAACTGATCGGGACGCTCGACGGGAAAGAGCAGAAATGACAGCTCATCGTCCGGCAACGTGGCGAGTGCCGTGTTCGGAAACCACACAGTGTCGGGTAGTCCCACGGCAACGGTCTCGTTCGCAGCAATCAAAGGTGCTGCGCGAAAGATGGCATCGCAAAGACCCGCCGCTTGCGGCTGAACGACGTAGGCAATGTGCGCGCTGCCATATTGATCGCCGAAGTACTCGAGAATGTCGTGCTTGCCGGCGCCAATGACAAAGCAGATCTTGTCCGCGCCGCCGCGAATCATGCGTTCCACGAGATATTCACTGACTGCGCACGGCCGCTCGACATCGTTGAGAACGCGCGAGCCCACGGGCAACAGTTCCTTTGAGAAGGCCAGCGGCTGAATGCGACTGCCGCGTCCGGCAGCTGGAATGATTCCCCACATATCAAGTCCTCGCGTGCAGGCCGCGTTCAGTGTCGCGGCTGAAAGCTCGAGCATCGCTCGAAGTGTTCGAGAGCAGGTTGAGAAGTTCCGTGGCACGTTTGTGGCAGGTGTGCTGATCGAGCGTGCGCTCTCTCGCACGCTGACCGATGCGTTGCAGTTCTGAGTCGCTCATGTCCAACGCGTCAAGAATGTCTTGCGTGGTTTCGGCCAGCAGGATCTCCGATCCCGGTGCATAGAAGTCCTCGAGTCCCGACCAGGTGTCGGTGGCGATCGCGGCACCACAAGCTGCTGCTTCGAACAGTCGTCCTGAAGGGCACCAGCCCATTCGCGCCATGGCCTCGCGCGTGACATTCAGTGTGAGTCGTGACGAGCAGAAAAAAGCGGCATGCGCTGGCGGCGGCACGTGCTGCACGAAATAGATGTTCGTGCTCCATGGAAAGTCCTGCGGATACTGAGCACCGCCGAGCAGAAATTTGTATTGAGGACTGCGCAGCGCGGCATCGATAAAGAGACGCTGGAGCATTACCTGGCGATCGGCCGCGAAAGTGCCGAGCCATGAGAGATCCGCTCGGTACACATCGATTGCTGGTGCGGGGCAATGCACATCCGGATCGACATGGCCGTAAAGAGGCGCCACATGCTTCGCTCCGAGCTTCTGCTGGAGTTGATCGAGTGCGGTCCCGCCCGTGTAGCTCAGCACCAGGTCGAAAGCTCTGAGCTGCTGCTCGCCGAGGTAGGCCACACTTTCACCTTCGTGAAGGCGCGCCAGAGTGACCGGTGTGTCGAGATCGTAGAACACCGACGTACAGCCGCCATCTTCAATGATTGCATCCGTGGCCTCGATCGCATCGGCGCAATACGAAGTCACGATCGCCGTGTCCGCACTGCGAAGCTCGCGTTGGGCGCGGGCAGATATATCCGACCATTGCGAGTACAGAACGAGTTCCGTTCCAGGATGCGAATGCCAATCGCGCGCGGCTGCGTAGTAAGGCTGATCGCGCTCGAAGAAGACAACGCTGTGACCACGTCGGTTCAGCGCCTTGCACAAACCCCTCCACAAGGTTGCGTGACCATTACCCCACGAGGAGCTGATGCTGAGTCCGAAGATCACGAATCTCATGCGGCCACCTGCACGTTGAGTTCCTGCACCCTTGCCCCGTCCGAGTCGAATGCAATGGTGGTGATGGAAGCCGGCGCGATCGGGACCTGCAAAAAGGAATCCGTCGGAACCCCCAGCCAGTACATCACGAGTGTGCGGATCACTTCGGCATGGGTGACCAGAATGAAGGTCGCTCTGGGATGCTCTCGACGCAGTTCATCCAGATGCGAAGACACGCGATCGTGAACCGCTGCGATGCTTTCGCCGGCTGGCGTGCAAGCTTCACCGCGACGAGCGTTCCAATACTTCCATCGCGGATCGCGCTCGAGATCGGCAAAGGAGCGTCCCGACCAGGGGCCGAAATCCAGCTCGTCCAGCGCGGCGGCAATTTGCGGCTCTACGTTCAGTTGCTGAGCGATTCGCTCTGCGGTTTCGCGAGCCCGACGTCGCGGACTGCACTCCAGAACCGGGTCGTTCACATTCCTGAGATGCTCGGCCACTGCCTGCGCCTGCGTCACTCCACGCGAGTCGAGCGGCGCATCGACGGTGCGACCGAGCAGCATCTCATCGAGACGCGCGCACGTGCCGTGTCGTACGAGGATCAGCCGCGACGTTGCGTTCATGAGCGCGTTCCGAAGATACGTTGGCGATGAAGTCCATGGTGAGCTCACGGGCCTGGTGATCCGGGAACTGCTGGGGCGGCGACTTCATGAAATAGCTGGAAGGCCCGACGATCGCACCACCCATGTGTCTGTCGATTGCGAGTTGAGCGCAACGCACGGCATCGATCACGACGCCGGCGGAATTCGGTGAATCCCAGACCTCGAGCTTGAGCTCGACATTGAGAGGGGTGCCGCCAAACCCGGTTCCCTCCATACGGATGTAAGCCCACTTGCGATCGGTCAGCCATTGCACGTAGTCGCTGGGGCCAACATGGATGTCATTCGGTGCGACGTCGATCTGGCTGGTAACGGATCGGGTCTTCGACAGCTTTTTGGAGATCAGCCGCTCGCGCTCCAGCATGTTCTTGAAATCTGAATTGCCGCCGAAGTTCAGCTGGCAGGTGTGATCGAGCCGCACGCCGCGATCACGGAACAGATTCGAGAGCACACGATGCACGATGGTCGCGCCGACCTGGCTCTTGATGTCATCGCCAATCAGCGGCAGCTGTGCGCGTTCGAAGCGACGGCGCCAGTCAGCATCAGAGGCAATGAATACCGGGATGCAGTTCACGAATGCACAACCGGCCTCGAGCGCTCGCATTGCGTACCATTCCGTGGCCCGTTGCGAGCCGACTGGCAGATAGCACACGAGTACTTTGGTGTTCGTTTCACGCAGAATTCGTGTGACGTCAGCTTCCGGCAGTTCGGATTCGATGACGTCGTCCTGCAGATACGCGCCGATGCCATCCAGCGTCCGGCCACGCTCAACGGTCACATTCATCTTCGGAATGTCTGCGAACACACGCGTGTTGTTCGGCGGTGCCAGCAGCGCTTCAGATAAATCCTTGCCCACCTTTGCAGCGTGTACATCGAACGCGCACGTGATCTCGATATCGCGGATGTGGTACGGGCCGACGACCGTATTCATCAGCCCTGGGATCGGCGCATCCGTCGGCGCATCGCGATAGTAGTGAAGGCCCTGCACAAAGGACGATGCGCAATTGCCGGCACCGATGATGCCGACGCGGACTGATTGATGACTCAAGGCGTTCTCCTTTTGAGTGACGCGGTGTCGCTTCTGAAAGTCGCGACGTAAATGTACATAGCAGAGCAATGCACGAAGCGTGCTAATGCGGCTGTCGCGCGCAGAACGTATGTACGTTCGATGAGCGTGACTACATTCACGCGCGGCACCCTGTAAGCACTGCGCGATCATGTAAATTTTTTTCCGCGACAGCATCGCCACGTCACTGTGTGTTACTGCGCGTCGCTGCAATGTACGAACGTGCGCAGGCGCGGCACGTTTGTTGCTACTTACCTTCTCGCAAGTGTCCGTCTCCTTTAGCAGTTGACGGTCTCTACGGTGGAAAGAGTGTGTCTCAAGTCGGTGCGAGACTCACTGGAGGAGAGAAGTGTGACTACGGCGATCAAGAAGAACGGTAAGACTCATCGGCATGCACACGCGAACGGTCAGCGCACCGCGATCGTCGCGGGGGGCGCAGGATTTCTGGGCTCGCATATTTGCGCGCGCCTGCTGGGAGAAGGACATCGAGTGATCGCGGTCGACAATTTCTGCACGAGCAATGCGACTGCGGTTGAAGCGTTGCGAACGGATCCGAATTTCACGCTGATGGAACGCGACATCGCGGCCCTCGACATCGATGAGTTCGACCGTGCGGATGCCATCTTCAATCTGGCGTGCGCCGCCTCACCTCTTCATTACCAGCGCAGCCCCATTGATACGCTGTTCAGCAGCGTGCGCGGCATGGAGAAGCTTCTGATGCTTGCACGTCGCACGGGTGCAAAGATTTTCCAGGCATCCACGAGCGAGATCTACGGACACCCGACAGTGCATCCGCAGAGCGAGGACTATTGGGGCTACGTCAATCCGATCGGTCCGCGCTCTTGTTACGACGAGGGCAAGCGCTGTGCGGAGACTCTGTGCGTGCTGTACGAACAGGAGTACGGCGTTACGGTTCGCATCGCGCGCATCTTCAATACCTATGGTCCCGGCATGCAGATCAGTGATGGCCGCGTCGTGATCAACTTCATCGTGCAGGCACTCAACGATCAGCCGATCACTCTGTACGGCGATGGCAGTCAGACGCGATCGTTCTGCTACGTGGATGATCTGGTCGACGGAATCATGCGACTGATGGATTCGAACAATACGGTTCGCGGTCCGGTCAATCTGGGCAACCCGGCCGAGGTCACAGTTCGCGAGCTCGCCGAAAGAATCGTTCGGCTCACGCGATCCAATTCGGTCCTCGGGTTTCGTTCGTTGCCGATCGATGATCCGCCCCGACGCCGGCCAGACATTTCGTTAGCCGCTAGCGTTCTCGACTGGCGTCCGCGCGTGGATCTGGATACGGGATTGACAATGACCATTCGCGATGTGGAGCGGCGCTTGTTGGAAGACGAACTGCTGCCAGCACCTGCGGTCGCTGCGATGGCCAAGTGGGCGGGGGCGCGTGCATGAAGAGGTCGAACATGCTCGAGGACACATTGGTTGGCGGCGATGCGCGGGTGTTGATCACCGGGGGCGCGGGCTTCATCGGTTCTCATCTGGCGAATGTGCTGGTCGAGACGGGATGTCGGGTTCGAGTGATCGATGCGCTCAGTGAGCAGGTGCACGGCGAAAATCCTGGATTTCCTTCGTATCTGAATCGCGAAGTGGAGCGTGTCGAAGGCGATGTACGCGACCGTGCAGCGGTGGAGTCGGCGCTGCGAGGCATCACTCACGTCTGCCATTTCGCGGCAGCCGTGGGTGTCGGGCAGAGCATGTATGACATCGAGCGTTATATCGATATCAATACGCGTGGCACCGCGGTGTTGTTGGAAGCACTCGCCAAGCGACCGGTTCAGCAACTGGTGGTTGCCTCCAGCATGAGCGTGTACGGCGAAGGGCTCTATCGACGCGGAAACGAGATCGTCGAGGTTCCGCTTCGTAGCCATGATCAATTGAGTCGCGGTGAATGGGATGTAGAGCAGGGCGTAGTCGAGCCTGTGGCCACGCCGGAGACTAAGCGCGTGGTCCCAGCGTCCGTGTACGCGCTTTCGAAATATGACCAGGAACAACTCTGTCTGGTCGTGGGCAAGGCCTATCGCATTCCGACCGTGGCGCTGCGCTTCTTCAATGTGTATGGCCCCCACCAGGCGTTGTCCAATCCCTACACCGGTGTGCTCGCCATCTTTGCGTCGCGAATTCTCAACCGCAATCCGCCGCTGATTTTCGAGGATGGCTTGCAGCGTCGCGATTTCGTGAGCGTCTGGGATATCGTTCAAGCGTGTCGACGGGCGCTGACGACTGAGCATCACGGCGAGATCTTCAATATCGGCTCAGGCGAGCCACAGACCATTCTCGAAATTGCGGAGCACGCGATCGACGTCCTCGGATCGCAGGTCGAACCGCAAGTCACTGGCAAGTACAGGGTCGGTGATATCCGGCACTGCTTTGCGGATATCACCAAGGCGCGACGATTGCTGAAGTACGAGCCGCAAATTCGTTTTGCCGATGGATTGCGCGAGCTTGCGCAGTGGCTCGAAACTGCGGACGCGCAGGACAACTTCGCTGCAGCGAGCGCCGAACTCGATCGCAGAGGGTTGACGCTGTGAGAGCCGTGAAGCGCGACAGCACGCCGACCGTTCTGATCACTGGAGGTGCGGGATTCATCGGCACCAACATGGCCAGGCATCTGCTGGAAAACGGCGAGCGTGTCCGGATCTTTGATTCTTACGCGCGTCCTGGCAGTGAGCAGAATGCGAGCTGGCTGCGCGAGCACTATCCGCGAGACCTGGAGATCGTGGAAGCAGACGTGCGGGATCGCAACGCGCTGCGTAACGCGATAGCGGATGTGGATCATGTGTACCACTTCGCCGCTCAAGTCGCTGTCACCAGCAGTCTCGTCGATCCGCAGCACGACTTCGAAGTGAATGCACGCGGCACTCTCAATCTGCTGGAAAGTGCGCGCGAGTGTGCGACGCCGCCATCAATTCTTTTTTCTTCCACCAACAAGGTGTACGGGATCCTTCCCGACGTGCACGTCGAGTGCGAAGGGAAACGCTATCTGCCCGTGGATCGGGATTTGCGAGCGCGGGGCGTGAGCGAATCGAGATCGCTCGACTTTCACAGCCCGTATGGATGTTCGAAGGGATGTGCGGAGCAGTATGTGCTGGACTATGCGCGGAGCTTCGGCCTGCGCACCGCCGTATTCCGGATGAGTTGCATCTACGGGCCGCACCAACACGGTAATGAAGATCAAGGCTGGGTCGCGCATTTCATGCGCAAGGCCATGGCCGCCGAGCCCGTGACGATTTATGGGGATGGATTGCAGGTCCGCGATGCGCTGTTCGTGGAGGACCTGGTTGCGGCATTCGAGACCGCGCGACACGACATCGAGCGCCTTCAGGGAGAGGCTTTCAACATCGGTGGTGGCGTGGCCAACACATTGAGCATCCTCGAGCTGATGGACCGGCTCGAGCAACAGCTTGAAGAATCGGTCAGTGCGTCCTTCGGCGAATGGCGCACGGGCGACCAGCGCTACTACGTTTCTGACATTTCGAAATTCCGGAGTGCAACCGGTTGGCGACCGAAGGTGGGCATCGATGAAGGACTGAACGCGCTGCATCGATGGCTCGAGAACAGTCGCGCTCCTGTGAACAGTCCCGCCGCCCGGCCCGGTCAACGATTGACCGCAGGAGCGTGAGAATGAATGACGCGAGTCAACGCGCCGCCATGCTGGTCGGCGCGTGCACCACCCAAGTTGCGCACATCGGAATCCCGGAGGTTCCTGACGGACACATCCGAGTGCGGCTCGAAGGCTGCGGTATCTGCGCGTCCAACCTTTCGGTGTGGGAAGGTCGCGAATGGTTTCAATATCCCCAGCAGGCCGGCTCGCCGGGTCACGAAGGTTGGGGGTTCGTCGATCAAGTGGGTCGAGGTGTCCATGATTTCGATGTGGGAGATCGCGTCGCGCTGATCTCTCACCATGCGTACTCCGAGTACGACATCGCGCCTCGAGAATGTGCGGTGCGTCTGCCCAGCGAACTCGACGGTGAGCCTTTCCCAGGTGAGCCGCTGGGTTGTGCGATGAATATTTTCGAGCGCAGCCAGATTCGACGCGGCGATCGCGTCGGCATCGTCGGTGCTGGATTTCTTGGACTGCTGCTCACGCAGCTCGCAACCGCCGCGGGCGCGCACGTGATTGTCCTGTCGCGTCGCGAATATGCCTTGCAACTCGCATCGCAATTGGGCGCGGAATACACGATTGCAACTTCGCATTCAGATGCGCGCGAGCGCGCTTTGAAGTTCACGGATCAGCGTGGCTGTAACGTGGTCATCGAAGCGGTGGGTTTGCAGTCCACACTCGATCTCGCAAGCGCATTGACCGGTGAAAGAGGTCGCCTGGTCATTGCGGGCTATCACCAGGACGGGCTGCGCCAGATCGACATGCAAAGCTGGAACTGGCGTGGCATCGATGTGATCAACGCACACGAGCGCGCAATGGAGCGCTACGTCCAGGGAGTTCGCAATGCGATCGATGCAGTTGTCGACGGACGGCTCGATCCGTTCCCGCTGCTGACTCACAGTGTCGATCTTGCCTCTCTCGATCAAGGATTCGAGCTGACCAGCAAGCGCCCTGAAGGATTCGTGAAAGCGGTGATGGTCAACGAGGCACAAGCATGAGCGCATTTCCGAGGTTGCAGCCGCTTACGCATGCTCGTCGGACGCGTCTGGGATTCGTGGGCGTCGGGTGGATCGGTCGCAAGCGACTCGATGTGCTCGCGAGAGATGCCGATGTCGAAGTGGCCGCGATCTGCGACGCAGACGCCACTCGAATGCATGATGCGGCTCGTACTTACCCGCAGGCAGCGTGTGTCCAGCAGATCGAATCGCTGCTGGAACTCGGCGTCGATGGCGTCGTGATTGCGACCCCGAACGGCATGCATGCGCAACAGGCCATCGCATGTCTGGAGAAGGGAGTGCCCGTCTTCTGCCAGAAGCCGCTGGCGACCAACGCGCTCGATGTTGAACATGTGATTGCTGCGGCATTGCAGAACGATCGATTACTGGGTATCGATTTCTGCTATCGGCACGTCGCGGGCATGAGCGAGCTGCGCAGGCGCATTCGCAACGGTGAGCTGGGCGAAATCGTGGCGATCGATTTGCGATTCCACAATGCCTACGGTCCCGACAAGGCCTGGTGCCATGACCGCAATGTGGCAGGTGGCGGCTGCCTGCTTGATCTCGGCGTGCATCTGTTGGATCTGGCGATGTGGGTGCAGGACTTTCCGCCGCTCGAGCGCGTGCGCAGCCGTCTGTTCACTCGGGGTGAGCCGCTGCAATCGAGAGATGAAGTGGAAGATCTCGCGTTTGCAGAATTCATCCAGCCGAATGGAGCCTTGGTGCGACTTGCGTGTTCGTGGCATGCGAACACGGGCCGCGACGCAATCATCGACATGGCAATCACAGGATCACGCGCGGGCGCGTACTGGGAAAACGTAAACGGATCGTTCTACGAATTCGAATTGAATCTGTGTCGCGGAGCATCGAAAGAGCGCTTGAGCCAGAGTCCCGATGAGTGGGGCCCGCGTGCTTTGCGCCGCTGGACTGACCGACTTGCGGTCGATCGCAGCTTCGATCCCGAGATCGAGCACGTCGCCCGCAGTGCGCTGCTCATCGAGGAGACGTATCGGGCATGAAGGTCCTGATGACTGCAGATTGCGTCGGCGGCGTGTGGACCTACGCGCTGGATCTGTGCAGCGCATTGGCTGCACACGATGTGGAAGTGCTGCTCGCGACAATGGGGCCGAAGCCGCAATCTGCGCAACGGGACGCGGCACACGCGTTGTCCAACGTTCAACTGATCGAGTCCGACTACGATCTCGAATGGATGCTCGATCCGTGGGAAGACGTGAACGCAGCGGGACACTGGTTGCTCGAGTCCGCGAGTGCTTTCGATGCGGATGTGATTCACCTGAATGGATACGCCCACGCTGTGCTGCGATGGTCGCGACCGGTGATCAGCGTCGCGCATTCCTGTGTAGCCTCGTGGTGGCAAGCGGT
>JBJMWN010000170.1:0-30771 GCA_045810085.1 Povalibacter sp. | reverse complement strand
TCGACGGCCACAAAGGCAGCATGAAGCAGCACGGCTTCGCACGCACGCGAGCCTGGACGGTGCTGACCTCGTCCGATCATCAGGTATCGCTGCAGCTTCTCTCGGATCAGACGACGCTGGAACAGTTTCCTTTCCCGTTCGCCGCCACATTGAATCTCGAGTTGGTCGGCACCCGATTGCGACTGAACATGGCAATTGAGAACACAGGCACGGAAGTCATGCCATTCGGCTTGGGCTATCACCCCTATTTCAAGGTGACGGACAAATCGCATGCAAGCATCGAGACCGACGCCACTCAGCAGTTCGACAATCTGACCAAGAGCACCGGCCCGTTCCGCGGATTCGATCTTGCGGCCAAGGAAGTCGATCAGCATGTGCTCGATCAGCGCATGCGTCATATGCCTCTGCATCTGGCCGATGGCTCCTGCATCGACGTCAGTGCATCAGAACATTTTGCGCACTGGGTGGTCTGGACGCTGGCGGCCAACGATTTCGTGTGCGTCGAACCTTGGACCTGCGCAGGCGACGCGCTGAACAGCGGTGAACGCTTGATCCGCCTGGCACCCGGCCAGACGCATTCATCATGGATGGAGATCGCGTTCAGCGCGTGAGGCGTCACTCCCACCAAATCGGAAAGTCCTCACTTACGAGTTTGAGTTCAGGTCCGTCTTTCCATTTGATGGACGAGATGTGAGCGCACGGTCGGCCACTCGCCAGCAATGATGCTGTACACGCACGTATCGCGCAGCGTGCCGTCTGGTTGAAAGCGATGATTGCGAAGAATGCCATCCAGCTTCGCGCCGAGACGTTCGATCGCCCGCCGGCTTTTTTGATTCATGAAATGAGTGCGGAACTCAACCGCGACGCAGTTCAGTTCTTCGAAAGCGTGTCGCAAGAGCAGGAACTTGCATTCCGTGTTCAATGGCGTGCGTTGCACGCGCTGGCGATACCAGGTCGAACCGATCTCGACGCGTCGATTCGCAGGATCGATGTCCATGTAAGTCGTCATTCCGACTGCCTTGCCGCTGCTGAGTTCAATCACCGCGAAGGGCAGCATGGACCCAGTCGTCTGACGTTCGAGACGCTTCGCAATTTCCTCGCGCATTTTCTCGGGCGCGGGAACGAACGTGTACCAAAGCTTCCAGAGTTCGCCATCGCGTACCGCTTCGACCATGTCGTCGTGATGCGCAGGGCTCAGTGGCTCGAGCTGAACGTGTTTACCGGTGAGCGTGATGGGTGTGGGCCAGGTCATGTGTTGTTCGCTTAAGAGAAGAAAAAAAGTAACCACAAAGAACACAGAGAACTCAAAGGACTAGAACCTATCTCAAAATCGCTGTGGCGCGCACCGCCTCGCGCCGCAAGTTCTTTTCCGCAAACGCCGTGAATACATCCTTGTAGGCTCGCACAAAAACATCCATGTTTTTGAGCGTTGCGAAAAGAACTTCCGACGCAAGTCGGTGGGGCAGTGGCGGATTCGACGCCGTGTCTACTTAGGTTCTATTTTGAGATAGGTTCCAGATGTACGGACCTTCACCGCCTTCTTGCTATGTGTTCTTTGTGCTCTATGTGGTTACTCTTTAGTCCGTATCGACCATTCAGCAGCAGCACGCGCATGCAGCAGCGTCGTGTCAAAGAGCGGAACCGGTGAATCGACCGCGCTCACGAGTAGCGTGATCTCAGTGCAGCCCAGAATGATTGCTTCAGCGCCTCGACCGACCAGTCGTTCGATCACCTGGCGATACTGAAGTCTCGAAGGCTCCAGTATCTGCCCGAGACACAGTTCCTCGTAGATGATGCGATGCACGGTGTCGCGATCCTGAAGCTCAGGTGTAAGCACTCGCAGTCCGCGCTGTTCGAGTCGCTGACGATAGAAATCCTGCTCCATCGTAAATCGCGTACCGAGCAGGCCTACCGTTCTGAATCCGGTCGAGAGAATCGCTTTGGCGGTTGGATCTGCAATGTGAAGCAGCGGAATGGAAACGCCAGCTTCGATCGAGCTTGCAACCTTGTGCATGGTGTTCGTGCACAACACCAGATTCTCAGCGCCCGCAGCTTGCAAGGATTCGGCGCAGCGCGCCAGCAATGCACCTGCTCGTTCCCAGTCGCCGAGTCGCTGCAGTTCTTCGATTTCGTGGAAGTCGACGCTTGCCAGCATCACGCGGGCTGAATGCAATCCGCCCAGACGATCGCGAACCGTTTCATTCACGATGCGATAGTAGAGCAGAGTGGATTCCCAGCTCATGCCGCCGATCAGGCCGATGGTTCTCAAAGACGCTGTCTGTGCCATGGCTGCAGTCTGGCCCAATGCTGACTCAGACTGAACATACAGTTGTATGCGCCGCAGTGGAAACAGGCGCACAGACGACCCATGAGAGAAGACAATTTCTCAACTCTTGCCTAGACTCGCCGCAGCACCACGCTCATGCGAGGCCGTATGTCCTGCAAACATCTCACTGCGCTCCATCCAGTGCCGGCCACCAGCTCCGGATGCGAGGAATGCCTGAAGATCGGATCGAGTTGGGTGCATCTGCGCTTGTGTCTCTCGTGCGGGCACGTCGGCTGTTGCGATGACTCGCCGAATCGGCACGCGACCAAGCACTTTCAGGCGACTCATCATCCTGTGATTGCCTCCTACGAGCCGGGAGAGGACTGGGGATGGTGCTTCGTCGATCGCGATGTGTTGGAGTTACCTGCGCCTTTTCTTCAGTTGCTGCGCCCCTGAACCGGATCATGCGCATCGAGCACGTTGCACTCTGGACGGATGATCTCGATCGCATCGCGGCGTTCTATCAGAATTACTTCGGTGCCCAGATAGGCGCCAAGTATGTGAATGCAGCGAAAGGCTTTGAATCTCGCTTCCTGAGCTTCAGCGATGGCGCGCGCATCGAACTCATGCGTACGATCACACTCGCGCCGATCAAGATCGCACCGGGCGTACAACGCATGGGACTCACCCATTTCGCGATGGCACTGGATTCGGAGCGGGCGGTCGATGAGCTCACTCAACGACTCGCTGCCGATGGCTTTCCAGTGTTGGATGGCCCACGTCGGACCGGCGATGGCTATTACGAAAGCGTGGTGCTCGATCCTGACGGCAATCGCATCGAGCTTGCCGCCTGAGAATCAATGGACCTTCGCTCATCGCGAAGGTCCATGAAGATCAGCCAGCCTGTTTGGTCTTCTCGACGCGAGAGCCATTCACGTAGATTGCGAGCAGGTTGCCATTTCTGTTCAGAAGGCAAGTGGCCCGACCGAAGGTCTCGCCGGTTTCCTGGCCACGTGCCGTGATGAAGATCTTGGCTGCGCCTGTGAAATCGCTGGGCGCCGAGACGTCGATTTCGTCTCTGCGCACGACGACGGGAAATCCTTCCGGCACGACCCGGTCGACCATGGTCTGGATGCATTGATCCATGGCACTCTCCTGCGCATGCTCGCGCGCGTGTCCAAACGCTGGCATCGTCACGCTTGAAAGAACACCTAAGGCACACACGAGTTTCGTCACTTGAACATTCATCATCATCTTTCTCCGGTTGAGTAATTCTTCGGGAAGGAGAATAGAGAGAGGCTGTGAATGTCTCGGACGCAGCTGCGTGAAAGTGCTGTGAAACAGGCTGCTTTAAGGTGCTAGCGCACTTCAAGAATGACTCTTCGGCTTGTGATTGTGCCTTGACTGGCTCGTTCGTCTGAATGCCCGTGAACGATCAAATCACCTGATCTCGTGAAACGCTTTCGCAAACCCAAGTCCGTCAGCACTGCCGTTGAGCCAGCGCTCGCGGGTGCGCTCGATCGCCTGGTTGTGAAGCTGTGTTCGTTGCACACGGATTTTTCGGGTGTGCGGCTGGTCACGGACGGGACGGATGCATTCGCGTTGCGAGTATTGAGTGCGCGCACGGCGGTGCGCAGTCTCGATCTCCAGTACTACCTGTGGCACAGCGATGTCACCGGGCAGTTTCTTGCCCACGAAGTTTTGCTCGCGGCAGACCGAGGTGTGCGCGTCAGACTGTTGCTCGACGACATGGATGCCCGTTCGCGCGATGCAGTGCTGATGGCGCTCGATCAGCATCCGCAGATTGAAATTCGGCTGTTCAATCCCTTCGCGACTCGCACAGGCATGCTGCGAACAGCGCGTGAATTGCTGTCGAGAGGTTCACGATTGAACCATCGCATGCACAACAAGGCGTGGATCGCCGACGCGCGGCTTGCCATCGTGGGCGGCCGCAATATCGGCGACGAATATTTCGCGGCGAGTCGACACGTGAATTTTGTTGATCTTGACGTTGCGTTGATCGGTCGTGCCGTGCAGGACACCGAAAGCATGTTCGATGCTTATTGGAACAGTGCGAGCGCCGTACCCATCACCAATCTGCGACGCACTCGGCGCAACAAACTCAGTCTGGACGAAGTGCGGCGCGTGTCAGCTGACTCAGTCCGTAACGCGGCGGCAGGTCCGTACGCTCAGGCGTTGCGGCCTGTGAGTGCCATCGACGAGCTTTTCACAGGTGAGCGTGCAATGACCTGGTCGCAGTCAGTTCGTCTCGTGGCAGACGATCCGCGCAAGGCTCTCAAGTCAGCGCACGTGATTGCTCCAGGCGTTCTCGAGAGCGTGCAGGAGATGTTTGCGAACGCATGCCGCGAACTCCTGTTGATCTCTCCGTATTTCGTGCCGGGTCCCGGCGGCACTGCGGGTTTGCGTCGCATGGCGGAGCAAGGGGCTCACATACGGGTGCTGACGAATTCTTTGGCTGCCACCGACGTCGCGGCAGTTCATAGCGGCTATGCGCGATATCGAGAGCCGCTACTGGAAGCGGGCATCGAGTTGTACGAGTTGAAGACTGCACCCGAAGAGTCGGAGCAGGAGCGCGCCCGTCGCCTGCGCATCGGTTCTTCGAAAGCGAGTCTGCACACCAAAGCGATCGTGATCGACAGTGCCCGACTCTTCGTCGGATCTTTCAATCTCGACCCACGCTCGGCAACGTTGAACTGCGAGATGGGTGTATGGATCGAGGAGCCTTCCCTCGCGGCGAAGTTATCCGCGCTGTTCGATCGTGCCACTCAGCCGACGCACAGCTTTTCCGTCCGGCTCGATAGCCAATGCCGACTCATCTGGAGCGAACAGGTGAACGGTGAAACGGTGGAATCGCACACCGAGCCGGATGCCAGCTGGGGACGACGGCTGGTCACCTGGTTACTGCAGCATTTGCCGATCGAATCGCAGCTTTAGACTGAATCCGGGACCCAAGGAGCTTTCCGGAAAACCTACACGGCCCAGCATTACGTCCACTCCATGCTGAAGCGGCCAGACGTGATTGTCTTTGGAATTCCGTCGTTAGAAACCGTCGTTACTGCTGGGCCTGAGTTGTGCTGAGCTTGGCGTACGAAATCCCGTCTTCATCTTCTGTATTCTGGAACTGACTCGGCGCTGCGCAGTCTTGAGAACAGGACCATCTCGCGGGTTACACTTCGGCAAACGCCGAGAACGCTGGCAACTCACCGATCAGTCGGCCGGTTCAGGTTCATCGGCGGTACATCAGAGGTCTTGTAAGACCGTGGCCTACAACTCTCGGCGGATCTGCTAACGACGGCAGACGCATGGCGCGGCGAACTTGAGCTGCGGGTCGCAGCTGGCGCTGCGAAGACTGACTATCGACTCAGGACACGTTATGACTCAATCGTCCGAAGAGCGTATTCCTCAATCCAGCGATCCGTTGCCCAGCGCCCGCATCATTCCTTTTGAACGACCGCAGAGTGAATTGCAGCGAGCGGTTCAGCAGCGCGCCCAGGAACGGCTGGAAGCAGAAGGCAAGAAGCCCAAGGCTTCCAAGGCGCGTCGCCTGATCACCTTCGGCGTGGCGTTGATTCCGGTCACGCTGATTTTCAGTGGGTTCCTGGTGGCGGTTCACGCCGTGCGCATCATCACTTCGCTTTATGCGACGCCAGCGGTGCAGACCAGCCCGACGACTGAAGCTGCGTCTGAAGTTGAAGCTGCGCCTGAAGTTCAGCAGCCGGGCGTGGTCATGCTCATGCCAGAAAGTGCTTCGAAGGCGAAGGCTCCCACCGAGCCCGCAAAGCCAGCACCGAAGCAATAACGATTGCGCGGTTCGCCGTCCCGCTCGCCGATCAGGCGTGCGCGTTCAGGCTTTGCAGCAGCACCGCAGCGCCGTTCCAGAAAATCTGGATGCCGATACAGAACAGCAGGAACGCAGACAGGCGCACGATCACCGAGGTGCCTGTCGGGCCAATGAAATTCGAGATCTTCTGCGAGTACCGATAGAGCAGATAGATGATCGCGCACAGCACGATGCTCGCGAGCGTCATCTGCGCCATGTACCACAGCAACTGTTCCTGACCTCCCACTTGTGGCCGGTTGGCGCCCAGAGACACTGCCACTGAGATCGTGCCCGGACCGGTGGTCAACGGCATGGTGAGTGGATAAAAAGCCATGCGACTCACACGGCTGTCATCGATCTGCAGATCTGCCGTTGCCTGAGCTCCATCGCCGCCCAGATCGTCATCATTCAGCATGCGCCACGCCGCAAGCGCGATCACGATGCCGCCCGCAACACGCAGCACCGGCACGGAGATGCCGAAGAACGTGAGCACATAGGCGCCGATATAGACGGACAGGTTCACGATCAGGAAGCTGTAGATCGCTACCCACCGTGCGAGTCGTGCTCGCAGCAATGGATGGAAACGTTCAGTTGCCCCCAGAAAAATGAAAGCGCCGCCAAAGGGATTCACGATCGAAAAGAGCGCAGGAAAAGCCAGCAGGAAAAATGACATGGCATCTCGTGACAGCGGCATTGTCGGGCAGCATACCTGCTGCACCGCGCGGTTGAACAACTGTGCTGCTCGCCCGAAATCTCTACTGTGATCCGGCGGATGGACGCCGACGCATCCGGGCGACGCGAGTCGTTGTCACTCCGCTATATCTGACTCCGCAGCCGGTTGAAGCATGTCCAATCTCGTACCATCGGGACCCAGACCGGAGATCATGTTCATGCACGGCATCACTCTGCAGGCGCTCGCCACTTTTCCCGATCAGCTCGAAGCCCATTTCGCAGCGATTCCCGATGAATTCAAGCAATGGGTGCCGCCATCCTGGGATGGAATTCCCAGCGAACATCTGACTGCACTCGAGCAGGTGGGGCATGTGCGCGATGTCGAGATTCAGGGTTATCAGGCACGGATCCGTCGGACTCTGGCCGAGCAGCATCCCTGGTTGCCCTCGCTCGACACTGATGCGCTCGCGAAAACTTATCGAACGCTCGATGCCGCGCAAGCGCTGGCAGCTTTTCGCGAGGCGCGTGTTGAAACAATGGCTGTGATTCGAGGCCTCACCGAATCACAGTTGCAGCGAACCGCCGATTTCGAAGGCTATGGTCCGCTCACGCTGCGCAGCTTGATTCACTATCTTTGCAGTCACGATCAGCAGCACCTGGCGGGATTGCAATGGTTGCTCGGCAAGATTGAATCCAACCAAGTCCCTGCAAGCTGACTTCCTTCACCTGTTCTCTGATCAACCTGTTATTAGATCGACATGACACGAAAACTCATCAGCTCTGGATCCACCTTCGAAGCAGAGATCGGCTACTCACGCGCCGTGGTCGATGGGGAATGGATCTTTGTCTCAGGCACCACCGGCTTTGATTACTCAACGATGACCATATCCGACGATATCGTCGAACAGACGCAACAGTGCTTAACGAATATCGAGCACGCCCTTCAGCAAGCAGGTTCGAGCCTGAAAGACGTTGTACGGGTCATGTACATCGTGCCGGTCGCTTCCGACTTCCCACAATGTTGGCCTGTGCTGCGTCGATACTTCGGCGAGGTGCGGCCGGCGGCCACCATGATCTCTGCGGGGCTCGCGGATTCGAGAATGCGGATTGAAATTCAGGTCACAGCGCGTCATCACGCTGTGCAGAGCTGATCGCTTACTGCTGGGCAAGAGCGGCTTCGAATACCGCGACGCCGATAACAGTGCACTGTGGCACAATCTTGGCATTGCCCTAAGTAATCCACTGCGTCGCCACTCGTCGTGCGTGGAAGCATCACAAGTGAGTCCGCATGGACGAATTCCTTCCAAACAGCCAGGGCTTATCGCCCGACCTGGTTCCGGTTTGCGCCATCGGGGCGTCAGCCGGCGGGCTTGCCGCGCTCCGCAGCTTCTTTGAACAGATCGATACAGACCTGGGCTTTGCCTATGTTGTCATCGTTCACCTGTCGCCGGACCATCCGAGTTCAATGTCCGAGATCCTCTCGGTATGTACCCGCATGCCAGTTCAGCAGGTGAATGACGGACCCGTTCTACGTCCCAACTGCGTGTACGTGATCCCTCCAGATCGCGAGCTGGTGATTAAGGGCGACGAAGTGACGGCGCAAGCGTTCTCGCAGCCACGCGGACGTCGCGCGCCTATTGACCTGTTCTTTCGTTCGGTCGCTGCCGCACGGGGCGATGGACTGGCGATCGTCCTCAGCGGTTCGGGATCGGATGGTGCTGTGGGTGTGCGGGCGATCAAAGAAGCCGGCGGTGTCATCTTCGTGCAGGACCCTGCCGAAGCCGAGTACGCCATGATGCCGCAGAACGCGATCGCAACGGGCGTTGCAGATTTCGTCTCGCCGATTGGCGCGATGGTCGATCGCATTCGCGAAGTGGCACATAGCAAGGATGCTGTCCGCTCGCTCAACGCAGATGCTGCCGCCAACGATTTAAGACGCATCGTCAGTTTCATGCGTGCACGCACGGGACACGATTTCTCCAGTTACAAGCGTGCAACAGTCATGCGCCGGGTGACGCGCCGCATGCAGGTGACACGTTCGGAGAGCCTCGAGGGTTATGCCTCATACGTGCGCGATACGCCTGAAGAGGCGCACGAGCTGTTCAGTGATCTGTTGATTTCGGTCACGATGTTCTTTCGTGACCACGATGCATTCGATGCTCTGTGCGAGCAGGCGATCAACCGCATCTTCGATGATCTGGATGAAACGGGCATACGAGTGTGGGTGGTTGGCTGCGCGACCGGCGAAGAAGCCTATAGCATCGCCATGCTGCTGCTCGAGGAAGCCAGCCGTCGCAGAGTGCATGTCCCCATTCAGATTTTCGCGACCGATCTGGACGAGGGTGCCCTGGCGACCGCGCGCGAAGGGCGTTACCCACGATCGATTCAGGGCGACGTTTCAGAAGAACGTCTGACCCGATGGTTCGTGGACGAAGGGACTCACTATCGGGTTCGACAGGAGCTGCGCGACCCGGTGCTGTTCGCGAGCCACAGCGTGCTGAAAGATCCACCGTTCATGAGATTGGATCTGATCACGTGCCGCAATCTGCTGATCTATCTTGAGCGTGCGTTGCAACGACAGCTCGCAACCCTTTTTCACTACGGCCTCAAGCCCAATCGCTTTCTGTTTCTCGGCTCTGCCGAAACGCTGGATTCCTCGGTCAATCTTTTCAGTCCTATCGATCGTGAATCGCGGATCTACCGTGCGCGACAGCAAGCCGTGCGCACCTTGCCGCACCTTCCGCAACTCCCCAGTGATCAGCGAGCTGTCCCGGAGCGCCGTCGCGAGGGGACTCGCGGGGAGATCGAGCGCGGCAGTGCCGCGGCGCACATTGCGGCACTGGAGCGAAATGTCCCGCCCAGCATTCTGGTCGATGAGTCGCAGCGCATTATCAATCTGTCGCCCTCGGCCGGCAGTTACATTCTGCATTCGGGTGGGCCTTTCACGATTGAGCTGCCCGCCGTGGTGCGGCCTGAACTGCGACTCGATCTCGCGATCGCATTGGAACGTGCGTTCGGACTCAAACAACCTACCGTGACTCTGCCGGTGGTGGTCGCGTTCGATGGCATGAAGCGTCGTGTGTCGATGTACGTGATGCCAACAGTGGCCGATGAGGTCTCAGCACAGCAAGCGGTCGTGTTCTTCATGGACGGTGGTGAAGTTCAGCCGCTGGAGAATCTGGAAGAGCATGAGCTGACTGGCAGGCCCGATCAGACCCGTCGCATGCACGAAGAATTGAAAATCGCTCATGAACGCTTGAACGCGAGTCGGCAGGAGTACCAGGTCGCGACTCAGGATTTGCGAGCCGCCAACGAAGAGCTGCAATCCATCAACGAGGAATATCGTTCGACGGCCGAAGAGCTCGAGACTTCCAAAGAAGAACTGCAGTCAATGAACGAGGAACTGCAGACCGTGAACTCCGAGCTCAAGAGCAAGCTGGAACACATCTCCTCGGCCCACAACGATCTGCAGAACCTGACGGCTGCCACCGAGGTCGGCACGTTATTCCTCGATACTGAGCTGCGCATTCGCATGTTTACGGCGCCAGTGGCTGAGATATTCAACATCGCAGGCTCCGATGTGGGTCGTGAGATTACCGATTTCACCCACCGGATGGTCTACGACGGGATCGAGCGCGATGCACAGAAAGTACTGCGCGACCTCACTCCCCTCGAATCGGTGGTCGAAAGCAAAGGCGGACGTTCGTACATGATGCGTGTGCGGCCGTATCGCACGGTCGAGGATCGCATCGATGGTGTGGTGATCACGTTCGTCGACATCAGCGCACGGCTGATCGCTGAGCGGCAGCTGATCGAAAGCGAGCGGCGTTACCACATGCTGTTCGATTCGATCGACGAAGGTTTCTGCATCATCGAAGTCATGTTCGACGCCGATTCCAATCCAGTCGATTATCGGTTCATCGACGTGAATGCCGCGTTCGAACGGCAAACGGGTCTTAAGTCTGCGATGGGAAAAACCATGCGCTCGCTTTTACCGGAACACGAACAGTCATGGTTCGATATCTACGGACGGATCGCAGTCAGCAAGCAGGCTGAGCGCTTCGAAAATTACGCTGCAGGGCTCGGTCGTCATTACGAGGTGTACGCTTTTCCAGTGAGCGGCTCCGACAACCGCGTCGGCATCCTGTTCAACGATGTCACCAAACGCAAAGAGTCAGAGCGGCATCTGCGGCTCATGGTCGCCGAGCTGGATCATCGAGTGAAGAACACTTTGGCTGTCGTGCAGGCCATTGCTCAGCAGAGTTTCAAACATCAGGATATCGATCCGGACCGGCGCAAGGCATTCGAAGGACGATTGGCAGCACTTGCTGCCGCGCACAACATCCTCACGCTGACTCACTGGGAAAAAGCTGCACTGCACGATGTCGTTGCGAGTGTTGTTGCCAGTTGCGGCGGACGCGAACATCGTTTCGATATCCAGGGGCCGGCCATCGATCTGCATGCGTCGCAGGCCGTGCCGATTGCGATGGCGCTGCATGAGCTCTGCACGAATGCGGTGAAGTACGGTGCGTTTTCCGTGGACCGCGGACGCGTCAAGTTGCAGTGGTCCGTAATGAAAACGCCAGAAACTCGGCTTAGAATCGAATGGAAAGAATTGGATGGTCCGCCGGTGAAGCAGCCGACTCATCGAGGATTCGGATCGATGATGGTTGAACAGGCGCTGGCTTATGAGTTCGGCGGCACCGCCACGATTCAGTTTTTGACCGACGGAGTGCTCTGTGTTATCGATGGACCGATGGACATGAAAGGAGCTTTGTAATGCACGAGCTGTACGGCAAGCGTGTCCTGGTCGTCGAGGACGATTACCTGATTGGCGCCATGGTTGCGGACATGCTCGAGAGCGCGAGCGCCATTGTCGTCGGACCTGCACGCACGCGGGGCGATGCTTTTTTGCTGTCGCGTACGGAAGGGCTCGACGCTGCAGTTCTCGACGTGAATCTGCGCGGTGAAGGCAGCGAGGTCGTTGCCGAGGAACTACGTCGACGTCATATTCCGTTTCTTTTCGCAACGGGATATGGCGAGGGACCCTTCCGCGAAGCAGGCACACCCGTGCTGGGCAAGCCTTTCACGGAGGATTCGCTGCTCGACATGCTCGACGGTCTGCTTCGCGACGCTCATTTGCAGAGCTGAAGCGCCCACACAAACTATCGCTTCATTCGGTCGACTGCAGATACCAACGCACTGACCACGCCGGCATCTCTCCATTGCGCGGCTCGCTTCCTTCCTGCCAGATCACCTGACCGTCACAGTCAGGCACCGACACGGGTTTCGAAGACAGGTTCGCATGCAGAACCCACCGGGCAGCGTTCATCTCCCAGGTGACTGCGACTGCATCTTCAGCGAGCACGGTGGCTGTCCCTGCCTGGGTGATTTCATCGAGTCTCGGAATGAGCCAGCCTCTGCGCACCGCAATGATGTTGCGATACCAGGTGAGCCATTCCGCGTGATGCGCATTCTGAAGCGCAGCCCAGTCGAGCTTTGCCGATTGGAAAGTCGACTCTGCGAGCGGATCTGGAATGCGTTCGCGCGAGGCCGGATCATGGAACTGCGGAAAGGCAGCGAATTCGTTGCGACGGCCCTGACGCACGGCTTCGCCGAGATCGCCTGCGAAATCGCAGAAGAATGGAAAAGGCCGATGCGTGTTCCATTCCTCACCCATGAAGAGCATTGGAATCTGTGGCAGCAGCATGACCACAGCAGCCACAGCACGATGTTGATGTTTGTCGCATAGCCTGCCGAGGCGCTCGCCGAACGCACGGTTGCCGATCTGATCGTGATTCTGCAGGAACGCGACGAAAGCGGAAGGCGGAAGATGCGCGCTCGACGTGCCACGCTCGCTGCCGCGATAGGACATCACTTCACCCTGAAAGGCGAATCCTTCGGCAAGAGCGCGCGCCAGTTTTGACGTGTCGTGAAGATAGTCTTTGTAATACCCGGCGTTCTCGCCTGACGCAATCACGTGCAGTGTGTGATGCACATCGTCATTCCATTGCGCGGTGTAAGCGTGTTCGTGTCCGTGGGCATCTCGCTCGAGATACTCAGCTTCGTTCTCCTCATTCTCCAGAAGCAGGTGAACGTGTCGATGCGGAACGCGAGTGCGCACCACGCTCGCGAGTTCATCGAGAAAGTGCAGTGGCGAGGAATCCAGAATCCAGTGCACGGCATCCAGCCTGAGACCATCGAAACGAAATTCCTCGATCCAGTACAGCGCGTTCTGGATCATGAAATCGCGAACGGCAGGCAGGCCTCCGTCGTAGTTGATCGCCGCGCCCCACGGCGTGTGATGGCGTTCGGTGAAGAACTGCGGAGCGTATGCCGCAAGATAATTGCCTTCGGGTCCGAAGTGGTTGTAGACCACATCAAGAAAAACCATCAGGCCACGCTCATGTGCCGCATCGATGAGCGCTTTGAGATCCTCAGGCCGCCCATAGCTCGCATCGGGCGCATAGAGAAAAGTGCCGTCATAGCCCCAGTTGCGGTGACCTGCGAAATCCGCGATCGGCATCAGCTCGATTGCGGTTATCCCGAGTCGTGCCAGGTGATCAAGTTTCTCGATGGCAGAACGAAATGTGCCACCGGCTGTGAATGCACCCACGTGCAATTCGTACACCACCGCTTCGCGCCAGGGACGACCCTGCCAGTTCATGACCTGCCAGTCGTAAGCCGTGGGGTCGATGACTTCACTCGCCCCATTCACATCATCGGGCTGAAATCTCGAGGCAGGATCGGGGAGGGCGGTGCCGTCCTCGAATACGTATCGATACTTGTCCCCCGCTCGCGCGGAGGATGTTCGCAATTCGAACCACCCTTCGCCCTTCTCGATGGTGGGAATCGGCGCGGTCTGTCCCTCAATCTGCACACTGATCGTCTTGTGTGCCGGAGCCCAGACTCGAAAGCGGACCATGCCGCTGCTTTCAATCCATGCGCCTGGGGCGACCGTGCCCCCTCGTTGCCGATTGGAAGCTTCCTGCACTTGCGGATTACTCATCGCTACTCGTCGTCGACTGCGAAAATCTCTCGTGACCTGTAGTGGATTCTGCCCAGCACTCGTCGCTTTTCGGTAGCAGCGATTTCAAGCGTCGCGAAAGCTTCGCGGCTGGTTGCCCCACGTATAAACAACGTTCAAATTCGGATCGAGGTGCCTTCCTCGCGCGAAATTTTCGAGAACAACAGTCGCTTTAGTTACGATCTGGCCGAACAACACCAAGGATTTCTATGCTGCGACTGAAGGCTCTCAAGCTTGCTGCGCTGTTCCTTCTGACAACCAGTGCGTTTGCAGCCGATTCAGAAGCCGTAGTGCGCGAGCTTTCACTCCGCGCGGTTGACCTGATGGATCATGGCGACACTACGAGCATGGAAGCATTGCTGGCGCCATCGTTCGTACTTGTACGTGGAGTGGGGCAGGTGAGCAGTCGCGCAGACTTTCTGCTGGATTTACGCGGTGCGCCTGCGCCTGCGAATGCTTCACGCAAGCGCGAATGGACCAACATCAAACTGTCGATGGGCCCCGACAGCGCAACTTTCGTCGGCCGAGTGATGTGGAAACAGGTTCGTGAGCCCGCATCGGGTGTGGCGACGTATTCGACCCTGGTCACGCAACACTGGCATCTCATCGATGGAGCCTGGCGTCTTGCGTCCATGCAGCGGGTGCGCCTGCCGCCAACGCCTGAGGTGCGAACATTCAGAAGCGGCGATCTGGAGCTCAAGGGGATGTTGTACAAACCCGCAGGCTCAGGACCTTTCCCAGTGATCGTGTATGCGCACGGCAATGAACCCGATCCCACCGAGGTGTTCGAAGCCGTAGCACCACCGCTGGTGGCGAAAGGATATGTGGTGTGGGGTCCGCATCGCAGAGGCAGTGGCCTGTCTGCGGATGCCGCACCGAATCTGTTGCGAACGCTCGAGGAGATCGAAAGCAAACAAGGGATGGCCGCTCGTTCGCGCTACGCGCTAGAGCAGCTCGAAGGGCCGCAGCTCGATGACACGGCTGCTGCCGTGGTGTTCGCTAAGACCTTGCCCTTTGTCGACCCGCAGCGCGTGTTCCTCATGGGAAATTCTTTCGGTGGCGTACTGGTCATGCTCGGCGCAGAACGAGGCATCGGTGTGCGTGCCGCCGCGGATTTCGCCGGCTCCGCCATGAATTGGGAACGCTCTCAGCTCTTTCGCGATCGCATGCTCACCGCCGCGCGCAATGCTCGCATTCCGGTTTTTCTCGCGCAGGCCGCGAACGATTTCACGACCGCGCCCACTACTGAGCTCGACAAAGCCATGACCGATGCGGGCAAGCCTCATCGGGCATTCGTGTATCCCGCATTCGGCATCACACCGCTTGAGGGTCACGGTTTTGGCATCGATGGCGTGGATCTCTGGTCAGGCGATGTACTGCCCTATCTGGAGCAGCAGAAGTAGCGAACCCAATGGCCGTTCTCTGACTCGCTCTGCTTATTTCATCAACAACGAGTAACCACACATGTCGGGTGCATTGCTTGCGGCTTTTTGGGGACTGGTGGGTGGCTCGGCGCTGGTGCTCGGTGTGTTGATCACCAGACTCGTGACCGTACCGCGTCGACTGGTCGCAGCCATCATGGCGTTTGGCAGCGGCGTGCTGATCTCAGCGCTGTCATTCGACCTGATGCAGGAAGCGTTCGAAAGCGGCGGGTTCCCGGCGACAGCGGCGGGTTTTCTCGCCGGCGCTGCCATCTATACCGCCATCAACATCGCGATCACTCACAGGGGTGGACATGATCGCAAGCGCTCCGGTCATCAGCAGCAGAAGGCGCAGGATGGATCGGGTGTCGCGATCGCAGTCGGTGCTTTGCTGGACGGCATTCCCGAATCGATGGTGATCGGCACGAGCCTGCTTGCAGGCAAAGGTGTGAGCGTCGTTGCAGTGGTCGCAGTATTTCTATCGAACGTGCCCGAAGGACTCTCGAGTGCAGCCGGCATGCGCAGAGCTGGTCGATCGGCGAGTTACATCTATGGTGTGTGGGGTGGCATTGCGATCGCTTCGAGCATCGCCGCCGCCGTGGGCTACGTTGCGCTAGCCGGTGCACCTGCGGAATACGTCGCTGCAGTGACGGCCGTCGCTGCGGGCGCCATTCTGGCGATGATCGCGGACACCATGATTCCAGAAGCCTTCGAAACGGCTCACGAATACGCGGGCCTGGTCACCGTCGCAGGGTTCCTGGTCGCATTCGCGCTGACTAAGATCGGCGGAGGCTGAAAATCCTAGACTTACGGTTGCGAAGTCTTGGCGGCTGCGGAATTCGTGACCGCGAAATTCTCGCCATTGCGCCGACACGACGCGAGCACATCGAGTGAGCTGCTATAGATCGCATTGGTCGTGCTCATCACCCCGAGCACGGTGTGATACAGGTTGTCGTGCGAAACCTCATCGTTGCGATGCGTGAGCAGGCAGCTGTTGTCGATGCGGCGATCACGTCTGAAATCTTCCGACGTCCAGACCATGAAGGGCACTTCTTTCTGTACTCGCGGCGCAAACGCGTAAGGCATGCCATGAAGATAGATGCCTTGTTCGCCAAGCGACTCGCCGTGATCGGAGACGTACATCATCACTGCGTCGAACTGATCTGAGCCTTGTTGAAGGATCTGGACGGCTTTCGCTAGGAACGCATCCGTGTTGGCGATCGTGTTGTCGTAGGCGTTCACGATCTCCTCGTGCGTGCATGTTTGCAGCTCATTGGACTTGCATGCCGGATGGAAGAGTGCGGCTTCCGGAGGATATCGCTCTGAATACGCCGGTCCGTGACTGCCGATCTGATGGAATACGATCAGTGTGTCCTTCGTCACCTGGCGCAGACGTTGCGGTAAATCATCGAGCATCACGCTGTCATAGCAATGCCCGCCCGCGCAGTGACGACTGGCTGCCTGATCGGCATAAGAGATGGTATTGACGCGAGCGCAGACACCTTTGCAGCCGGAGTCGTTGTCGCGCCATTCCACATCAATACCCGCGTCATGAAGTGCATCCAGTAAGTTCGTGTATCGATCTGCCTCGTCGACCTGGAACTGCGTGCGTGGGAATGGCGAAAACATGCAGGGCAGAGACGTCGCAGTCGCTGTTCCGCAGGAAGTCGCGCGATCGAAGTAGACGAGATCCTGAACCTGCTGCATCTGCGGGTTCGTGATGCGCGGGTAACCGCCGAGAGAGAAATTGGCCGCACGTGCCGTTTCTCCAATGACCAGCAACATCACCGTCGGCTTGCGGACGCCGAGCGCCACCCGTTGGCTCCGTCCGCCAGGGTTGAGCAAGGGTCCCGAGGCGTGTTCGTGACGAGTCACTAATCCGATGAAGCTCGTGACCGGCGCCGCGGGCATCAGCATGTAGCGAATCGGCTTGTGCTCGCGGAAAAAGACGGCGTAATCCGCCGAGGTGGCAAACAGACCAAGCGCTGACAATCCCACCGCGCCAACCAGATAAATCGCTCGGCGTCGCAGGCGAACCTTCAACGGCGCGGGCGCAATTTGAACATGCCAAACCAGGACTGCGGGAATGATGCCGAGTACCACCAGATGAACGATGAGCTTGGTGTTGATCAGCGCGTTGACCTCGGCCGAGTCGGTCTGCAGGACGTTGCGCAGCATGTCCTGATTCATCACGGAGCCATAAGTGGACGTGAAGTAGGCGCTCAGCGCTGCAACGATGAAGAGTGCACTTGCCACAGGCCGGATGAACGAGCGTGGCAACACGAGCAAGAGCAGGGACTGCAGCGTGATCACGAAAACCGCGAGCGATGCCACGAACAGCACCGAGTGGAACGAGAGCTGCCACATGGCGTGCAGCGTCTGAGTCCAGAACATGCCGTTGTAGAGCGCAGCCCAAAGCACCGAGACCGCCACGGCGAAATGCACTTCGGACCGAGCGATGAGAGTTCGGGGAGGTTCTGCAGTAAAGCCGGGTAATCGGCCAGCGAGGGCCCACAGGGGCCATAGCAATCGGGTCGAACTGATGCGCATTGGTGGTTAGACGTTCTTGGGTCCGCGAATCAATCGTGCCGAGGGGTCTGAACACTCGCTATCAGGGCAAGTCGTAAGCAGTGGACCGAGCCAGTCACCGCGCCACGAGCCGCTTCACACGCATGGCACGGCAGACAAGCTCTACAACCTGCGGTGATCGAACTCCGGCGGCCGCTCTGCCATGGGAGACGTCGTGCCGCGTTCCAGCATTCCGACATCGAGTTCCAGCGTCTCGAAAGGCCGATCGCGGCTGGTCATCGCAAGCACGTTTCCCCGCGGATCTACGATCCAGCCTGCTCCGTTGAACGAGCCGTCGTCCGCAATTCGATTCGAAGAAATCACGTAACTTCCCATGTGTCGCGCGGTACGGCGCGCACTCGCGAAACATTTCTCGTGCTCGGCAGCCGTGGTCGCGCGCGGTGTTGCGAGGATGTGGACATGCTCGGCGGCATACCGGCTCACCTCATCGCGGGAAGACAGTTCCGAACAGAACATGAATCCGAGGACGAGCGGTCCGATGTCGAACGGCACGAAGTCCGGCGTCGCATCGGTGAACCAACTGTGGTCGTGCGCAGTCTCGCTATCGGGCAGGAACGCCTGGGCATGCACGCTTCGAATGCCATCGTCGGGATGCCAGGCATAAGCCTCGTGATAGCGCTCATTGCCGAATTCGATCGGTCGCGAACCCAGCACGATGGCAGGTGCGAGTTCGTGAAGTCTGTGCTCCCATGTTCCCTGAGCCTCGATCGCGGAGCGCCATGCGTCGAAATTGAAATTGCGCTGCAGGAAGTAAGGAGAAAAAGCGAGCTGAGGCAATAACACCAGCTCCGATCGGGAATCCCGTACGTGCTCTACGAGTTCATCCCAATCGCTGGCGAATGGACGACTCTCGTTCTGCAGCTGACAGACTGTGGCGCGCATTCTCGGTGTGTCTTAGCGGTTCGATGTGCGATCGTCATCATTCTGGACGGCAATGTTGTTCTGCACGTCCGTAACACCTGCGACTGTACTCGCCACATCTGCCGCGCGTGTCTTGCTCTCGACCGATCCGACAAATCCACTCAACTGGACCGCGCCGTGCTGAACGTCAACCTGCACATCGTTCCCATCTGGAAGCCCAGCTTCTTCCAGTCGTGACTTCACGCGAGCGGCAATCACCTCATCCGAGTTGGATTCAGCCGGTGCGGTCTCCGCTTCCTCGACCGCCAGCTCATTGAGCACTCGTTCCACACCCGGCACGCCGACGGCGGCTTTCAGTGCGGCATCGCGAGCTTCCTCGGACTTTACAAAGCCACTGAGTTGCACGACGCCATCACGCGTCTGCACATTGATGCTCTTCGCATCCACGGCTCGCGTCTGGGTGAGTGCTTTGTTTACCTGCGAGGTGAGCGTCGCATCCTGCGAATTCTCAGGACTCTCCTGAGCCCAACTCGACACGCTGATCAAAGCGGCGAGAACCCATGGGGAAATCTGTTTGAGCATGGTGATCCTCAGGCTAGGAGTGTGAGTCTAGGCAGAACGCCGCTGTGTGCCTCTGCTTGTTGGAATATGCCGATTTGTCACTGCGTGGCATGTCACCCTCATGTGGTTCTTTCAGAGGGTCAACGCTCATCGTTCCGGTGGGTTCCGAGTTGGGCCGGGCAGGCCTACGCCGCAAGCCCGTCAAGCCCAAGAGAGGCCGTCGGCGCGTCTGTCAGGACTGCGCAGCGCGCTTCAACGTGAAATGCACAGTGGTGCCTTCGCCGCGGACACTGTCGATCCAGATGCGGGTTTCATGTGCCTCGATGATTCGCTTCGTGATGTACAAGCCGAGGCCCGTCCCATGGTTTCGATCGCTGCTGCCTGACCAGTAAGCGTCGAATACGAGCGGCAGATCAGTGGCCGCAATGCCTGGACCTGAATCGCGCACTGCGATCTCGACTTCACCTTCCCTTGAATGCGCAGACAGTCCGATGCTGTCGCCTTGTCGGCAGAATTTGATTGCGTTCCCCAGCAGATTTGCCAACACCTGCAGGATGCGTTGCCGATCACATGCGACGACATCCTGAATTTCGCAGTGGACCGCGATCTGAATGCCTTTGGCTTCAGCGAGCGGGTCATGCACAGCAGCGGCTTCCTTCAAAATGTCTGCAATGAGTTCGGGCCGAAGCGCCACGGCAATTCGCCCATTGCGAATGTTGGTCATGTCGAGCAGGTCAGCGATGACGCGACTCATCAGATCGACTGTGCTCGTGAGTCGCGAATGAACCTGCGCTTTCACTTCATCCGTGAGTCGCTCAGGTCTGCGGGTCAGAAGCTGCACACCGCTCTTGATCGCCTGCAGAAAATTGCGCACATCGTGCGAGACGACTGCGAGCACATCTTCACGCGCCTGTACCGCTTCACGCAGCAGGGCTTCGCTCTCTTCGAGTTGTTGATACTGAGCAGAGAGTTTCTTGCGCTGTTGGTCGAGTCCGATGAAAGTGTCTGCCTTGTGTCGAACCGCATGCGGATCGAGAGGCTTCAACAGAAAATCCACAGCACCTGACTCATATCCACGAAACATGCGAGTTGCATCACCGGTGCCCGCCGTCACGAAAATAATCGGAATGTACTTCGAGCGTTCTGAGCCACGCATCAGTTCGGCGAGTTCGAACCCATCCATCTCCGGCATCTGCACATCGAGGAAGGCGAGTGCGAAGTCGTGCACGAGTAGCATCTCGAGCGCTTCCACGCCGGATCGCGCGAAAAGGATCTCGGCGTCGGCACGACGTAGCAGAGCTTCGAGCGCGACCAGATTTTCATCGATGTCATCGACAAGCAGAATTTTTGATTTGCCGATCATGCCGCGCCTCCGGCATCCGCAGTGTTCGGCTGAGAAATTCGTAGCATACGAGGCAATTCCCGCGTGAGTTCGTCAGGGGTCCAGGTGAAATCGGGTTGGAATAACGCCAGCGCTGCGGCTGGCATCGTTGCTGCTTCGGCGGAATCCGGCGCTTGAACCGCCGTCACTCCGCCTGCGATGTGCACTTCCTGCAATCCAGCCGCGCCGTCGCTGCTTGCACCGCTCAGCAGGATGGCCAGGAGATCGCGGCCATACGCGTCAGCCGCGGATTCAAACAGCACGTCAATGGAAGGTCGTGAGAAATGCACGGGCGCATCGATCGACAAAGCAAAAGCTCGATGCGACTCCAGGAGCAGATGATAGCCAGGCGGCGCCAGATAGACGGTGCCGGGTGCGAGGGGCTCCTTATCCTCGGCTTGTTTGACCGGCAGAGCACAGTCGCGTTTCAGCAGTTCCGGCAGACCATCCGGTGAGCGCGGCGGTAGGTGCAGGACGATCACGATCGATGCATCCACGGGTGCGCTTAACGCTGCGAGTACCTGCCGCAGAACGTTCAGAGCGCCAGCCGATCCGCCGATCACCACGGCTGCGGGAGTGAAGTGCATGCTGCCTTCCGCAATGCCGAACGAGCCGCCCATCAGTCGATCCGCCGATGAATGCGCTGCCCGATTTCCATTTCAGCGAAGCGCGTTGAGTGAGCGGAAAAGCGCACAGACTCTTTGGTGCCGAGACACAGGAAACCTCGCGGACACAGCGCCTCCGCGAACAGCCCGAGTGCACGATCCTGCAGTTCGCGATCGAAATAGATCAGCACGTTGCGACATGACACGAGCTGCACCTCGGAGAAAATACTGTCGGTGGCGAGGCTGTGGTCCGCGAATGTGATGTGACTTCGCAGTGCCGGCGCCATCACCGCATTGTGCTCATCCGCGTGATAGTAGTCGGACAGTGAGCGACGTCCTCCTGCCGCGCGATAGTTCAAAACGAACTGCCGCAAACGATCCAGTCCGTAAACACCGGCCTGCGCGCGTCGCAGACTCTCCTCGTTGATGTCGGTGGCGTAGATGAGTGAGCGCTCCAGCAACCCCTCTTCGGCCAGCACGATGGCGTATGAGTAAGCTTCCTCGCCCGTGCTGCAGCCTGCGATCCAGAGCTTCAGCGATGGATAGGTCGCAAGAATGGGAACCACGTGCTGACGAAACGCCACATAGAACTCTGGATCGCGGAACAGATCGGTGACCTGGATGGTGAGATAGGCCAGCAATCGAGGAAATGCGTGCTCATCGTGCAGGATGCGTTCCTGCAAACGCGAAATACTTTCGCAGTTCATCCCGCTCAGAGCCTGCTGCAAGCGACGACGAACCGATGCGATGGCGTATTGGCGAAAGTCATAGTGAAAGCGCTGGTAAATCGCTTCCAGCAGCAGCCGAATCTCCAGATCGCTGATTTCCGGTCTCAATGCACGGCCCCGTGTCTGGGTGGCATCCAGATGCGCAGCAGCGACAGCAACTTCTCGATATCGATCGGCTTGGTCACATAGTCGTTCGCACCGGCTTCGAGACAATGCTGACGATCATCCGGCATGGCTTTCGCCGTCAGCGCGATGATCGGCAGCGATTTGAACGCAGTCTGTGCACGGATCGCTCGCATCGCCTCGAGACCATCCATCTCCGGCATCATGATGTCCATCAACACCAGATCGATATCGCGACGACGCTCGAGTGCTTCGAGGGCTTCGCGGCCATTGCGTGCAATCTCCAGCACGGCGCCGTGAGGCTCGAGCACGCGCGTGATCGCGAACACGTTCCGAACGTCATCCTCGGCCAGCAGAATGCGGCGCTTTTCGAAAACGCTTTCGCGACTGCGCGCGACTCGCAGCATCCGTTGCTGTTCTGCCGGGAGTGAAGCCTCGATGCGATGAAGAAATAGCGTGACTTCATCGAGCAGACGCTCCGGTGAGCGCGCTCCTTTGATGATGATCGACTTGGAGTAGCGGCGCAGTTCACGCTCCTCATCGGCAGACATGGATCGGGCCGTGTAGACGATGACGGGCGGAAATGCGTACGCCTCATCGGTCGCCATCCTCTCGAGTAACTCGCGTCCCGATGCATCGGGCAATGCGAGATCGAGCACCATGCAGTCGAACGTCGTGTTTCGCAGTTGCTCCAGTGCATCGGCCGCGGTCGACACTGCGACGGTGTGGACGTGCTCGGACGTGAGCAGCCGCTCGATGCTGTCTCGCTGCACGCTGTTGTCTTCCACGATCAGAACGGCGCGTTGCTCGCTGCTCGCTTTGCGTTCGAGATTGCTCAGGGCAGAGACGAGCTGATCGCGATCGACGGGTTTCAGCAGTACGTCGGCTGCGCCCATCTCGAGCGCCGCTTGCGTGTAGTCCACGCCCGAAATGACCTGCACGGGAATGTGTCGAGTCATCGGATTGTGTTTGAGTCGGTCCAGCACCGACAGCCCTGTATGGTCGGGCAAGCGGATGTCGAGCACGATCGCCGTTGGCCGCAAGCGCAGCGCCAGCTCCATGCCTTCATCAGCGGTCGAAGCGATGGTCGATTCGAAATGAAATCCCGACGCAAGGGTCGCAATGGTGTTGGCGAAGGAAGGATCATCTTCGATGATCAGCAGTACACGACCGGGGACCGCAGCAGCCTTCTCCTGTTGCGGCAGCATTTGAGTTCGTGCCACGGGAACTTTGGCGGATCGTGGCGTCACCGAAATACTTCGGGCGCGGGACTGAGGTACTTCATCGCGAACCGCAGGCTCAGGCATGGATTGCGGCAGCAGCAGCGTGAAAGTGCTGCCTTCGCCGGGCTCACTGCGCAGTTCAATGTGTCCGCCGAGCATTGCTGCCAGCTCGCGAGAGATCGACAAGCCCAGACCGGTCCCTCCAAAGCGTCGGTTCGTCGTCCCATCAGCCTGCCTGAAAGGTTCGAAGATCACGTCATGCTGTTCCTTTGGAATACCAATGCCCGTGTCCTGGACCGCAAAGCCAATCCATTTCGCTTCGCCTTCGTCAGGGACGAAGACCTTCAGATGCACATGACCTTTGAGTGTGAACTTCACTGCATTCGAGATCAGGTTCTTGAGCACCTGACGCAAACGCTGCGAATCGGTCTGTAGCGATACGGGCGCATCCGGTGCCACTTCGATGTCAAAGGCGATGTGGCGCTGATCGGCGAGCGGTCGAAAGACCTGCGTCATGTTCTCGAGCAAAGCCTGCAGGCTCACCTGCTCACGCTTGACGTCGATCTGGCGGGCTTCGATCTTCGACAGATCGAGAATGTCGTTGATGAGCTCGAGCAGATCATTGCCGGCCGAGTAGATGTTGCGGGCGAACTTCACCTGTTCATCGCTGAGGTTGCCTTCTGAATTGTCAGAGAGCAGCTTGGCCAGAATCAGTGAGCTGTTCAAAGGTGTGCGCAGCTCGTGCGACATGTTCGCCAGGAATTCGCTTTTGTATTGATTGGAGCGCTCGAGTTCGGCAGCTTTTTCCTGCGTGACGTGCTGAGCCTTCGCCAGTTCATCGCGCTGCTGCTCGAGCATCTGCGTGTACTCTTCCATCTGCACATTGCTCTGGGCCAGCTCGTTCTGTTGCGCTTCGAGATGCGCCTGCGATTCCTTCAGTGCTTTCGTCTGCACTTCCAGTTCTTCGTTGCTGACACGCAGCTCTTCCTGCTGCGTCTGCAGCTCCTCGCTCTGACGCTGAGTCTCTTCCAGCAGGTTTTCCAGTCGTGTGCGATCTTTCGATGCGCCTACAGCGGCGCCGAACGATTCGCTGATCTGCAGCAACAACTCCTGCTGAATCGGTGTGGTCGGACGCATGAACCCCAACTCGATGACAGCCTGCACCTGGTCTTCGGAGATCGCCGGCGCGATCAGCAGTTGGCGAGGAGAGGCTTTCCCCAGCGTCGAGTTCACGAGCAGATAGTTTTCAGGCACATCATCGATACAGAGCAGGCGGCGATCTTTCGCAGCCTGTCCGAGCAGTCCTTCGCCGGTACGAATCGGAGCATGACCCGGGGTGTTGGACGCGTACGCGGCGAAGCGTTCGAAGATGACATCACTCGTGGCGATGTATGCGACCCCGACTTGCGCGTCGAGGTGATCCGCGAGGAACGACAGCACTGCGTCGCCGAGTTTCTCCAGTCGCTGCTCTCCCTGCACTTGCGTGCTGAACTTTCCCACCGTCGTTCGCAACCAGACCTGCCGTTCGCGTGCTCGATAGTCACGGGACGTCGTCAACGCTGCTATGGAAATCAGAACCAGCAGCAGTACGGTGCCGCCTCCGCTCACCCAGACCGAAAAGCGCGAGGCGCTCTGCCATTCCAGCTCGCGCTCGCGCAGTTGCGTGCGTTCCTCCTGGATCATCTGCGAGATCAGCTCGTTGATGCGTTCCATGAGCACGCGGCCGCTGTCGGTGCGTACGAGCGACAGAGCACGCTGAGTGTCGCCCGCGCGGCGCAACTCAATCGTTCGGGCCAGCTCCGCTTCCTTGTCGGTCACGAGTGCCGCGACAGAATCGAGTCGCTGCAACTGTTCGGGGCTGTCCGCCAGAAGCTTGCGAAGTTCTTGCTGTCCGGATGCGACTTCGGAATTTGCGCTGACGTATGGCTCGAGATAACTCTCCTCACCGGTGAGCAAGTAGCCACGCTGGCCTGTTTCTGCAGCCACGATCCGCGCCTGCAGACGTTCAAGTCCGCCAACCACAGCTACGGAATGCGCGACGCGTTCGCGCGATTCCGTCCGGTTCTGTAGCGAAATCAAAGTGACGGCGCCGACGAGGAGCATCGACAGGATCGCCAGCACGAAGCCCACCAGCGTGCCCCAAGGCATCGGCAGAACGGAGTGCGGTGTGGAAACAAATCGAGAACGAGCGTCGCCGAGAGTCATTGTTCTAATCCGAAAAGTGCCAACGAGACGACCTGCATCCATGACCACCGAAGCAGTGATCACGGTACGAGCCGTAGGGCATTAAATGCTGCTGCTCGCGTGAGAGTTCCGCCTACGATTGTGCGAACCACGGCATATCTCGCCTGCGAGAGAGGCGCAGGGTTTTGCTGATGGAATGAGGTTGGATCGACTGCTCACAAATTCATCGAAGTGACTCAACGAAGTGATTCGACTACTGGCTGCGCCGAGTAGTCACGCAACGATGGCTAACGACGCCGCTCTGTGGGCCTTCACTGTCGGGGTGAGGAGCGTAATTTTTCTTCACGCAAAGCGCGAGTCGAGCACAGGAACAATTGACTCGTAAAAGCCCTTGCGTTCGGTCGGTGAGATTCACTGCTGTTCGCACAGCAGCGTCGCTGTTGCACAGTCATCAGTGACTTTCATTACGGCTTCACAGGCAGTGCGCTGTCCGGAAACTCGATGTGCAAGGTGCCGCGAGTTTTTCTCACAAGAGAATTCCGGCTCGGGATAGTCAGCAGCTCACTGCACTCAAGGCATCAACGAGAGAGGAGAATCACTATGGCTCACCAGTCACGAGATTGGCGGCATTCGGATCAATCGCGCGGACGAGGAAATCGCGACGTCAATGACGAGCAACGTCGTTCGCAAAGCGGAGCCTGGGACGATACGGATTACTACGGTCCCCGTTCGGCCGAAGGCATTGGTGACTACGGCGGTTATGGCGGCAACCAGAGCGACTTCGGCTCCAACGAAGGCGGCTACGGTGAGTACGGCGGCGGTGGTGGCCGCGGCGGCGAACGCGGACAGGATCGATGGCGCGGATCGCAGAACGAATCGCGCGGATCCAATGAGTATGGTCGCGGCGGCGGTCAACGTTACGGACAGGGTCAGAGTGATTGGGGACAGCGAGGTCAGAGTGACTGGTCCGAGCGAGGCGGACAAAGCGGCCGCGAGGGTCGAGGCGGACAGAGCAGCTGGGGTCAGGGCGGCCAATCGAACTGGCGCCAGAGCGGTCAGGGCAATCAAGGTAACCAAGGTCGCGATCAGAACGACTGGGGTCGCATCGGTCAGAGCAATCAGGGACGTGGTCAGGGCGACTGGGGTCAAGGTGGCCAAGGCAGTCGCGGCTATGGCGATCAAGGCAGCACCGGATCCGAAGGTTTCTATCGAAATCAGGGCGGCGGCGGTGGTGAATATGGCGGCGGTTACTACGGCACGAGTGGCAGCTACGGCAGCTTAGGCAACAGCGGCGGCTTCTACGGTGGCAACTCAGGTCTCGGTGATCGCTCGGGATCACAAGGCGCCTATGGCTCACGCACTCAGTACGGAGAAGAGTGGGGCATGGGTAATCAGGGTGGTTCGAGCCAGGGCGGCGAACGTGGTTATGGCGGCGGAGGATCGGCGCAAGGCTATGGCGGCGGCACGCAAGGATCGCAAGGCTACGGTGCATCGCAAAGCTACGGCGGCCAGAGCAATCAGGGAAGCCAGCGTGGCAGTCAGCAATCGTTCCGAGGTCGCGGACCGAAAGGGTACGAGCGCTCCGATGATCGCGTGAAGGAGCAGGTGTGCGAGACGCTCTCCGATGATCACCACGTCGATGCAAGCGAGATCACGGTTAGCGTGAGCGGTGGAGTTGTGACGCTGACTGGCAGCGTGAACGATCGTCGCGAGAAGTATCACGTCGAGGAACTGGTGAGTCGTTGCAGTGGCGTGAAGGATGTCGACAACCAGCTGCGCGTGCAGTCGGGCCAGTCGCGTCAATCCGGACAGTTCGGGCAATCGAATCAGTCGGGACAATCGACGCAGTCAGGTCAGTCTGGCCAGTCAGGTCAGTCATCGCTGAGCACGGGCGGTTCGCAGCGCAGTGGTTCGCAGTCGGGTGGCTCGCAATCGGGTGGCTCGCAATCCGGCTACGGTGCGGAAACTTCCGTGTCGAGTGGCTCGGGCAAGAGCGCGAGTGGAACTGAAGGATCTGGCTCTGGACGCATCACTGACAACGGTCAGGAGTCGCGTACCACAGGAGGAACTTCGGGAACGAAGAAGAGTTGATCGAACACATTGATGCAACTCGAAGAAGGGCGACCGTTGCGTCGCCCTTTTTCTTTCGTCACTTCCGAGTACCCGCAATGGCACAGTCACACTCATCGACTCGCAAAAAAGGTTCCACTTCTGCGCACGCTGCGCGGACGGCCAGCAAGCATCGCGATCTGCAGCATGAGATCAGTAAAGCAGATGCAAGCAAGGGCGACGGCAAGAAGAAGCAGTCGCAGGCTGCGCAGCTCGGCGCGCGCCAGTATCCGGAGCCGCCATTTCCGCGACAGCATCTGGTGAAGCCGGGCAAAGAGTCGCAGCTCAACCCGGAGCCTATGTATGACGCTCCGTTCTACAAAGGCTCGGGCAAACTCGAAAACAAGGTTGCGATCGTCACCGGAAGCGACTCCGGTATCGGTCGCGCAGTGGCTCTGCTCTTCGCTCGCGAAGGTGCGGATGTCGTCGTTGCCTATCTTGATGAACATGACGACGCGGAGGTCACGTGCGTCGGTGTTCAAGCCGAAGGACGTAAATGCCTCACGATCGCCGGTGATGTCACCGAAGCGGAGTTCTGTCAGCGACTGGTCGAGAAGACGCTCGAGGAGTTCGGTCGCATCGACATTCTGGTCAACAACGCGGCCTTCCAACTGCACGCAGCAGACATCGAGGACATCACCGAAGAGCATTTCGATGAAACGCTGCGTACGAATCTCTACGGATATTTCCACATGAGCAAAGCAGTCGTGCCCCACATGGGTGAGGGTGGTGTGATCCTCAATACGGGATCCGTCACCGGGCTCATGGGCAGCAAGAAGCTGCTCGACTACTCGATGACGAAGGGCGGAATACACGCGTTCACGCGTTCGCTCGCAGGACAGTTGCTCGACCGCGGAATTCGCGTCAATGCGATCGCGCCGGGACCTGTCTGGACTCCGCTCAATCCCGCGGACAAGGAAGCCGACGAGGTTGCGAATTTCGGAAGCGACACTCCGATGAAGCGTCCGGCACAGCCCGAAGAAATTGCGCCCGCGTATGTGTTTCTCGCTTCGGCGCAATGCTCGAGCTACATCACGGGTGAGATCCTGCCGATCATTGGCGGATATTGAAGGCGTTGCTCGCAGCGTCTAAGCCTTCGCCGTGAGCGTTCGCTGTTGCTTCGTGCGCTCGATGGCCTCGTGCGGCGCTTGAGGTTTTCTCAAGCCACCCACGCACGAGGTGAGTTCGGCGCCAAACAGAAATATCTGCGCTGAGTAGTACAGCCACAGGAGCATCGCCGCAAACGATGCGGCCGCACCGAAGGCGGAGGGCTGAGTCGATCGTCCCAGATAGAGAGCGATGAGCCAGCGGCCTGCCTGAAACAAAATTGCCGTGATGAACGCTCCGATCAAAGCGGGTCGCCATGGCAGTCTTCTCGCGGGCAAATAGCGATAGATCACCGCGACCAGTCCTGTGATCAGCGATGTCGAAATCAACAGGTCCAGCACCGTGATCGTGACCAGCAATTCCTGATAGCGCTGCGCGATGATGCTGCGCAACGAGGCAAGCGCGGTCGAGATGCTCAGAGACACGAGCAACAGAAAGCCGATCGCCAGGATCAATCCGAAAGACAGTAGCCGCGCACGAATGAAGCCATAGAAACCGCTGGGCACCTGTGCACGAGCACCCCAGATCAATTCAAGTGCAGATTCCAGCGCGGCGAATACGGTCGTCGCGCCAATGAGCAAACTGAAAATGCTCACCACGGTAGCCAGTGGACCGCCATCCTCCTGCGAGTTGCGCACCGCTTGCAGCAGGATCCCTGCGGTGCCTGCACCGAACAGATCATTCAACTGACCACGAAGTGACGAGAGGGCCGTGTCCGAGCCGACGACCCAGCCTGTAATCGTCACGAGGATGATCAGCAGCGGCCCCAAAGAGAACGCGCAATAGAAGGCCAGCGCCGCACCGAGGGTGGCAGCCTGATCGGACGCCCAATGCGTGGCGGCGCACTTCACATGCGTCCAGCCCAGCTGCAGCGTGTGGTTCAAGTCATATGCCCCTGTTTGCGCAGCAATGCGCCGCGTCCGGAGCCGGTTCCTTGTCTCAATGCGTAGTCGGAACGAAGGGATCGCGCGGGCGTTGAATGGGCATTCGCAACGGGCTGGAGGGTTCTGTCATGGACCTGAGCAACGATCGCTCCGGGATGATCAGCGCTTTGTTCGTCGATGCTTCAGGCGTGGAACGCGCATTCAGTGCCGCGCTCGCGTTGGGATATAAAGCGGATGAGATCAATCTGTTGTTGTCTGAGCAAACTCGTCAGCGCCTGTTTGCACAAGGGCAAGTGCAGAGCACGCTCGCCGACAAGGCGGCGGAAAGCACGCAGTACGGTGCATCGAAGGAAGCAGCGGCTCTCGGTGGGCCGGCGGGTGGAACAGCAGCGACGCTCGCACCTGCGGCAGCTGCAATAGGCGCCGCGGTGCTGATACCGAGCCTGGTCGTAGCAGGACCCATTGCGATTGCTTTGGCGGCTGCAGGCGCAGTCGGAGTTGCGGGCGGAACTCTGGGTGCACTGACGCACTGGGGAATCCCCAAACATCACGTCGAGAATTACGAGCAGCAGGTCCGTGACGGAGCGATTCTTATCGGCGTCAAGCCACGATCAGATGACGATGCGCGTCAGCTTCGAGAACAGTGGCGCGCGGCGGGAGGAACGCTGCTCGATGCGTGAAGTGCATCGCGCTACTTGCGATCGGCCGCCAGCGTTTCGCGCTCGATGGCATTACCGCGCAGGATGACTTTGTCGATCTGACTCCACGCTCTCACGGATTCCAGCGGGTTGCTGTCGAGCAATAACAGGTTGGCGATTTTTCCCGCAGCCACTGTTCCGTAGTCTTTGTCGAGATGGAACTGGCGCGCATTGTTGATCGTGCCTGCGCGAAAGATTGCATCGAGTGAAACACCTGACTGTGCAAGCAGGCGCAGCTCGCGATAAGTATCGTATCCAGGTTGATTGCCAAACGTGGGCGAAGAAGGCGTATCGCTGCCCAGCAGGAGCGGATGTCCCAGTTCATTGAGATAGTGGACAGCGCGCATGCCGCGCTCACCGATCTGCAAATGAATCGATGCGATCTTGGAATCAGGCATGCCGCCATAGTCCTGACGCATTCCTCGCTTGTACCACTGGCCAGCATCACTCGCATACCACTCGAGCAGCGGTCCCGGAACGACTTTGGCGTA
>JBJMWN010000169.1:0-5957 GCA_045810085.1 Povalibacter sp. | reverse complement strand
TTCTGCAGCAGAGCGCGTTGGCTGCCATCGTGAACGCGCCGCGCTCCGTGCTCGTTCGCACGGGCCAGACGGCGAGCCTGTCGGTAACGGTGTCTGGCGCTCCCGCTCCCACATTGCAGTGGCAGACACGCGCCGCCAATTCCACGGATGCATGGAGCGATGTCACGACGGGCGCAGGTCCGACCACTGCCAACTACACCACCGCCGCAACGACGCTGGCTGACAACGGGATTCAGTACCGGGTGGTTGCGACCAATGCCTTGGGCAGCACCGCGAGCACCGCGGTGACGGTGTCGGTCAGCGATCTCGACGTCGCGCCGAGCATCTCGACGCAGCCCGCAAATCTCAGTGTGACCTCCGGAAGCGATGCAGCGTTTGCTGTCGACGCGCGCGGCACTGAAGCGCTGAGCTATCAGTGGCGTTTCAACGGCACCGCTATTGTTGGCGCCAACAGTCCGGTGCTGCGTCTCACTAATGTGACGAGCGCGAGCGCTGGCGCGTACAGCGTGACGGTGAGCAACAGCGCCGGCGATGAAGACAGCGACGTGGCTGTGCTCACTGTGAGCGCTGGCATCCCGACAGCGGTCGCGCCGACCATCGTCACGCAGCCTTCTGCTGTCACCGTAAACGTCGGCAACACGGCGACCTTCGCCGTCGGCATCAATGGCAGCGGACCTTTCTCATTCCAGTGGAACCGCAATGGCGCAGCCATTCCCGGTGCGACCACTGCTGTACTCGCGCTGAATTCCGTGGAGACAAGCGACGCCGCGAATTACTCAGTGCTCGTCAGCAATGCAGCGAACCCGGCGGGCGTGCTGAGCGACGCAGCCGCGCTCACTGTGACCGCGACTGGCGCGGTGGTGGCGCCGTTCATCACAACTCAACCATCCACATTGATCGTGGCGCCGGGCGGTTCTGGAATTCTCGCCGTCGCCGCGACCGGCAGCGGTCCGTTGTCATATCAATGGTCTCGCGGCGGGGCGTCGCTTGCCGGCGCAACGGCCGCCGTGCTGGTGCTCACGAACGTGAGTGCAACGGACATCGGCAGCTACACCGCAACTGTGAGCAATAGTCGCGACACGATCACGAGCGAGCCCGCAGATGTGATCCTGCTCGGCGCACCGGTCGTCACGCAACAACCGGCAGCCGCAACGATGCAAGAGGGCGAGACCGCCAAGTTCAGCGTCGTCGCCAGCGGTTCAGCCTTGCGCTACCAGTGGTTGCTCAACGGCCAGTCGATCGGAGGCGCCGATCAGGCGAGCTACACAACGACTTCGCTAATGGCTGCGAATACCGGCGCCGTCTACAGCGTCATCGTCTACAACGGCGCGGGAGTGGCGCTGAGTCAGAGTGCCGTACTGACGGTGCTGGCATTCACACCACCGAGCGTCGCGCAACATCCAGAAAGCGTGACGGTCGAGATCGGTTCACCCGCAAAACTGTGTGCTGCGTTCGGCGGCACGCCTCCGTTCACCGTGCAAATGACTCGCTGGTCCGGGACCGCGTGGCTTCCCGTGCTCGCTGCGCGCTTGTTGAACGACAACTCTGAGGCGTGCATGACGACGCCCGTTCTTCAGTTCAGTGACACCGGTGCGCAGTTTCGTTTCGAAGCAGCGAGCGGCCCGGGGCTCGCTTTCACGACGAACACGAATTCGGCAACGATCACGGTGAGAGCGCCGACTATCACCGTTACCACGCTCGCGAGCCGCGCAACGAGCGGCGCCACGGCCAACAATCGCAGCGCAGACCCAACCCTGTCCACCGATGGCAACCTGGTGGCGTTCACATCCGACGGCACTAACCTCGTTCCCGGGTTCACCGGCGCTGGACACGGATATGTGCACAACCTGATCACGGGCTTAACCACGGCGGTAGATCAGATGCCGAATGGCGGCGAGCCAAACGGGCGCATTTCTCAGATGAAGCTCGCAGCGGGTGGCCGCTACGTGGTGTTCACCTCATCCGCGCGCGGCATCGTTGCCAATGACACGAACAATGCGCAGGACGTGTTCCTGCGCGATCTTCAGACCGGCACGACGAAGCAGGTCACGGTGCTGCCCGATGGTTCCGAATTGCCTGACGGCAGTGGCGGCAACGCCGACACCGGGCTCGACATCTCTGCCGACGGGCGCTACGTCATCTTCTCCTCAACCCACGACTACACGAACGCGGGCGCTCCGTTCCGCGGCAATACCATGGCCTTGCTTCTGCGCGACACGCTGACTGATCAGACTCGCGTACTCGTCTCGAACCCCACTTACAACATCGGCTACGCCGCGATCGCGAGCGGCGGCGAGTACGTGGCCTACGCACTTGGCATTCCAGCTCCATCCCCCGCGACGGTATCGGTGCTGGATCTCGAAACGAATATCAGCGGTACGATTTTCACGCTGGATCAGACGGGCCGCGACGAGTATCTGCACCAGGGCCTGAGCATCTCCGGCAACGGGCGCTACGTGGCATTCGCGTTGCGTTCGCCGGCACTCCTGGGTACCACCTGGCCACAAGTCGTGGTGATCGATCGCAATGATCCGAACACGCTGATGGTTGCCAGCACCGGTTCCACCGGCAGCGGCATCGGTTTGGGCGACGGCCTCAGTAACTATCCAAAACTGTCTGACGACGGCCGCTATGTGGTGTTCTTCAGCATGGCATCCAACATCAGCGGCAACGTTGGGAATTCGCTCGCCTTCGCGTTCATGTTGCGTGATCTGCAGGCCCAGACCACCGCGGTCGCCTCGCGACGCGCCGATGGCGCCCCGGTGCGCACCGCGACATCGAACTGGAACTCTCACGTGATTTCTGGCGATGGAAAAGTGGTGGCTTTCGCCGCGTACCAGACCGATATGGCGGATGGCAACGTCGAACACCAGGTGTACGTCACCCCGCGTTCTTAACTAACCCACGCCGCTAATTAAAGAGAGCAACCAAATGAAATCCCTTCGAGCCTCCGTCGCGATGTGCATGCTGGGCGCGTGTGCCAACGCCCACGCCCAGGAGATGGACACGAACGTCATGATGAAATGGGTATCCGCCGATGTGATTCGCTATCACATCGTGGGTGTCTACCAGGACAGAATAAACATCGCCAGTGATGGCTCCAGTTTGGCGGACGTTACCGATGGCCTGATCGTGGACCTCACCTGGCAACTCTCCAAATCGAAGCTTGTGGGGCAACCGACGTTTCAAAACGTCAAGACCGTCATCAAGAACCTCAGTGACCGCGAGTCGAACTGTCTGCCACCGGTCCCCAAGGGCTCGTACGAACACTACGACGTGCTCAGCATCAAGGAAGACATGGCGGGCGCACTCGAGTTGCAGGTGCGGACCTCATATCCGGAGGTCGAAGTCGTGCAGTTCTGCACCGGCAGCCGCAAATCAGTCCCTGCGAAAATGGAAACGCGCCCGGAACCCTTCGGCGTCGTATCGCCTGTAATCTTCGGCATGGAATTGCCAGATTCCGGCGACGTGCACATCTCTCAAGATAAGAAATCAATCGTCACCACCCAGAACGGCTGGACGTGGACACTGACGCCGAGCATCGCGCCGAAATAATCAGTGGCGGAGAACGCCCAACAGATGCCGCAAGCATCGCTTGTACAAACGAACGAGGCTGTACGACAACGGCGGTATCAGGAATCGAGCAGGAATTCCGGAGCAGGAGTTTTGCGGCTCGCGGCTGCATCGTGTGAGCCACAAGTCGATTTAAAAATCCGCGCAGGCAGAACCGATCAGATCCTCGATTCGAAACTTCTGCCACCATGACTTTCTTTGCAGTGGCAGCGCGCGACAAATCGCGATCACACGCACGACTCCGGACGAACACCGTGAGACTCACCGTCTGCCCGGACTGCCTGCTTAGCGTTGGATCTCGCTCCCACCAGCAAGTCCTGCACCAGCGTCACCAGGCGTTCCGGATCGATAGGCTTGCTGGCGAAGCGCACCCCGGCGTCATGAGGCAGGTCCTCGATCTCTGCCGACGTATCGCCGCTGATCAAAATCGCAGGAAAAGATTCTCCCAGCACTTCGCGAATGCAGCGGATGACATCGGAACCAGTTTTGCCGGTCTGCAAGTGGAAGTCGGTGATCAGCAAATCGGGCCGGGGGAACGTTCCCACAACCGCGAGCGCCTCGTCGAGTGATGCGGCCGGGACGACGCGATAGCCGTAAGATTTGAAGAAGAGCTGCATGGAAGCACGCACCTTCTGGTCATCTTCTACCAGCAACAGCGTCGCGACCTCGTTACTGGCACGCTGTGTGGCGACGGGCGCAGGACGGATTGCAAGATCAGGTTCCCCTTGCGGCACGCTGACCGAGAACGTCGAGCCTTTGCCAGGTTCCGAGTCCACTTCAATATCCGCTTTCAACAGCATCGCAATCCGTTGCACGATGCCCAGACCTAATCCGTAACCCTCTCTGCCAAGAGTCGCGCTGACTCCGACCTGATAGAACTCGCCGAAGATTCTCGGTAATTCGTCGCGCGAGATGCCGATGCCGGTATCGATGACCTCGAGTCGCACGGTCGAGCCGGCGGGCGAGCAGCGCAATTTGACTGTGCCTTGCGACGTGAACTTGATGGCATTCGAAAGGAAATTACGGAGGATTTCGCCGACGAGCGTTGGATCGCTGCGGATCGTCTGCTGGGTCGGCGCGTCTATCTGCAGTTCAAGACTTTTGTTCGCCGCCAGAATGGAGAACTCTCGGCGCAGCTTCTCGAACAGCGTCGTCACCGAAAAGTCGGACAGCTCCGGAGCGACCGCACCCGACTCGAGCTTGCTGATATTCAGAAGCGCATCGAGCAGATGCGTCATCGTATCGATGGTTTCGCTTTGCTGTTTCAGTGCAGCCCGCCCATTGGCATCCAGCGTATTGGTGCTCAAGGCTCCATTGAGCAACGTCAGCGCCTGGACCGACTGCCGCAGGTCGTGACTCACTGCGCGTACAAAGTGACTCTTGGCCTTGTTCGCAAGATCCGCCTCTTCGCGCGCTGTAATCAATGCAATCTCGGCGCGCTTGCGCTCGATCACCATGCCCGCCTGCCGCGCGTAGAGGTCTGTGAGCCTGAGCTCGTCCTGAGAAAACCTGCGGGGCGATGCGAACTGTGTCGACAGCATTCCGAGGATCGCTCCATCGGCCGTGAACAAGGGTGTCGACTGCACGGCACGCAGTCCCATTCTTTGCGCAACTTCCGGGTCAACGATGCCGGAAGCATCCGATCCTACGTCTTCGATGATCACGCGTTCACGACGCGCAAGCGCCACACCGCACGTGGTGTGGGAGCAGGCGTCGACTTCAGCGAAGCGTTTCAACGTCTCCTCGTCCATGCCGCGGTGGGCCGCCATGCGCAGCGTCTGCTGCTCCGTATCCATTAGTTGCACGCTGCCGGATGCCGCGCCATGGAGCGCAATCGTCGCGTCGAGAATTTTTTCCAGCAGCGCCTGCTGATCGTTCGCCGTCATGGCCTCGGTACTGATGTCATGCAGGCGTTGCATGGCGACGAGCTCTGCCGCAAGCGTGGCCCGGCTTTCCGCTTCAGCCATCCGGGCCTCATCCACGGCCGCGCGCAGCTTCGCCGCTGCCTGTCTGGTTTCTGTCACGTCTCGCACCACGGAAACAGCGCCAATGATCTGACCGTTCGTGTTGCGGACGGGAGCAGAACTCACCTCACGATGTCGGAATTCGCCAGTGCGCGGAATGCGAACAATCTGCTCTTCATTCGTGATGCATTCACCGCGGATCGCGCGCAAAGGGGGCGCTTCTTCAAGCGGACGCGGTGTGCCATCCGCACGCAGTACGACCAGATCGGCAACGACCGTCTCGACGGGAACACCAGACAACGACTCATGACCAAACTCGCGCAGCACCGCAGGATTCGCGTAGATGTAGCGGCCCTGTGGATCGGTGAAATAGACCTCCTCACGAATACCGTTCAATACAGCGAAAAGCCACTCCTTCTC
>JBJMWN010000168.1:0-9779 GCA_045810085.1 Povalibacter sp. | reverse complement strand
TAGATCTGTGGGTTCGGCTTTAGCCGAACGTCATCGGCGCGAGCCGACGCGGAATGGCCGAACGGCCATGACGTTCGACTGAAGTCGAACCCACAGCAGCAGTTCGAACCCACAACTAAAGCCGAACCCACAACTGAGGTCGAACCTACCACTGCGGTCGAACCCACAACTAAAGTGCAGCGGCGCAGTGTCGCGCGATGAAATCCGCCTGACTCGGAAGCTGCTGTGCCGCCTGAGCAATCAGGCGGCGCAGGTCATGCAGATAACCCGCTCTGTCGTGAGGGGCCACGGCTTCGACGAAAGGGTGCGTCGCCCGAGGACGCACTCCTTGTCCCCACAGCACCTGCAACCAGCTCGTGAGTTGAAACAGATCTTCCGTCGCGCAGAAGATGCTGGCGGTCTCGCGAAACATTTCGATTCGGTGGCGCAGAGAGTCGGGAATCTCAAGGTCGCGGCAAGCATCCCAGAACGGTTCACCGCGTCTGTTGTTCGCGTGGTAGTGCAGAACGATGAAGTCGCGGATGTATTCGTATTCCGCAGCGGCCGCACGATTGAACTCGCGACGTCGCTCCTCGACATCGCCGCGATGAGGAAAGAGCAGGATCAGCCGTTGAATGGTGACCTGCACGAGGTGGATCGCGGTCGACTCGAGGGGTTCGACGAACCCACTCGCGAGTCCCAGACAGACGACATTGCGGTTCCAGAGCTGACGTCGTCGTCCAGTCATGAACCGAATCAGTCTCGGTTCGGCCAGCGGTTCAGATTCCAGGTTCGCTAACAACATCTCGCGCGCACGCTCATCGCTGAGATGTGCAGACGAATAGACATGACCATTGCCCGTACGGTGCTGCAGTGGGATACGCCACTGCCAGCCGGCATCGCGCGCCATGGACTGCGTGTACGGCAACAGCGGGCTCGTACGTGCTGATGGGACTGCCCAGGCGCGATCACAAGGCAGCCAGCGCGACCAGTCCTCATATCCTGTGTGCAACGCCTGCTCGATCAGCAGGCCGCGGAATCCCGTGCAGTCGATAAAGAGATCAGCGACCAGCTCGCGTCCATCTCCGAGACGCAGAGCACGAACGTCACCGCTCTCGGTGTTGAGCAGCACCTCGGAAATGATGCTGTCGATGCGTTGCACTCCGCTGCTCTGCGCGAGGCGCGAAAGATAAGCCGCATAGAGTGAAGCATCGAAATGAAAGGCCCATGTGAGGCCTGCCAGCGGCGTGTCTGGAACGCGATCCAATCGCGAAAATTTCGCATGCTTCGCCGCGACGTAATTCAGGCTGTAATCCCAGAGCGAACCTGGAGATCCCTGCGCCTGTTCTCGCAGCCAGTAATGATGAAAAGGAATGTAGGCGAGATCACGTCCGACGGGACCGAAGGCATGCATGTAGGCATGACCCTTCTCGTACCAGTCGACGAACTCGATGCCGAGCTTGAACGTTCCTTGTGTCTGTCGCAGGAAGTCATCTTCATCGATGCGCAGCATCTTGTTGAACTGCGCGATCGCTGGAATGGTCGCCTCACCGACTCCGATGATGCCGATCTCGGAGGACTCGACCAGCGTTATTGACAATCGCGGACCGAACACACGCGCAAGCGCAGCAGCTGCCATCCAGCCAGCCGTTCCGCCCCCCGCGATCACCACTGATCTGATTTCTTCGCTCATCGCTGCTCGAGAAATGAGAGACCCCAAAAAAGACACCCGCTGACATCATGCCAGCGGGTGTTGCAGTTTGGCGATTCCCTTCGATCCTGTTCAGGGGGTGCTGAACAGGTTGGACTTCCTTCAGAACTTGTAAGTGAGCGCGAACGAGTACACCGCTCCGTACTTCTGATGCTTGACCAGATTGTAGGACGGCTCGTCGACGGCGCTCAGGACGAACGGCTCATCTGTGAGGTTAGTGCCGGTCAGGCTCATGCTGAGTCCATTCAGCGCGCCTTGCTGAAATTCATAGCCGACCTGCGCGTCGAGCAACGATTCAGCCTTCACGGTGTTGAGCGTTAGGCTCGCGTCGAACGCCGGAACTTCACCCACGAAGTCGCCGCGATATCGATTGCTCACGCGCGCCGAGAAGCCGCCACGTTCGAAGTACAGCGTCGAATTCACGACTTCTTCCGAAAGTCCCGGCACGGGTGTGTCTTCGCCGTTGATCGTGATGCTCGAATCGTTCTTGGCGCCGCTCAGGATGAAACCGAATCCTTCGAGTGCATCACTGAACATCGAGAACTGCAGCGATGCCGTGAACTCCGCACCCCTGATGTAGCCACCGCTCCCGTTCACCTTCACTGTCGAGACGCCCTGACGATTCGCGTCCGCTTCCGTGTACACGGTCGGGCTGTCAGGTGAGGTCTGATCCGGAAGCAGCACACCTGTGAAATCGGTGATGGTCGATTCGTTGAAAATGTAAGTCGTCAGGTTCTTGTAATAAACCGCGAAGGACACATACGCCTGCTTCTCGAAATATTTCTCGAACGACAGGTCGAACGTATTCGCTTTCCACGGCTCAAGTTCCGGATTACCGCCACCCGAACGCTTCCAGTAGAACGTCTCCGACCCGCTGATCACGGGACTGCCGTTCGGCTGCACCGAATAGCCTGCACCACCGGCCAGGTCATCCATACGAGGACGAGCTTCTGTGATGGCTGCTCCGAATCGCAGCTTCATGTCATGCGGAAACTCGAGCGCCAGGTTCAGGCTGGGCAGCAGATCCGTGTACTTCGCACCCTGCGTGACAGTGGAATAGTTCAGATCCGTCGTTCCCGGAATCACAGTGCCTGAGGTGTAGTTGATATCGGAGGACTGATCCGTCGTGAGGCTTTGCAGGCCGATGTTGCCCGTGAGCGGCAGGCTTCCAACCTCGGTATTGATCCCAACTTTCACGAATGCCGTCGTGAGCTTCTCGGTCACCTTCCAGGTGTTGGTCACATCGGCAATACGATCGTTGATGTTCGCGTTTGGGTCATAAAGAGAATCGATCGGCTGCCAGAAACCGCTGTGATACAGCCCCAGCGCGTCGTAACCCACGATGCCGTGAGGCGTACCGAAGAACGACGAATCAGTGCTGCTCGTGCGGTATTGCTCCGGAATCGCCATATGCGAAACATCTCCAGGCAACCACAGATTGCTTTGCCAGTTCTGTTTCGACTTCGTGCGCTCCGCGTAATTGACGCCGAAGCCGATGTTGTCGACAAAGGAGTCGAGCTTGCGATCCGCTGAGAGACGAATCGCCTTGATCTCGTCTTCAATGTTCGGATGTCCGACGAAACCGGAACGGCGCGGACCACCACCCCAGTTACCTGGATCGGTCAGGAAGACCGTGTCGTAACTGCTGTAGTCGAGCGACGGTGTGAGATGCGTAATGCCATCAGCGTCTGTGGTGAAGCCGACAGTTTCCGCCTGCGCCGGAAATGCCAGATCGCCCGCCTTGCCATTGCCAGCGGTGGATTCCAGCCGCAGATCGTCGCGGTCAACTTTCGAGTAACTGAGGTCAGCGTTCACACCCCAGTTTTCGTTGATGTCGAACTGCGTGTTCAAGCCGATCGAATCAACATCGGCTCGGCGATCGTTGTTGTAGTTCTCAACGACCTGGAAAGGTATCTGGGTGAACGTGCCGGAGGTGATACGACCAGCTTCGAGTTCGCCAGGGTTGTTGAGTGTTGCGCCCGACCAGATCGTGCCGTACTCCAGACGCTGAATGGTCTGCAATTCCTTGAAGTCGGAGTGATAGGCATCGAGCACCATGTGCAGCTGATCGGTCGGCTTGTACTCGACGACGGCCATGTAGCCCATGCGCTCGTAGAACGATGACTGAATACCGTCCTTGTCACCACCGATCACCTTGTCGCCACTGGGTGCGTCGGCGTAGCCCCATGGCTCGCGCGTCTGTGCCTGATAAGGACTCTTGTTGTAGGCGAGACCGATCGCCACACCGAGCGTGCCGTCCGCGAACTGATCGATATACGTCGCGTTCGCGCGATCGCCGTCGCGACTGAGTCCCGGAATGTTGGCGTCCTGAGCGTCGTATTCTTTGCGATAAGTGACGGCCACCGTGCGCTTGCTGTAGTTCAGCGGATGCACAGTCTGAATATCCGTCGTGCCCGCGATGCCCTGGTACGCCATGCCGGCATCGGGCGTCTTGTAGATCTTGACCTGGCTCACCAGTTCCGAGGGGTACTGGTCGAACTCCACCGTACGATTGTCATTCGTCGACGCCTGCTCACGGCCGTTGAAGGTCGTGACTGTGAAGTCGGGACCCAGGCCGCGGATGGAAAGTGTCTGTGCACGGCCATTCGTACGTTGAGCAGCAACGCCCGGCAGTCGCGCGATCGACTCAGCAATCGACGAATCCGGAAGCTTGCCAATGTCTTCCGCCGAGACGACTTCCACGATGGAAGAATCGTTCTTCTTGACCGCAATCGCACTCTCGATGCTGGCGCGAATGCCGGTGACGATGATCTCTTCCACTCCGGCGTTCGTTGTTTCTTCAGCGAACGCAGAGGTTGCGCCCAAACTCAATACGGCCGCACCGAGCAGCACGCTCGATCGCGTACGCAAGGCCCGGGTCACCGCCCGTTCAATCTGTGTGTTTCTGCCATTGTTCATTGACGTATCCCCCATAAATACGACGCATGTCTGCGCCGAAACTATTCAAACCATTGACCACAATCTTCCGCTGGAGTGCATGCCCTCACTTCAGCGCTACAAATCGAATCGCCTGCCCACCACCTGGAGCCAACGCCAGAGAAAGTGTGTCCTCGCGGGTCACGTCGCGAGACTCGATTGCGATGGCGTGCGGATTGTTCTTCCAATCAGCACCGTCGCCATCCCGGTAGATCTGTGCGCGATAGCGACGTGCCGCATCGAGAAAGTCGAGCTTCACCGAAATCTTGCGAGCCAACTCATCGGTCACGCTGCCCAGATACCAGTCATCGCTGTGCCGGTCCTTGCGCGCGATCGTGATGAAGTCGCCCACCTCACCATTCAGTGCACGCGAGTCGCTCCAATCCGCAGGCACATCTTTGATGAACTGGAAAGGTTTGGGATTTCGCTCGTAGTTCTCGGGCAGATCAGCGGCCATCTGAATCGGGCTATAGAGCACGACGTAAAGCGCGAGCTGCTTCGCAATCGTCGATTGAATGGCCTGACCATTCTTTCCTTTGAGACTGAGAACGCCCGGCGTGAAATCCATCGGTCCACCGAGAAGGCGCGTGTAGACCAGAATCGATTCGTGCTCAGGCGGATTCGGCGGATCGCCCCACGCGTTGTATTCCATGCCGCGAGCGCCTTCGCGAGCAATCCAGTTCGGATACGTACGACGCAGGCCGGTATCCTTGATCGGCTCGTGAGCGTTCACCGCGATGTGACGCTTCGCTGCTTCGGTCACCACTTTCAGATGATGACGCGACATCACCTGACCATCGTGCCACTCGTAGTGAATGCTGCCGTCGTCGGCGCGCGCTCTGATTCCACCCGCATCCGCGACATAGCCCGTCTTCACTGCCGGAATTCCAAGGCGCTGATACAGATCGAGCGCGGCATCCAGTTGCTCTTCGTAATGCGCGATGTTTCCGGAAGTTTCGTGATGACCGATGAGCACCACACCTTTCTTTTTGCCGTAGGCCGCAATCTTCTCGATGTCGAAATCAGGGTACGGCTGCGTGAAGCTGAAGCTCTCACCATTGCCGAACCAGTCGGCATCCCATCCCTGATTCCAACCTTCGACCAGCACGCCGCCGAAGCCGTTCTTCGCGGCAAAATCGATCATGCGCATCGTGTTCGCAGTGGTCGCACCGTGAGTCGGACCGGACGACCAGGTCTGCGTACCCAGATGCATGCCCCACCAGATGCCGACGTACTTCATCGGCTTGACCCACGACACGTCGCCAAGTTTGTTCGGCTCGTTCAGATTCAGAATCAGATCGGATGAGTTCACGAGTCCGGCGGCGGTGTCGACGATCTCCATCGTTCGCCAGGGCGTAGTAAACGGCGCATCGCGCACGACGCGCGGGCCCGACGATGATGGAGACAACGTTGCTTTGAGACGCTGTCCATCGACTCGACGCAGCCACATGGACGAATAGTCGATGAGTGCCGCTTCGTGGAATGCGATGTGCAGTCCGTCTTCGGTGCGGACCGTGATCGGCGTGTGCGCCTGACTCACTTCACTCAGTGGCGTCGTGCGATACAGATATTCGTAGCGATTCCATTCGCCCGCCGGAATCCACCAGGCAGTTGCTGGCGTCGCCACCGCAAATTCGGTGAGCTCATCGACGATGTTGACGTGCTTCAGGCTCGCCTGATCTGGAAACTCATAACGAAAGCCCAGGCCGTCGTCGTACACACGGAAGACGACGTCGAGCGCACGCTGGGCCTGCACTTTTTCTTTGAGCCGCACACGCAGTTCGTTGTAGTGATTGCGAACGTATCGACGTTCACCCCAGGGGAGTTCCCATGTGTCGTCGTTGCTGCGAGTTGCCTGCGACTCGATGGCGAAGTTGCGCTCGAGCTTCGGAACATCGGCGAGCAGAAAGCCCAGTCGCGACGCTTCGATCACAGCCTTACCGTTGCGTTCGACGGTATAGCCGGGGCGACCATCGCCATCCACCGATAACTCAACGCGAAGCAGGCCGGAGGGCGACTCAATAGCAGCGCGACTTTCGACCGCGTGTACGACACTCACGGACAAAAGCGCGAACGCAACCGTAGCGGCGCGTACGAATGAAAGCATCGGTGTGCTGACGATATGCAGCATGGCCTAGCCGACTCACGTGCATGTCGTTGTGCTGCTGAAGTTCTCGACTTCAGCAAGTCACACGGCACACACGATCATTTCCCCCTTCTTTGGAATGCGGGTCATCGTAGGACCCGGCACTCACGCTCCACAATGGTCTGCATACGTATTCATGAACGCAGATTCGCTGTGGCGGACTGGCAACGCTGCATACAGCACTGTTGATTCGTCACCGTGGCTGAGCGAACACCGCTCCGTGCGCTGGTAGCTGCAGAGCCGAACCCGCAAGCTCGCCTGAGAGCAGTCCGACAGACTCGATCTGCTTGAATTCCCGCAACAATGGAACGTCGAGCTGGAGCGCGTGAGGCGACAGATTGAATGCGAGAAAGATGCGATCCGGACCTGAAGTGCGTTCGAAAGCGAACACCGATTCATGGATCGAACGCAGAGTGATATCACCGATCACCAGCACTGGATGCTGTTTGCGCCAGCGCAAGAATGCTCGGAACTGATTCAGCGTTGAATACGGATCTCGTTCCTGTCGCAGTACGCACAGACCACGATGCTCGTGAGCAACAGGCAACCACGGAGGAACCGTACTGAAGCCGGCGAATTCGGCATCATTCCAGGGTATCGGCGTGCGGCAGCCATCGCGTCCTTTGAAGTTCGGATAGAACGCAATGCCATACGGATCGCGCAGTGCATCGTAAGGCAGAGACGCTTCGGGGAGCCCAAGCTCTTCTCCCTGGAAGAGGCACACCGAGCCACGCAGCGAACACAACAGCGCGAGCAGTTGATTCGCGAGTGCCGGCGATGGTTCTGCTCCGCCCCACCGAGTGACCACGCGACGCACGTCGTGATTGGACAATGCCCAGCAAGGCCAACCTTCAGACATGTGTGCTTCAAGCGTTTGCACCGTAGTGCGTAAGTGCTCAGCAGACGAATCATCGGAAAGGAGCTCGAAGCTGTAGGCCATATGCAGCCGATCACCGCTGGTGTACTCAGCCATGCTCGCCAGTGGATCTTCGGAAGAAACCTCTCCCAACGCGACGGTGTGCGGATACTCATCGAGCAATGAGCGCAGCTGATTCAAGAACACCAGGTTCTCGGGACGCGTGTTGTCGTAGTGATGAAATTGATAGGCGTAGGGATTCTCAGGACTGAACGCGCGTGAGATGCGCAACTCAGGCGGCTTCGGTGGATTGTTGCGCAGCTGCGGATCGTGAAAACAGAAGTTGATGGCATCGAGGCGCAATCCATCGACGCCTTTGTCCAACCAGAATCGCAGATTGTCGAGCACAGCCCGGCGCACCTCGGGATTGTGAAAATTCAGGTCTGGCTGCGAGGCGAGAAAATTATGGAGATAGTACTGGCCTCGTCGCGGCTCCCAGCGCCACGCAACACCACCGAAAATCGACAGCCAATTGTTTGGCGGCGTGCCGTCTTCCTTCGGATCAGCCCACACATACCAGTCTGATTTTGGATTGCTGCGATTCGAACGGCTTTCCTTGAACCAGGGATGCTCGTTCGAGGTGTGACTCAGAACCTGATCGATGATGACCTTGAGCTTGAGCTCATGTGCACGCGCCAGAAGTCGATCGAAGTCCTCCATGGATCCGAACATGGGGTCGACGCTTCGATAGTCCGAAACGTCGTAACCAAAATCCGCCATGGGCGATTTGAAGAAAGGCGCAATCCAGACCGCATCCACACCGATGCTCGCGACATAGTCCAGTCGCGAGATGATGCCGTGCAGATCGCCAATACCATCGGCGTTGCTGTCGCTGAAGCTTCGCGGATAGATCTCGTAGATCACCGCGCCACGCCACCAGGGTGGTTGCGTCATAGTGTGTTCCCCCAAACTGCATCGGCGTGACGATGCATGCGAATGCGCGCAGCTTAGCGGGAGGCACTAGTCGAGAACGAGAGCCTGCATACGTATTCACAGGAAGGGGCAGCGGGCGACTGAGAGCCGGCTACTGGCTGCTGGCCAGAGAGAAGAAAGAGAACGGATCGAGAAGAGAAAGAGAGAGTGTCGGAGCCGACACTCTCAACTTGCGATCACTTCAGTAAACGCGCGTGATGATGAGTCTTGATCTGGCCAGCGGCCAGTGGCCAGTCGCTTGCTTGCGCCTCGTGCTACTGCACTCCGAACGCGTAGACGGTGCGCGACTTGAAAGTCTCGCCGGGACGCAGCGTCGTCGTGGGGAACGATGGCTTGTTCGGTGAGTCCGGATAGTGCTGCGTCTCGAGACAGAACGCGTTGTACTTGTTGTAGACGTGACCCGCTTTGCCGACATTGCCGTTCTGATGATTGGCAGTGTAGAGCTGCACACCGGGTTCGGTCGTGAGGACGTCCATCGTGCGGCCTGACTTCGGATCTTCAGCGCGTGCTGCCAGGATCAATCCTTCAGCATTGCGATTGATCACGAAATTGTTGTCGTAGCCAAGTGCGAGCTTCAGCTTCGGATCTGCAATACGCGCGCCGATCGGCGTTTTGGTGCGGAAGTCGAGCGGTGTGCTATCGACTGGTGCGAGCTCACCGGTGGGAATCAAAGTGTCGTCGGTCGGTGTGTATTGATCCGCATTGATCGTGAGTTCGGTGCCAAGCACATCACCTGAGCCATCACCGCCTAAGTTGAAATAGCTGTGATTCGTGAGGTTCACGACCGTGGCCTTGTCTGTCGTGGCCTGATAGTCGAGCGCCAGCTCACCCTTGTTGTTGAACGAATAGGTGACCGTCACTGACAACGCGCCGGGATAGCCTTCCTCACCGTCGGGACTGGTGTGGGTCAATACCACTGCAGCGCCGTCGTCCGTTTGTTTTGACTCTGCGTGCCAGACAGCTTTGTCGAAACCTTTGAGACCACCATGCAATGAGTTCGGGCCGTTGTTCGCGGCGAGCTTGTAAGTCTGACCATCGATGGTGAACTGCGCACCGCCGATGCGATTGGCATAGCGTCCGACGATGGCACCGAAATACGAGCCATCTTTCAGATAGTCCTCGAGCGAGTCGTGACCGAGCACAACATCATCGAGCTT
>JBJMWN010000167.1:0-4501 GCA_045810085.1 Povalibacter sp. | reverse complement strand
AGTCGAGATAGATGGGGAGTTCAGCCATGGGATTCCGCCGCGAAGAAACAAACAGCCAGCGAGTACCTGCGCGAATCAGAAATCAACGGTACAGGTTCAAGTGAAAACTGCAGCAGTAACTCATGACACATTGCGTTTCTCTCCGGGCAAAGTATCCCCTGAGTCAGCGAACTGCTCAGCTGCTCGAGTTGCCGCGGGTCGACGACGACCCTGGACTGCAGTGAGAATGCCGCGAAGAATATTCATCTCGTTCTGATCGAGCTGCGCGCGATTGAACAGACGTCGAATGCGCGTCATCAGATGTCCGCGACCCGTTCGATCTTTGAAATCGATCTGTTCCAGCACCTGTTCGACGTGCTCGTAAAAGCGGGCCATCTCACCAGCGCTCGCAAGCGGTACATCCGGTTCCGGCTGAGGCGGCGCACCGGGGCGCATCGCCAACCACAACTCATAAGTGACGACCTGCACGGCCATCGCGAGATTCAGCGAGCTGTAATCCGAATCGGTGGGAATCGTGAGCAGCAGATTGCAGCGCTGCAATTCGGTGTTCGTGAGCCCCGTGCGTTCTGCACCAAATACGACTGCAGCACCGCCAGCGCGAGATGCTTGAACGATCCTGGCGCTGCACTCACGTGGTTCGTGAAGTTCCCAGGGCAGATGGCGTGGACGCGCGCTTGTGCCGACGATCAGCCCGCAATCTGCGATGGCCGCATCGAAATCCGTGTGCACCTGCGCTGAAGCCAGCACGTCATCGGCACCGGATGCTCGTGCAATTGCATCGGGATGAGGGAATTGCGCAGGACGGACCAGACGCAGTTCGCGCAAGCCCATGTTCTTCATGGCGCGCGCTACAGCACCGATGTTGCCGGGATGCTGCGGTTCGACAAGGACAATTCGAATGGACATGTGCGTGCTGAAACTGACCGCGCGACGAGCTGATGATGTGTTCGATGACGGAACTTCGACTCGCATGATTCGGTGATCTCGAGGATCACGTCATCACTCGTGTGCTGGTATTCTACCCTCCTCCGAGGTGCCTTCGCGCCCCTCCGCTCTTTGCCAAATCCTGCCTCGAGGTTTTCATGCAGCCACTGCTCAATATTGCTATCCGCGCAGCTCGCCGAGCCGGAGAAATCATCGTCCGCGGCATGAATCGCCTGCATCGCCTCGATGTGCAAAGAAAAGGCCAGAACGATTTCGTCTCAGAGATCGACGTCCAGGCCGAGCGCGACATCATCGAAACCATTCGCAAGCACTATCCGGATCATGGCGTGCTTGCGGAAGAAAGTGGTCACAGCAACGGGCGTTCGGGCGACGATGAATTCGTGTGGATCATCGATCCGCTCGATGGCACCACCAACTTCCTACATGGTTTTCCGCAATTCGCAGTTTCGATCGGCATTCAACGTCGTGGCCGCCTCGAGCACGGGGTCGTCTACGATCCCCTGCGCCAGGAGTTGTTCACGACTTCTCGCGGCGAAGGTGCGCAACTTGATGGACGGCGCATTCGTGTAAGCAGTCACATTGGGTTGGAAGGCGCGCTGATCGGTACTGGTTTCCCTTATCGCAGCAACCTTCATTGGCTGGACAACTACATGGCGATGATGAAGGCCGTGACTCAGCAAACTGCAGGCATCCGCCGACCAGGCGCCGCTGCGTTGGATCTCGCTTATGTAGCGGCAGGACGTCTGGATGGTTTCTGGGAGATGGGACTATCACCGTGGGACACAGCCGCGGGCACCTTGTTGATCACCGAGGCGGGTGGAATGGTCGGCACGCTGAACGGAGCCGACTATAAATTGCAGCCTCATATTCTTGCCGGTTCGCCGAAGGTGTATACGCCGCTCCTCGAACTGCTGCGTCCTCATATTCCTGAATCGCTTCGCGACTAGTCCAAATTCAAGGGCTGGATGCGTAGCTGTATCCAGCGATCGATCACTCTCTCGACCCGAGACAAGCGGCGACTGTGCTGCCTCGCTTTTGCGCAACTGCTCCGCTAGAGTCTTGCGCCAAGTCACTGGATGAGCGAGTCGCCCGACGTCTGACACCAGCCCCTTCTGGTCAAGGCACTCTCTCTTGCACTGTGCCTGCCATAAAACTGTTGGGGAGGAGTCGCGTGGACCTGTTCAGAACCAAGTCTCTCACCGGTGATCCACATGTCGATGCGGGCGAACCCGCCGACAGCGCGCAACCCGAAGCAAAAACCTTGAAGCGCGCGCTCACCGCGCGGCAACTCGTGCTGCTTGGTGTCGGCGCAGTCATCGGTGCCGGTATCTTCGTGATGACGGGGCAAGCAGCGGCCAATCACGCAGGTCCTGCGATTACGCTGAGCTTCGTCATGGCCGGCTTTGCCTGCGCACTTGCAGGTCTGTGCTACGCAGAGTTCTCTTCGATGTTGCCCGTTTCCGGCAGCGCCTATTCGTACGCTTACGCAACGCTCGGCGAGCTCGTCGCCTGGTTCATCGGTTGGATGCTGGTGCTCGAATATCTGGTAGCAGTCGCTACGGTAGCGGTCGGATGGGGCGGCTACTTCAACGGATTGCTGCAATCAATCGGCGGTTTCATGGGCGTGTCGATCTCACTCCCGGACGCGCTCTCGAACGCGCCGTTTCGATTCTCTGAGCACGCGCTCGTTTCGACAGGCGGGCTGATCAACGTACCCGCGATGATCATCGTGGTGGCGATCGCATCGCTTTGTTATCGCGGCATTTCACAATCTGCTGCGGTCAATTCTGTCATCGTCGCTATCAAGCTCACCGTGATTTTCCTGTTCATGGTGTTCGCTGTTCGCCACGTAAACCCCGAGAACTGGCATCCGTTCATTCCACCGGCACAAGGTCCGGGCAAGTTCGGTTTCGACGGCGTGATCCGCGGCGCTACGGTCGTGTTCTTCGCCTACATTGGATTCGATGCCGTCTCGACCGCTGCCTCGGAAGCACGTAATCCGCAGCGCGACATGCCGATCGGCATTCTCGGCTCACTCGCTTTCTGCACGTTGCTGTACATCGCAGTCTCGGGCGTGCTCACGGGCATCATGCCGTACAACCTGCTGGGCACTGCAAAGCCTGTTGCCACCGCACTCGAACACTATCCTGATCTGGCCTGGCTGAAAATCTTCGTCGAGATCGGCGCGATAGCCGGTTTGAGTTCGGTGATTCTGGTGATGATGATCGGCCAGACACGCGTGTTCTATGCGATGTCGAACGACGGACTGATCGGCAAGTTCTTCGGCCGTGTTCATCCGAAGTTTCAAACGCCCTATCTCGGCACTGTGTTCGTAGGAGCACTTGCAGCCGTGCTGGCGGGATTGTTGCCCCTCGATGTTCTCGGCGATCTGGTGTCGATGGGAACGCTGCTGGCATTTGCCACTGTCTGCGTGGGTGTTCTGGTGTTGCGCTATACCCGCCCAGATCTCCCTCGACCCTTCCGCGTGCCTTTCGCCTGGGTCATCTGTCCGCTCGGTGCAATCGCCTGTCTCTATCTGTTCTTGCGAGCGTTCCGCGACAACTGGCTGTGGATGAGCATCTGGATCATCGCAGGCTTCGTCATCTACTTCGTCTACAGCCGCAAGAACAGCAAGCTGGCGAAGCGACCGCTCGCGGCATAGTCACTCGGATATCTGAAGCACACGCAAGCCGGAGCTGAGTCCGGCTTGTCGCCCAGATCAGGGAACGCTCGGTCCTGATTCTTCTTCCAGCTTCTTGCGCAACTTCACCGGATCGTTCTTGCCAAGCTGCCGCTTGCGGACCTGGATGTTGAGCGCTTCGACTGCGACGGAGAAGGCCATCGCGAAGTAGATGTAGCCTTTCGGGATATGGAAACCGAAGCCTTCGCCGATCAGCGCCACGCCAATCAGAATCAGGAAGGACAATGCGAGCATCTTGATCGTCGGATGACGGTCGACGAAGTTGCCGATCGGTCCAGCCATGAACATCATCATGATCACCGCCACGATCACGGCCGCGATCATCACTTGCACATGATCCACCATGCCCACGGCGGTGATCACCGAGTCAAGTGAGAACACGATATCGATGATGGCGATTTGCGTGATCACGCCGATGAACGTGGCTCTGGCAGCACCTTCAGTGTGTTCATCCCCTTCGCCTTCCAGCCCGTGATGAATCTCGAGCGTGCTCTTCGCCAGAAGGAACAAGCCGCCGCCGATCAGAATCACGTCACGTCCCGAGATGCCGATTCCGGAAACTTCAATCAGGTCAGCCTGGAGTCCCATGACCCAGGTGATCGATAGCAACAGCAGGATGCGCGTGAGCATCGCGAGACTGAGACCGATCGTGCGGCCGCGTGCCTGCTGATCTTTCGGCAGACGACTCACCAAAATGGAAATGAAGATGATGTTGTCGATGCCCAGAACGATTTCCAGGGCTGTCAGTGTGACGAAGGCCAGCCACACCTGCGGATCAGACAACATCTCCATTCAACTGCTCCGATGGGAAGACCAGAATTTAAGGAGTAATCACAAAGAACACGCAGAGCACAG
>JBJMWN010000166.1:0-3925 GCA_045810085.1 Povalibacter sp. | reverse complement strand
GCCGACGCGATTTTGCGCACCCTCGAAGCCTTTGGCTTCGAGTGGGACGGCGAAGTCCTCTTCCAGAGCACAAGGCGCGCGGCTTACGCCAAAGCGATTGCGTCGCTTACGAAAGGTGGCCGCATCTTCGCGTGCAGTTGCTCGCGCAAGGACCTCGCCAGTCTCGATGAGGAGGCACAGGGTTACCCAGGTACCTGCCGATCCGGACCCACGAAGGCTGGCCCGACCGCGTTGCGCTTCCACGTGCGCGAACGGCCTGTCCACTTCGACGATCTGTACCTGGGCCCCCAGCACTTCGATCTCGAGCAGTGTGGAGACGTGGTCGTACAGCGACGTGACGGCATCGCGAGTTACCAACTCGCGGTGGTGGTCGACGATGCATTCCAGGGTGTGACCCGGGTGGTGCGCGGTGCCGACCTGCTGAGCAGCACACCGTGGCAAATCGATCTGCTCGATGCGCTCGCGCTGCCTGGACCTATCTATGGACACCTTCCGCTGCTGCTGGAACCGGACGGCACCAAACTATCCAAAACATGCAATGCCACCCCAATCGATCCGGCGGCGGCTCCCACGCTGCTCGTTTCGACCCTTACGTATTTGTCGCAGGCCCCACCCCCCGACCTGGCCGACTCCTCTATTAAAGATGTGTGGAATTGGGCAGTTGCGCACTGGCGGCCACAAGCGCTTGCGGGCAGGACCGAGGTTCGGCTGTCCGGTCCGGGAGACAGCGAAGCAGAATCGTAAGGTGAAAATTGTGGGGTTCAAGAAGGTGTACTAAGGTAGGGCCCACACGGAGGATGAAGGCATGAGCGAACCAAGAGTAATCAAGAAATACCCGAACCGACGTCTCTACGACACGGTGCAAAGCAAGTACATCACGCTCAGCGACATCCGCTCGCTCGTGCTCGAACGCATCGAGTTTGTAGTCATCGACAAGAAGTCGCAGGACGACATCACGCGCAGCATTCTGCTGCAGGTGATCGCCGAGCAGGAACACGGTGTCGATCCGGTGATGAGCCGCGATTTCCTCTCGCAAGTGATCCGTTCTTACGGCGGCAATCTGCAGAACATGCTGAGCAGCTATCTAGAGCAGAGCATGAAGCTGTTCGGATCGCAGCAGCGGGAACTGCGTGAGAAGGTGAAGGCGGTCGTCGGAATGGATCCGGTGGAAACCGTCGCCGGTGTCGCGCAGCGTAACTACCAGCGCTGGCGTTCGGTGCAGGACGAAATCTTCAAGACGCTCATGAACGCTACGGGACGTAGCGGGCGTGACGGCGAAGAGAAGCCCGCCGACGCGCCGAGCCACCAGTAGCGATCCGGACAAACAACTGAACCCCGTGTCCATTGGCGACGCGGGGTCACTTGCCTTAACGCACTCCATCCGATCGCATGGCGCTATGCCCGCAATGTGACCACTCGGTATTGGTCCACACTCTTCTGACCGACGACCTGGCGGGTTACAGCTGCGGCAAGTGCCTTGGAACGCTGGTGAGCCTGGTGGCGTATCGGGCCTGGCGTGAAAAACAGGACAAGGGCGCGCTTCGGGCGACACCGGCCGCCGAGCCCGACTTCGAGCCTGCCGATTCCATTGGCGCAAAAAAATGCCCGAAGTGCCGCTCGCTGATGAGCAAGTACCGCATCCGCAGCGACAAGACCAATCGCGTCGACTACTGCCCGCATTGCGAGGAGATCTGGCTCGACAAGGGCGAATGGGAACTGGTTGAAGGCCTCGCAGCATCGGGCGAGTTCACCAAGGTCTTCACCCAGTCGTGGCAATACGCGGTTCGCGCCGGACTAACCATCGCCATGGAAGAACAGCGGCTGCGCGACTTGTTAGGGAACGACTACGAACGCGTCGTGGAGTTCGCCGAGTGGCTGCAGTCGCAACCCTCGAAGCAGGAAATCCTTGCGCGACTGGCACGCCGCAAATAGATAACGCGAGCCCCTGAAAAGAAGACGCCGCCCTGAGGGGGCGGCGTCCTTAAGACTCTCTTTCTCTTTTCTGCGTTAGTGGCCAGCACTAGTGGCATCGCCCATCGAAGGAATCCGACCCCGCAAACTTCTGGCCGTTGACGGTCGCTCCGGCGACAGTGGCAGATGTATCGCCGCACTGAATTCCTGTGGTCTGTGCGACGAAATGCAGCATCAGATCGAGGTCCCCATCTGCATCAACATCTTTCAATGCCCACTGTAAGGGCGCTGCCTCGACGCCCGATCGGCCGAACAGCACCGTGTTTGCGTCTACCGTCGCGGCATCAAATGCGGCAGTTGTCACGATTGCTACCGGGATCACGCCTTGGCGCATCGGATTGATTCGGTCTGGTCTGATATCGATGGTCGCCCGCGGTGTGAGCGATGTGAGCGCAACGTTGCCGGAGAAGCCGCCAACGTCGTATCGCGCCTCGGCCGCATTGAAGGTTACCGATACATTCGCAAAATCCACGTAGTTGTCGGCGTAGTTGTCGGGGCCACCGCGAGGTGCGAGACCGACTGTCACATCGAACGAGAGACCGCTCAGCCATGAGATGTCGTTCGTGCTCCGCAACAGCTCAGCATAAGAGATGTAATCGGTGTCGCCCTTAGAGCCTTCGTAGTACTCGCGATTACCGAGCCTGTCGACGACGCCTTCATCGTTGTCAAAAACGGTCGTAGTCGAGTCGCTGTAGTGCTGCCCCGCCACCGCGGCGGGATTGAAGCTATGGCCCGCCCATTGAATGTTGAAGTCCGACTGTACCCAGCCACTGCGATCCTGCGCCGCGGTGTTCTGTAAATAGGAGTCAGGACCGCTCGGGCCGTCAGCGAGCACATCGAACGTGACAGTGCCCGTGAACGTCGTCTCCTGGTACGTGGGCTCGTCACCTACCCCTGTGAATGTAAGGACGTAGCCCGTACCGGTGAAGTCGTATGTCACCGGCTCAGCGTATGCGGCCGGTGATCCGGCAAAGGTACTCGCAGCTACTATGATCAAAAGCTTCTTGTTCATGATTCTCCCGTGCTTGTCAGCGTCGTTGATTGATGTGGACACCTGTACATGCGCCGAATCCGGACAAACTGGCTCATCGCGCCCTTGATCTTTTTCATCAAACATGCGGCCCTAGCTACGCGCGCGAGTTGACGGTGCAACACAGCTGTTGGCGGTCAAGGCAGAACGGCGGGCGAAGGACAACAAACGGAAAGCGAGTGTGGAACGCGCGTCCGTACGCGTCCCGCACTCGTCTTCGCTCCTCAGACTAATTTGCGATCGTTGCCGCAGCTCATGCCTGCATGATTGGCTGCAGCGCTGTCGTGATTCGCAGCATTTGCGCGGAAGTTGTCATGCTGCTGAGCAGCCGGCCGAAGTGCACGTGCTGTACGCCGGAGACGATGTATTGCCAGCGATAGGCGGCGAACACAGCAGACTCGATGCGCTGCGTTTCCACTTGTGTGAATGCACGACCTGCGACGCTGAGGAAATACTCCGCGTCCGCTTTCGATTGCGCAGCAAGTATGCCGTCCACGGCACCGACCAATGCGATGAGGTCATCGACAGCCTGATCTCGAGCGTCGGCGGAGAGCTTTGCATGCTCCGCGGTCCACTCGAGCTCATCGAGCACCACATGCTGGCATTCATCACGCCAATGAAATTGGAACACGTCCTTGAACAGCGGACACACTTCCACGCGCGGAGCGATGCTCTGTTCGTAGTGAGCCTGCACGAAGAGCTCGATGTGACAGGTGAGCGCGAGCACCGCCCAGGCGCTCTTGCCAAGGACGACGCCTGCCACCTCGTTTGGATCCGCGACCATCCTGTAGCCAGCAGGCATGTCCGCCGCCATCATCTGCTCCAGGCGTCGAAACAGTTCCTGGTGCTTGAGCTCTTCTCCGGAGAAGCGTACCAGCCCCTCTCGTGCATTCTGGTCGCCCAGAACGTGGCCTCGCGACTGGT
>JBJMWN010000165.1:0-5403 GCA_045810085.1 Povalibacter sp. | reverse complement strand
GATCGCTGCTGTCTTCCGAGCACTCACTGATGGAGTTGCGACACAGCGTGGCTGACATCGGACTGATCACACCGATCTACGCGCGAGGCGGCGCTCACTTGCAACGAACTCAAGCGGGTTTCTATGCAGGACTCAAAACATACAAGCAGCAGACCGAACTCTATCGGTGTCTTGCCGCTGCTGATCCGCAGTTCGATCGAGAGCTGCATGGACTGCAGGTGCTCGCGGTGCAGGGAGGCAATCTGCCGGGGCTTGTGACGCGCGATAGAGCTGTTCGCACCCTTGCAGATTTGAAGGGACTGCGTCTGCGTGCGCCTTCCGAACTGCTGGCGGTGCTCAAGGATCTCGGTGCAGACCCGGTCGATATGCCCATGCGCGAGGTCTACTCAGCACTCGCGAAGGGCGTGCTCGACGGTGTCGTCGCTCCGGCAGACACGCTCAAGTCGCTGCACTTTGCAGAGGTCGCACAGTACTTCACAGATATGGACATTCCTCGAGGCGCATACGCGGCACGCGCGATGGGCGAGCGACGCTGGAAGACGCTTGAACCCTGGCAACGCGAACTGCTGATGCGAGGCGTTGCCGTTTGGGAAGACGCACTCGCCTCTGAGCTCATCGCGGCCAATGAAGCGGGATATGCGATGGGTCGCGAGCAGCACGTGACGTTTTTGAATATGCCACCGGAAGAAAGAGCCCGCTTCGAAGCGATTTATATCCGCGACGGCGAAACCCGCGCGCATTCGCTCGTCCGATACGAAATCGATGGCGTCCCCACATTCGAGCGCGCGCGCGAACTAGTGCCCCGTATCGCTGCTGGCGAAATCACAGAATGCACGAAGGATCAGCATGAGCCGTCCTCTTGATGGAATCCGTGTCGCGGACTTCAGCCATGTCATGGCAGGTCCGTACGCAACGCATCTTCTCAACCTGCTCGGCGCCGAAGTCATCAAGATCGAGGCACCAGGTCGCGGCGATGCGTTGCGTTACTACGGCAACGATCGACGCTATGACGGCATGGCGCCCGCCTTCATCGGCGTGAACGCGGGCAAGAAGTCCGTCACGCTCGATCTGAAGCACGCGCCGGCACTCGAGGCGGCACGCCGACTCATTCAATCATGCGATGTGCTCGTAGAGAATTTTCGTCCTGGTGTGATGCAGCGTTTCGGGCTGGACTACGAATCGGTTCGCGAACTGCAGCCTCGAATCGTCTACTGCTCAATCTCCGGCTACGGTCAGAACGGACCTCGGCGCGACTGGGCTGCGATCGACAACATCGTGCAAGCCACCAGCGGAATGATGACGTTGAGCGGTGCGAACGGAGATGAACCTTCGCGTGTGGGCTTTCCGGTCGTCGACACCCTCACCGGGCAAACCGCGGCATTCGCAATTCTCGCTGCGCTGTTGCGACGCGAGCGACAGAATCGCGGCGAATACATCGACGTCGCAATGTTCGACGCCAGCATCGCGTTCATGACATCGGCGGTGGTGCCCTACCTCGTCACCGGACAACAGCCTGAACGCACCGGCAACGTTGGCTACAGCGGACAACCCACATCGGGACTATTCACCGCCTCGGATGGCCGATCCATTTCGCTCGGCGTGGTCCAGCAGTCGCAATTCGAAACGCTCGCAAGAGAACTCGACTGCGCGCATTGGTTGCGTGAGCCCCGCTATGCAACGCCGGACCTGCGACGTAAGCATTCCGATGCCATACACGCGGAACTCGCCAGCATCTTTGCGGGCAGTCCCGCCGAAGTCTGGGAGCGACGCCTGAGCGCCGCAGGATTGCCATGCGGCATGGTGCGCGATGTCGCGGAGGCCGTCGCATTGCCAGCGCTCGACGAGCGGCAAGTGAAACTGAAGCTGGAAATCCCGGGCCTCGCACATCGCAGTGATGTATCGATCGTGAACGCTGGCTTTCTGATGAGCGAAGACGGACCAGGCGTCAACGGACCGCCACCTACGCATGGTGAACACACGCAAGAGGTGCTGACGCAGCTGGGCTTCTCTGCCGAACAACGTCAAGCGATTCTTGCTTCGCCACAGAGCGCGTAGGCATCGGAACGCCTTATACCCTCAGACGAATTCGGTGTTTCCTCCGAACGCGCGCGGGTTTCTAGAATCCTCGGACAAGACGACAACACACCGGGGATCAACATGGCACCACGTCAACGACACGCGCTCCGCGCATCGACCACACTCACAGTCGCTGTCGCGACTGCATTGAGTGGAGCGGCCCACGCACAGGAAGCTGCATCGAGTTCCGCGCTTGAAGAAGTCGTGGTGACTGCGGAGCGTCGCGAGGTCAACCTTCAGGACGTTCCAGCCTCTGCAACGGTGATGACGGCTAACACGCTTGCGGCACAAGGCATCGACAACGTGATCGATCTGCAGCAGGCCGCGCCCAGCGTTTCGATCAACACCTACAACCGTTCGACCTTCATCAACATCCGCGGTGTGGGTATTGCACAGTCGGCACCGACGTCCAATCCAGGTGTCGCCTACTACATCGACGGCATGTTCATTCCGCATGAGCAGTTCATCGCACAATCGTTCTACGACATCGACACGATCGAAGTGCTGCGCGGACCTCAGGGCACGCTAACGGGTCAGAACTCAACAGGCGGCGCGATCTATGTCCGCACACCTGCGCCCGACTTCTCAAAGCTTTCAGGTTACGTTGATCAAACCGCTGCAAGCGAAGATTGGTATCGCACCGTGGCCGCGATAAACGTGCCTCTGGGTGAGAAGCTCGCAGTACGCATTGCCGGCGTCTACGACGATCGCGGCAGCTACACCGACAACATCGGACCGAGCTCCACCGAGCCGGGCAGTGGCACCGACACGGGCGCGCGCGTCGCCGTGCGCTATCGGCCTACCGACGGAATGACGTTCGATCTGCGCTACGAGCATTTCGAACGTGACACTGATAACAACGCGATCAAGAATCGTAAGGACCTCGTGTCCGCTGATCCATTCACGATCGAAGAAGACGCGATCTCGTTTCTGGATCAGAAGGGTTATCGCGCCTCGCTCGAAGGTCGGTTCGATCTCCCCGCCGACACGCAGCTGCGCGTGCTCGCTTCGTATCTGGATGCCGAGACCACCGACCAGGCCGATGGCGATCGCACCGCCACTGCGTTGCCCGTGCCAGCGAACCTTCCAACGAACGGCGCGAACACGAACCTGTATCGGGGTCGCGTCGGCAAAACGCATCAGGAGCTCGAGACGTTCGTGAGTGAAGTGAACTTGCTCTCGCGCGGCGATGGTCCGCTGCAGTGGGTGATCGGCGGCTTCTATATGGAAGAAGAAAGTCCGGTGCAGGTCTGGCGCGACAACCGCAACACCGTCACGTTCGTGCAATCCAATTCCACGATCGACACGGTGCTCAAGAACGAGTCGGTCTCACTGTTCGGCCAGGTTGACTGGCGATTCAGCGATCGCTGGGCGGTGGATGTCGGCGTGCGACGTTCTGAAGACAGTCAGGAGTACACACGCAACGTGATCCCAGGACCGCCGCCGCCGGGATGCTTCCCCTGCACCACCGATGTCGACTCCAGTGAGACGACTGGCCGTTTGGGATTGAAATTCTTCCTCAACGATGACGTCATGCTCTACGCCACGGCATCACGCGGTTACAAAGCAGGCGGTATCAATCTGGATCCTCGCCTCCCCGACTACGGTCCTGAGGTCAACGAGGTCGGCGAACTCGGCTGGAAAACAACGCTTGCTGACGGCCGGCTCCGCCTGAATGGCGCCGCTTTCTATTCGAAGTACGACGGCATTCAACTGGGTTCACTCACGGCTGTCGGTACGCCGCCCACGCTGCTGCCGAATACCCTCAACGCTGCGCCCGCCAAGATCATTGGTGCTGAGCTTGAACTCACCGGTCGATTCGGAGGATTCGGATTCAACCTCGGACTCAGCGCACTCGATAGCGAGTTCACTGAGAGCGCACTGCTGACAGATTCACAGACGAATACCAATCGGCTGGTTGCGGAAGGCTCACCGATTCCTTTTGCACCCGAGATGACAGCGACCGCCGGTATCGAATATGAATTCCAGCTTGGATCCACAACGCTCACACCACGTATCCAGGCTTCCTATCTCGATGAGCAACTCTCAACGCCCTTCCGCTACACAGAGACAGTCGTGCCGTCACGCACGATCACGGACGTGCGGGTGACGTGGTTTCCGATCGAAGCGTTTCGGCTCGAAGCATTCGTATCGAATGTCACCGACGAGGAATACATCGCAGCGCAGGTGCAGGATGCAAGCAGCGCACAGGGCGGCATCATTTACGGCGCACCGCGACAGTATGGTCTGCGTGCGAAGTTCGACTTCTGACGTGTCACTGCGGAAAGCCATTTCCAGTTGTGTTCGAATCGCGCTGCTCGCGCTGACTCCGCTGGCGCATGCAGCGGACGCACCCGGTGCTGCAACGAACGGCGTTGCAGGACACGTGCCTCCGCAGAATCAGCAGGCACAAGAGGCGCCGATCACCGCGTCGCGTGAAGCGCCCGCGGTGCGGTGGTGGGCACCTGGCGAAGGCGTGCCCTTGCCGCCGTACATCACCTATCCGAATGAGCACGGACAAGTCGGATTGCTCAACACAGCAGGACTCACCGAAACTAAAGGACATCCATTCTTCGAACCGATTGGCGAGAACGGCCGCGCATGCGTGAGTTGTCATCAACCAGCGAATGCAATGTCACTGTCGGTGGCAACGATTCAGCAGCGCTGGCGCGAGACGAAAGGTAAAGATCCGATCTTCGCGCCGGTCGACGGCATGAATTGTCCCGACCTGCCGCCTGAAGATGCCAAGTCGCACAGCTTGCTGCTCGATCGCGGACTGTTTCGCATCTTCCTGCCGTGGCCACCGAAGGCTGCGGATGGCATGCGGATCGATCCGGAGTTTTCGATCGAGGTCGTGCGTGATCCCACCGGCTGCAATCTGCATCCGCAGTATGGATTGCACAGCGCGAATCCGATGGTCTCGATCTATCGTCGTCCGCGCGTTGTCGCAAATACCAAGTACTTCACACATCACGGCTTCGGCGTATTCGCCTTCATCGGCAAGAACGGACTGCCTGCAAGTCGCGATCCGGTCACGGGATTGCCTTCGGGCATGAACATCTTTTCCGATGCGCGACAGCCCACGCTGGCAACGCAGGCTGTTGAAGCTGCAGTCACGCATCTGCAGTTCAACGGAAAGCTGCCGGATGATGCGCTCGCACGTATCGTCGATTTCGAAAGTTACTTGTACACGGCGCAAGTGAACGATGCGTCGGCCGGCGACCTCATGGAAAAGGACGGTCCACCTGGACTGGGCGTGAAGAATCTCGCGAGCGGCCGTGAAGGCCTGCTGGGCAACAACATCACCAACTATGTGATCCCGCTCGG
>JBJMWN010000164.1:0-10266 GCA_045810085.1 Povalibacter sp. | reverse complement strand
CGTGGCGAGGAACCGAGCAGCAGATACTCCCAGGGACGAACCGCCAGATGAGACAGGCCCGCGTTGACTCCATCGACGTAACTCAAAAGAAGCGCGTGATGCTCTGCCGACATTTCCGCAATGACTTGCTGCGCGACGCGCTTCAATCCATGAACTCTGAATTCCCGATCACGATCCACAACCGTTGAGCCGAGTAGCTCGGCAAGCTCGCCAGCGGCGGCTCGGCGCATCAAATCCATCTGGAAGAATCGATCCTGCGCGTGCGCGAAGCCTGTCGCGAATGCGAGATCGTTACGGCTGGCAGCCTTGATCGTGGGAGTGCCCGCATCGTCGCGCTCAATCGAGGCCGTGACCTTAAGGCCGCGAACCTCACCGTCCAATCTCGGCAAGCTTCCTTGCACTAGAAGCCACGCGCCAGCGACAGCAAGCACGAGAACTGCGAGGACTGACAGGCTGACGTCACGCCAGACTCGCGACAGGCGACGCGGCGTGGTCATTGGCGCATCAATCCGACGGAACAACCGCGCTCGACGCACGGACAGGCGATCTGCGATCGCTCACGTGGGACCTTGCGCTGAGTGCGTCCACGCGAGCGGTGCGAAAATCAGACTCGCACTTCAAGAATCTTCATCGAGTTCGTCTTGCCTGACACGCCGGTGAGTTCGCCCTGGGTCAGGATGATGCGATCACCTGCCTCGACCATCTTCTGATCGAGCATGAGTCTGAAGATATCGTTGTAGACGGCCTGTGCATCCGAATGCGTGATATCGAAGCTTACGGGATACACGCCTCGATAAAGCATCACACGTCGACGCGTGATGTCGTGACGCGTGAACGCGTAGATCGGAATATCAGCCCTGATACGCGACATCCACAGCGGTGTAGATCCCGATTCCGTCAGGGCGACAATAGCTTTCACGCGCAAGTGATTTGCCGTGTACATGACAGCCATTGCGATGGCTTCGTCGGTGCGCTCGAACACACCTCCTTCGCTTCGATAGCGAATCGGCGTATGCGAGGACTCGTATTTCTCGGCGCCCAGGATCACCTGCGCCATGGCTTCGACGGCTTTCACCGGATACTTGCCGACCGCGCTTTCGCCGGAGAGCATCACCGCGTCGGTTCCGTCCATCACAGCGTTCGCCACGTCCGAGACTTCAGCGCGCGTGGGAATCGGGTTGTGAATCATCGATTCCATCATCTGCGTTGCAGTGATCACGACACGGTGACGCTTACGTGTGGACGCGATGATGTGCTTCTGCAAACCCGTCAGCTCGGCATAACCCACTTCGACACCGAGGTCACCGCGCGCCACCATCACCGCATCGCTTGCCTGGATGATGCGATCCAGATTCACGATCGCTTCAGTGCGCTCGATCTTCGCCACGAGAAGGCCATGACCCCCTTCTTTGCGCAGCAGCTGACGTGCCTCGTCCATATCTGAGCCGTCGCGAGCAAACGATACGGCGAGATAGTCGACGTTCAGTTCGGCGGCCAATTTGATGTCAATGCGGTCTTTGTCGGTCAATGCACCAGCAGACAATCCACCGCCCTGCTTATTGATGCCTTTGTTGTCCGAGAGCTCGCCGCCGATCACGACGCGCGTTTCGATACGCGGCCCGTCCACCGCTGTCACTTCTAAAACGATCTGACCGTCGTTCAGCAACAGCATGTCAGCCGCTCGCACGTCACGCGGGAGCGTCTTGTAAGCCACGCCCACGCTACGAACCGTGCCCGCTTTCTTTTCGAGAGAGACATCCAGCGTGAACGGCTCGCCTTCGACCAGGTGCACGGGGCCTTCAGCGAAGCGCTCGATGCGGATCTTCGGACCTTGCAGGTCACCCAGAATGGCCACCTGCTTACCGATCTTGTTCGCGGCATCGCGCACCATCTGCACGCGGTTCGCATGAAACTGCGGCTCGCCATGGGAGAAGTTGATGCGAACGACATCAGCGCCGGCGGTAAGCAAATCCGCCAGCACTTTGGGATTGTCGGTAGCAGGGCCTAAGGTCGTGAGGATTTTTGTACGGCGGAGCATGGAATTGTCTTTTGATTTGAACGATGGAGTCTTCTGCTCAACGAGGACGCTGTCCCCGTCTTTGAAAAATCAGCCTGCACGCTCTTCGAGGACGGCCACGGCCGGCAACTTCTTGCCTTCCAGGAATTCCAGGAACGCACCTCCGCCAGTGGAGATGTAGGAGATGTCGTCCTCGACTCGATATTTCTCGATCGCGGCAAGCGTGTCACCGCCGCCGGCAATCGAGAATGCGGAACTGCGAGCCACGGCTTGGGCGAGTGTTCGCGTGCCTTCGCCGAATTGATCGAACTCGAACACGCCGACGGGACCGTTCCAGACGATCGTTCCCGCCTGACCACACAAACGTCCGAAGCTCTCGGCCGTGTCAGGACCGATATCCAGAATCATTTCTTCGGGACCGACCTGAGCAACCTTCTTCACGTCCGCCTCGGCATTCGCCGAGAACTCCTTCGCGACGACCACATCCGTCGGTAACGGAATGTCGACCTTCAACTCCTTGGAGCGAGCGAGAAGCCCTTTAGCGATATCAATCATTTCGGCTTCCACGAGCGACTTGCCCACGTTGTGGCCCGCCGCTGCAAGGAATGTGTTCGCAATGCCACCGCCGACGATCAGTTTGTCGACCTTGGCCATCAGGCTCTCGAGCACCGTGAGCTTGGTAGAGACTTTGGATCCGGCCACGATTGCCAGCAGCGGACGCTTCGGCTTCTGCAATGCTGTTTCGAGTGCGATGAGTTCATTCATCAGCAACGGACCGGCACACGCGACTTTCGCAAACTTGGCCACTCCGTGTGTGCTCGCCTCAGCTCTGTGAGCCGTGCCGAAAGCATCCATCACGAACACATCGCAGAGCGCCGCCATCTTGCGCGCGAGATCTTCCTTGTCCTTCTTCTCGCCCTTGTTGAAGCGAACATTCTCGAGCAGAACGACTTCGCCCGGCGCAGCTTCGACGCCGTCGAGCCAGTTCTTTTCGAAGCGGACTTTGTAACCCAGCAATTCCGACAGACGTTTCGCGACTGGCGCGAGCGAGAACTCCTCGTTGTACACGCCCTCTTCCGGCCGGCCGAGATGCGACATCAACAGCACGCGAGCGCCCGCGTTCTTGGCGGCCTGAATAGTCGGGAGCGATGCGCGAATACGAGCGTCGCTGGTCACGACACCGTCCTGGACAGGGACATTCAGATCCTCGCGGATCAAGACACGTTGACCTCGCAGATCGAGATCGGTCATGCGGACGATGGGCATGGAGGACTCCAGACTACGAAACCTGTTAGCCAGCTGGCAGAGGGCATTCGATCCTCGGGCCTGCTGACTGGTCGAATGACTGGCCGCTGCGGCCAGTCATTCTGTGGGTAGGACTACTTGGAAATGACGCGAGCCATTTCCAGAACCTTGCTCGAATAACCCCACTCGTTGTCATACCAGGACACGATCTTCACGAAGGTACCGTCGAGCGCAATACCAGCTTCTGCATCGAAGATGGAGGTCCGTGCGTCGCCGCGGAAATCGGTGGAGACCACTTTCTCATCGGTGTAGCCGAGCACGCCCTTCATCGCACCTTCTGACGCCGCCCGCATAGCTGCGCAGATCTGCTCGTAAGTCGTCTCTTGCTTCAGCTCCACCGTCAGATCCACGACCGAGACATCCGACGTCGGCACACGGAATGACATGCCAGTCAGCTTCTTGTTCAACTCGGGGATCACGACACCGACGGCCTTTGCCGCACCCGTCGAAGACGGAATGATGTTCTCGAGAATGCCGCGACCGCCGCGCCAATCTTTGTTCGAAGGGCCGTCGACCGTTTTCTGCGTCGCGGTGGTGGCGTGCACAGTCGTCATCAGTCCGCGCTTGATGCCGAAGCTGTCGTTCAGCACCTTGGCGATCGGCGCCAGGCAATTCGTGGTGCACGAGGCATTCGAGATGATCGCCTGGCCGGCGTACGTTTTGTCGTTCACGCCGAACACGAACATCGGCGTGTCATCCTTCGATGGCGCAGACAAGATCACCTTCTTGGCGCCGGCGCTGATGTGTTTTTGCGCAGTCTCTTTGGTCAGGAACAGGCCAGTCGACTCGACGACGATGTCGGCGCCTACTTCACCCCACTTCAGTTCAGCGGGATCTTTGACCGCGGTAAGACGAATCTTCTTGCCGTTCACCACCAGCGTATTGCCGTCGACCGAAACCGTGCCCTTGAAATGGCCATGCACGGAGTCGTATTTCAACATGTAGGCAAGATAGTCCGGCTCCAGCAGATCGTTGATGGCTACGATCTCGACGTCCGGGAAATTCTGCGTAGCCGCGCGAAACACCATGCGCCCGATGCGACCGAATCCGTTGATACCGACTTTGATGGGCATTCTCGTTTCCTCGAATTGAAGCTGTCGTATGGACTGACCCTCGGCGGAACGAAATGTGCCGCCTGTGCCCTTCTTAGACAGCAGGACTTTTCTTGAATCTTCCCGACCGGCTGCAGACCTACGTTCCGCAGCTCATCGAACTTTCGGCTTCGAGCGCGGCGATCAGCGAGCGCGTCGCTGTCGGCCGGCTTCAGCCTTGTAGTACCCGCTCCGCGGTAGCAACGACGTTGTCCACCGTGAAACCAAAGTGCTTGAACAAATCCTTACCGACACCCGAAGCGCCGAAGCTGTGCATTCCGACTACGGCACCGCGCGTACCCACGTAACGCCACCAGGTTTCAGTGACTGCAGCTTCGATCGCGACACGGCGATCGACGGCTCGGGGCAGGACTTGCTCACGATAAGCATCGTCCTGAGCATCGAACACGCTGGTTGAGGGCACGGATACTACTCGCACTCTGCGACCCTTTTGCTGCAACGCCTGAGCCGCGTCCACCGCAAGGCCAACTTCCGATCCGGTCGCAATCAGGATGAGCTCGGGAGTGCCTTCGCAATCCTTGAGCACATATCCGCCCCGACGCACCGCTTCGATCTGCGCCGCACTTCGCGGTTGCGCGGGAAGCGCCTGACGTGTGAGCGCGAGCACAGTCGGACCTGCGCGTTCGATCGCGTCGGTCCATGCCACGGCGGTTTCGAGCGAATCGCATGGACGCCAGAGCGTCATGTTCGGAATCAGACGCAGGCTTGGGACATGCTCGACCGGCTGGTGAGTAGGACCGTCTTCACCCAGACCGATCGAATCGTGCGTCATCACGTAAATCACGCGCTGCTTCATGATCGCCGACATGCGCAGTGCGTTGCGCGCGTAGTCGGAAAACACGAGGAAGGTGCCGCCGTAAGGAATGAAGCCGCCGTGCAAGGCGATGCCATTCATGATCGCGGCCATGCCGAATTCGCGGACGCCGTAATGAAGGTAGTTGCCGGACGCATCGGCGCCGGTCACCGTCTTCGAATCCTTGCGATTGGTATTGTTGGACGGCGTCAGATCTGCCGACCCGCCGAAGAGCTCGGAAAGCCCAGGGCCATAAGCGTTCAGTGTCTGCTGGGAGCACTGGCGAGTAGCAAGGCCGCCCGTGGCTTGCGATGCCTGCGTAATGTGACCTTTCACGCTTTCAGACCAAGTGGCCGGAAGCTCTCCGGAAACCCGCCGTTCGAGGTCTTTGGCCAGATCGGGAAAGGCCGCCTTGTAAGCGTCGAATCGTTTGCGCCATTCGGACTCAGCTCGAGCGCCTCGATCGCGGGCATCCCAGCCGCGACGTACTTCATCGGGAATGACGAAGGGTTCGCTGGTCCAGCCCAGGTACTTACGGGCCGCAGCCACTTCTTCGGCGCCCAGAGCCGCGCCGTGCGTCGCTTCCGTACCCTGCTTGTTCGGAGCTCCCCAACCGATGATGGTCTTGCAACAAATGATGCTCGGCCGGTCCTTGACGGACAGTGCCGCTGCGATTGCTGCCTTGATCGCCTCAGGGTCATGACCGTCAACGTTCGGCACCACGTGCCAGCCGTACGCTTCGAAGCGACGCGGCGTGTCATCAGTGAACCAGTCGTGGACCTCGCCATCGATGGAGATGCCGTTGTCATCGTAGAAGGCGGTCAACTTGCCGAGCTTGAGTGTGCCAGCCAATGAGCAGGCTTCGTGAGACACACCCTCCATCAGGCAACCATCTCCGAGGAACACCCATGTGCGATGGTCGACGATCTCGTGTCCTGGACGATTGAACTGGGCTGCCAACATTTTCTCAGCCAGAGCCATGCCGACGGCGTTCGCCAGCCCCTGCCCGAGAGGACCCGTGGTCGTTTCGATACCGAGATGGAGATCGTATTCGGGGTGTCCGGCGGTATGGGAACCCAGCTGCCTGAAGCCGCGGATGTCGTCCATGCTGAGCGGATAGCCGGTGAGATTCAGGAGCGCGTACAGCAGCATCGATCCATGGCCGTTCGAGATCACGAAGCGGTCGCGATCAGCCCACTTCGGATTGCCAGGGTTGTGCTTGTGATAGTCGTTCCAGAGCACTTCCGCGATGTCCGCCATTCCCATGGGCATGCCTGGATGCCCTGAATTGGCCTTCTGAACCGCATCCATGGCGAGCGCCCGAATGGCGTTGGCGAGCAGTCGGCGCTGCGAAGACGTCGTGGTCACTCCATCCCTCCAAATACCCCAATTCTCAAGAGCCGCGCATTCTGGACCATGGACTGCCTTGCGGCAATGGAATGGAAGGGCCCTCGTATACAGGTCGCGCGTGAGGCAAATGCCGCTCGATGAGGAACCTTCCAGCCCGGGACACGTAAAGCGCTCGAGCCCGCACGCGGTCGTTTGGAATCGTTCGTCGTCGGAACTTACGGACTGGGCCGCTGGTCGACAGATGTGCCGGACGTCACGTTGCACGGGGCATGTTCGATATGTCTTGTGAGACGCACCGCAAACATTGGGTGGATGGGGTTTGGTCGGCCAAGGCGTTTTGACCTCGATCACCTTTTGCGGGGCGATCGGGTTGTTAGGATGCAATCTCCGCGGCAGTGCTCTTGATTATGTTGCGGACTTGGATCACTCGTCAGGGACACACGGTTCGAAATCAGAGCGATGAAATCGTTTCGCCTCATTCAGTTCACGGACACGCACCTGTTCGGCGATTCCACAGGAACGCTGCGCGGCGTCGCGTGCCTTCCTGCGTTGCGTGCCGCCGTCGGTGATGCACACTCCCGGACTCGCGACATCGACGCCGTACTGCTCACGGGCGACCTCGTGCAGGACGATCCATCAGGCTATCCGCTCGTGCGAGAAGTCTTTGGTCAGTCGAACGTCCCGGTGTTGTGTCTCGCGGGCAATCACGACTTACCCGATCAGATGCGTGCCCAATTGGCCGACGCTCCTTTCCAGGTAGGCGGCGAACTCGAACTCGGGCGCTGGTTGATCATTGCGCTCGACACCTGGAAGCCGAACAGCGCGAGCGGTCGAATCGGACCAGAACAGTTGAGCCGACTGCGACAGGTGTTGAGTGCTCATCGCAATCACCATGTGCTGATCTGTCTGCACCATCATCCGATTGCAATGCAGAGTCGCTGGCTCGATCAGGTCGGACTCGATGACGCGTCCGAGTTCATGGGCATCGTGCGTACGAATTCGAATGTACGCGGCGTGCTCTGGGGCCACGTTCACCAGGCGCTCGATAGTTTCATACACGGTGTGCGCTTCATGTCCTCACCCGCGACCTGCGCTCAGTTCGTTCCTCACAGCGACGATTTCGCCATCGACAGTCGTCCACCGGGATATCGATTACTCGAGCTCATGCCCGATGGCTCAATCGCCACGGAAGTCGTGTGGCTCGAGCGTTACGCTCAGCGCGTGGTAGCTTAATCACGCGCCACGGTTGGGCTTGAGCGACACGATCTCGTGTTCGCATCGGCAGAACGCCTGGCGAAGGAATGCCATGCATAAGTTCGCGCCGTCACTGATCCCGCTCCTACTAATCGCTCTTTCGCCTGCAGGGTTCGCTGCTGAACCTGCTTCCGAGCATCACGCTCTGTGGTCGCTCCATGGCAAAACCAACACGATCTACCTGCTCGGCTCGGTGCACTTCTTGCGCCCCTCGGACGAATTACCCGAGGCCATCAAAAAAGCCTATCGCGAGTCCGAAAAGATCATCATGGAACTCGACATGGATGATCTCGATCCGCTCGAGGCACAACAGTCTGCGATGACACTTGGCCTGCTGCCTGCCGATCGCGATCTTGAATCGGAAGTCGGCGTGGACGCTTACCGCAAAGCGGCAGCCGCGGCGAAAGAACTTGGTCTGGATCCCGACGTACTCAAACGATTCAAGCCCTGGCTCGCCGCAATGACGCTGGTGCAACTGCAGTTGATGAAGCAGGGTCTCGATCCTGCTTCAGGGGTCGAGCAGCGCCTCGTGGGTTGGGCGCGCACGGATGGAAAAGAGATCACGGGTTTCGAGACTCTGCAGCAGCAGCTTTCGTTGTTAGCTGATCTGCCCGCGAATCAGCAGCGAGAGTTTCTGCTCTACAGCGTGGAAGACGCCGAGCACGCCAGCGAAGAAGTGGAAACGCTGATTTCGGCTTGGCGCACCGGCGACACACATCGCCTCGAGGGCATTCTCACGGAAGGCTTCGACAAGTATCCGGATCTTTATCGGCCCTTGACCATCGACCGCAACAAACGCTGGCTCGATCAGGTCGACAAATTGCTGGACGATCACGACGACTATCTGAGTGTCGTCGGCACCCTGCACCTGATCGGCAAAGGCAGCCTCGTCGACCTGCTTCAGCGACAAGGCCACGAAGTGAAGCAGCAGTGATCGGGCTCTGTTGCGAAGCGTGCAATGGCGCGGCACCATCGTTTCCGTCGATAAGGAAGGACTTCAAAACACAGTGAAACGGATTGCACTCGCCCTGCGCTGCACGACATGGGCCGTTGTGTGTTTGCTGGCCATCAAGGCCGCTAACCAAGTCTGGGATTTGGCGCAGTCGCACAATGCGCTCCCTCTGTGGGATATGGCGAGACATGGCGCAGAAGGCGCGCGACTCGCCGACAACCTCCGTCGCTTTGATCTGTCCGATCTGCTCAGCCAGATCGCACGAATGGATCTGTATCCACCGCTGTTCTACTTTCTTGAAGGCAGTGTGTTTCGAGTTCTCGGGGCGGACTTCTCCGTCGGCGTGGGTCTGATTGCATGCATCTTCGCCTTGGCCATTGTCGCCGCATTCTGGGCTGGACGAATGCTTTGCCCAGACGATGGAGGCTTAGCGGGAACAATTGCAGCCGCAGCCGTTGCATCCAGCCCAGTAATGCAACTCTTCGGTGGACTGGTAATGCTGGAGATGCCGGGCGCACTGGCGCTCTTGATTGCAGCCGCCACGTACCTGCGTTGGTTGCGTTCAGGGAAGGCGGCTCACGCGACTACTGCCTGGAGCGCGTCAGCTGCGCTTCTTTTCACCAAGTTCAACTACGGGCTCAGCTGGCTGGTACCGCAAATGGCATTCGAGCTCTGGCGAAGAACAGGATCCGTGTCGAAGCTCGTGATGAGCCTCTATCAGCGAAGTCGTCGAGCACTCGCGAATGATGTGCTGCTTCGAAGCGCCGCGATTGTATTGGTACTCCTGCTCGTAGCCTCGCGATTTGCCGGACGTGTCGTCGAGGCTACGGGCGAGACACGCGTCCGCCTGTCGATAGCAAATCCGCTTTATGCACTGTATGTCATCGCGCTTGTACTGTTCCTTTTGAAGCCGAAGGAGAACGTGCGGCGGCTGCGAGGCTGGCTCGACAGCCTGGATGAGCCCCGACGGCGCTTTCTGATCATCGTTGCCGGGCCGTTCTTACTCTGGATGCTTTATCCAGTTCACTTCAGAGGATTCATTCATTTCCTGGAGAATCGATCCGGAGGCGAAAGCAGCGATCTGCTTTTCTACCCCTACGCGCTGATGACTGAATATTCGGCGTCGCCGACACTGGGCGGCATCTTGCTAGCTCTTGCTCTCCTCGGCTTGGTTTGCATGCGGCGCGTTTCGGATGCACATCGAATGATCACGATCAGTTTCGTCTTTGCGCTGATCGGCTGCATGAGCCATCCATACAAGCAGCTTCGCTTCGCATTTCTAGCGGCGCCGCTTATGTGGCTCAGTGCCGCTGGAACTGCGTCGTTTCTGTTGAGCTGCATCTCCACGAAGAAACACGAAATCGCCGGCTGCCTGCTGGGATTACTAGTTGTAGGTACTGCGTTCTTCACGCCTTTTGATTCGCAGCGGCTAGCGTCCGGGCTGAGCAGTTACTCTGCGCCGGCATCGACGATGGCTCCACTC
>JBJMWN010000163.1:0-17791 GCA_045810085.1 Povalibacter sp. | reverse complement strand
GGTAAGCACCAGGAACGGGTGTTGGGCAGCGACGCCCAGCTGTAATGATCTATCTCGCGTTCCGAACAGATGAGCGAACGCTCGAGCCGCGAGTACGAGTGCGCCTATGGCGAGCAGGAGGTAGGCGGATAAGAAGAACATGTGCGAATCCTTTCACGCTGTGATCTCGCGAGAATGCCAGCGCTTCCTCAAATCAGAATCGCAATTCAGGCGCCGAGCGACTCGAAGAATATCTATACTTCAGTCGCTTTCTCAACCGCGAGTCCACACCATGTCAGCCGACCAATCCGCTGCTTCGAAAAGCACTGCGACTTATCCTTCCCTGCGCGGCCGCAGCGTATTCATCACGGGTGGCGGTTCGGGAATCGGGGCTGCTTTCACCGAAGGTTTCGCGCGCCAGGGCTCGAAGGTGGCGTTCATCGATATCAATGAAGCCGCCTCTGAGGCATTGGTCGCGAAGATTGAGAAAGCCGGCATGCCGCGGCCTTGGTATCGCAACACCAGCGTGACCGACATTCCCGCGTTGCAAGGAGCGATTGCGGATGCTGCAAAGGCACTCGGTGACTTCTACGTGCTGATCAACAATGTGGCCAATGATGACCGCCACAATTTTATGGACGTCACACCCGAGTACTACGACCAACGCATCGCTGTGAATCAAAGACCCGCGTTCTTCGCCATCCAGGCTGTGGTGCCAGGCATGAAAAAAGCGGGAGGCGGTTCGATCATCAACGTTGGCAGCAACTCGTATGGCGCGAAGGGCCGCAACTTTCCCGCATACACCACAGCCAAGTCCTCAGTCATCGGGCTCACGCGCGGTCTCGCACGGGAACTCGGCGAACACAGGATTCGAATCAACGTGCTCACGCCGGGTTGGATCATGACCGAGCGTCAGATTCAGAACTGGCTCACGCCTGAAGGCGAGCTCGAGATTCAACGCAATCAAGTGCTGCCCGATAAAGTGCAGCCTGAGGACGTCGTACCGATGGCATTGTTTCTCGCCTCCGATGATTCACGCGCGTGCTCGGCGCAGGAATACATCGTGGATGCCGGATGGCTCTGAGGCGATTGCCTCACGTCTGCGACTGATGGGACACGTTGCAGGTCGGAAATTCCTGGACAGGCGCGGCTAACGACCAACAGACGTCCGCTGAACGCTTTGAGCCTGAGACGTGGTCCGCAGTTTAAGCGTTCGCGGCGCGGCACCATCGGCTGACACATCGCCATCGCCCCAGGGCTCGCCCATGAATCTGTTCGACACTGCCTTTCATCTGGTCAGCACCGCACTCGCGCTTTACTTCGCTCAGGTTCGATTCCGTGCCCGCATGCCGTTGTTCGGCCATGCCATGACGGTCTGCGCGATTGCCGGACTGGTGCTCTCTTTCAAGGGATTGGACCTGGCCGCCAATGTCTGTGCCGCAAGTTACGTGCTGCTTTACATGAAGAGCCTGACGATCATCCAGACGAACGGACTCAGCGACGGTTCGCGCTTCTGATCGCAAGATCCTGCGTCGGCGAATATCGCTCCGACGCGCGCGACTAACGACCGAATACTGCGGCGATCGCACTGCTGCCGCGACCCACGGGATCGTTGCGGATCGCCTTCTCTTCCTCGCCCACCTGCGTGAACAGAGCATTCAGACTCTGTGTAAGCACGTGCTGCTCGAGATCCAGATCAGGCTTACTGGAGAGCGGCAGTTGCTTGTACGCCGACAACAATCGTTCGTACTGTTTGTAAAATCCGATCTGCTGCAGATTGCTCTTGATGATCGGCTCGTATCGCTGCCGCAGCTCGGCCTCGGTGTGCTGTCGAAAGTAGTCTGTCGCCGCAGTGTTGCTCCCGCGCACGATGCCGAACGCATCGGTCACCGTCATGCCCTGCACTGTGCTGATAAAAAGCGCCTTCGCCTCAACTGCTGCATGTTCAGCGCCTTGATTCATGAGTGCCTCGATCTGATCGATCTGACTGCCGAGTCCGAACTGGCGCAGGCGTGATGCAACCGGTTGAACCGACTCTGGCAGTTTGATTCGATAAACAGCACTCTTCTGATAACCACCCGCTTGCGACAGCAAGTCAGCGGCACGTGTGCTGCTGAGCTGCAGTGACTCTTTCACGGCGCGGGCCAAAGTGCTTTCACTGGTCTGGCCAGCTGTGCCGCCGCCTGCTTCGAGCACCTGCGAAAGTTCGGCACAGCCGCCAAGCGCGAGAGTTGTCGTGAGCGCCATTGCCGCGACCAAAAGGCGAGCTCGGCGATGCTGTCGAATCGTGAAGGTCTGCGTGTTGCTCATGTCGTCCCATGTCTTCCGGGCTCATGCGCTCACCAGTGAGCGCATGGATCAGATACCGCGCGGATCATAGGGGCGTGAATCGGCCCGACCTATCACCCCCGTCACAGAAACGAAGAAGCCAGCGGCGAGCATGCTTCTACTCGGCGAAGCTTCTCGCCTAGAGCTCCACTGCTGCACGAGTTAAGATCATTCGTACACGGGGGATTCGACACATGCAGAACGCACAGGCCGCACCGGGCGGCGTACGAAAAGTTGTCATCGCGGGCGGCGGAACTGCCGGTTGGGTGGCAGCGATGGCGCTGTCCAAGCAGTTCGGCGAGCTGCTGGACATCACGTTGGTGGAGTCCGAGGAGATCGGCACGGTCGGCGTCGGCGAATCGACTGTGCCGCCCATCGTTGCGTTCCACCGTGTGCTGGGCATCGATGAACGTGAGTTCATGCGCGAATGCGCTGCGACGTTCAAGGTCGCCATCTGGTTCGAAAACTGGGGCAAGCTCGGCAACTGGTATCTGCATCCGTTTGGTCGTCACGGGCAATCGACCTGGACCGCCGACTTCTATCACTTCTGGCTGCATTCACGCGCCGAAGGCAGCAAGGTGCCGCTCGGCGAGTACTGCTATGAGTGGCTGGCTGCCGTGAAAGATCGCTTCGCTCTGCGCGAGGATCCGCGCATCAATTACGCCTATCACTTCGATGCGGCGCTGTATGCGCGCTACATGCGCAAGCATGCGGAGAAGCGTGGGGTGAAGCGCATGGAAGGCAAGATCAAACAGGTGCGCACGCGCGCAACCGACGGATTTGTCGAATCGATCGAGCTCGAAGATGGTCGCGTGTTCGAGGGCGATCTGTTCATCGATTGCACGGGATTTCGTGCGTTGCTGACCGAAGGTGCGCTGCAGACCGGCTACGAAGATTGGTCGAACTATCTGCCATGCGACACCGCCGTGGCATTCCAGACCATCGTTGAAACCGATGCGAAACCCTACACCGCCTGCTACGCACACACAGCAGGTTGGCGCTGGAACATTCCGGTTCAGCATCGAGTAGGGAACGGCGTCGTGTTCTCCAGCCGTTTCATGTCTGCGGACGAGGCCAGACATCGTCTCGTCACCGATTCGGGTGGGACACCAGTCAAGGACCCCTGGCTGATTCGCATCAAGGCGGGTCGGCGTCGCCAGGCGTGGAACAAGAACGTCATTGCCGTCGGTCTCTCCGCGGGCTTCATCGAACCTCTTGAGTCGACGAGCATTCATCTGATCACGACTTCGGTTGCTCGGCTGCTCAAAATGTTTCCGTTCGACGGCATCACGCAGCAGGCAATCGACTTCTATAACGAGATGTCCCAGTACGAGATCGAGCGCATTCGTGATTTCGTGTGCATGCACTATCACTACAACCAGCGCGACGACTCGCCCTTCTGGAAGGAATGTCGCGAAATGGAGATTCCGGATTCCTTACGCGAACGCGTCGAGCTGTTCCGCGAAAGTGGACAGGCTTACAGCAAGGATGGCGAGCTGTTCACGATCGACTCCTGGATCTCCGTGATGATGGGCCAGGACATCCAACCGAAGGGCTACAACCCTATCGCGCGGCTTGACGATCGCGAGCGCAAGGAATTCATGCGCAAGTACCACTCGAAGGTCGCAGAGGTGGTGAATGCTCTGCCACGACACATGGATTTCGTGAGGCATTACTGCTCGGCCAGCCCGGATGCCTGGGCACCGCGCAAGTAGGCTCCTCGGATTCGAATTCGAGACGCGCAGTGCAAGTTTGCATGTGCCGCGCGTTGACCCATTCAACTAGAACCTATCTCAAAATCGCTTGGTGGCGCGCACCCCCTCGCGCCGCAAGTCGGTGGGGCAGTGGCGGATTCGACGCCCGTGCCTACTTAAGTTCGATTTTGAGATAGGTTCTAGTCTAACGGCTGCGGTTCACAAGCAGCTGTTACATGCCACTAGTCTTCGATGTGATCAACCCAGGCGCGTGGGCCTGAACCGCCGCGTGCGGCGCGATCGCCTGGGTTTGCCAGCTGGCATTTCTTCATGGAGAGGCAGCCGCAGCCGATGCATTGATCGATCCCGGCGCGCAGCCGCTCCAATTCCGCAATCCGCGCATCGATCTGTTTCTGCCATCGGGCAGACAACCGCGTCCAATCAGCGGCCACGGGAACATCGTGACGTGGCAGCTTTCGAAGCTCCTCTGCCACTTCGGTCAAGGTCAAACCGATGCGCTGCGCGAACACGATGAAAGCGACACGGCGCAGCACCGCCCGCGGATAACGCCGGTGCCCGGCAGTGCTGCGCTCCGAATGAATGAGGCGCCGCTGCTCGTAAAACCGCAGCGCTGAAGGTGCCACCCCACTGCGTTCTGCGAGTTCACCGATCGTGAGGATTTCCTTCATTCCATGAGCATGCTCAGGACGGTGCTTGACTTCAAGTGCACTTTAACAATTACCGTGCGTGCAGTTTCTCAACGAGATCCTGTATGCCTTCCAATGCACTGACCGTCATTCACAAGTTCATTCGCCGTGAACTCTTCGATTTCGCCGAACGTCTTTTCCGTGCCGAACCGCAAGATTGTTCGGCGATCAGCCAGGCGCTGGAGGATGTGACCGCGCTGCTGCTCCAGCATGCTGCGATGGAGGAAACACGTTTGCATCCGATGCTGGCGGACGCTGATCGGACGTTGGCCGATCATCTGCTGCATGACCACCATCGATTGCATGACGATCTCGAACGACTGCGCGCTGCTGCATCGACACTGACGGCTAACGAGGTGGATTGCACGGAAAGACTGCTTCAGTTGCACCTTGACTGGAATCGGTTCCTCGCTGCATATCTCGCGCATCTCGATGAAGAGGAGCGCACGTTGTTCGCTCCCATCGCTCATCAGCTTCCTTCCATCCCTGCCTGGTCTGCGTCCCTGCGCAGTCAGCCTGAGGGTCGCGCCATCCTGCTGCGCCTGTGGTCCGTGACCACCTGTGCGGAACGCGCGGCTCTGGGTGCACTCGATTGAACATCAACCCGTCGGCCCGCTGCTGATGCGAATCTCGCAAATCATTTCGGCACGGAACGATGGTCATAACTGATGACGCGCGTGATCCTCCATGTGCCGCCGTCGTTCTGCCAGATGTGTACGAACCTGCCGATTCCTTCGCACTTCGGCCCATTGAGATCGCAGAAGCGATGGGTGCCGATCTCTACTGCACCGTAGTCCTTGATGGGATACACCTCGAGCGTGCCCTCAACAAGCTCGCGACGCCTCTTGCCGCAGATGTTCTTCTGTGTGTTGGCGATGACTTCGGTCCGGGACCAGGTGACCCCGCCCAGGTCGTGATAGAACTCCACATCAGGCGTGAAGAATTTCGCGAATGTGGTCATGTCGCATTCGTTGAATGCTTTGAATACGGTTGCATCGAGGTTCTTGATCGTGTCTCGTAGCGCCACCGCGTCCGCGGTTTCCTCAGCGAAACTGATGGACGCAACACCTGTGAGTGCCAGGATCATCAGTCTATATAGATTCTTTCTCATCGCTCGCTCCGGTGATGGGGAGAATTCAAGACCCAGAGAATGAAACAAAGTTACGGACGAATCATCTCGTAACAATAGATGGCTGAACTGCATCGTATGCGGCAAGAATGCAGGCGTGGGCTCATCGCGATAATCTCTTTGTAACCGAGTTTGGTTCTGGATTTGCAGTGATGGCCTCAATTAAACCCGACCCGAAAAAGATCAGGGCCTTTGCCGACCAGAAGGCTTTCGAACGCTGGCTGGCAACGAATCACAACCGCGAGACCGAGCTCTGGCTGAAAATCCATAAGAAAGGCTCCGGACTGCCTTCCGTTACCAACGAGGAAGCTATCGACTCAGCCCTGTGCTGGGGCTGGATCGATGGACTCCGCAAGGGACTCGACACTCAGTCGTTCCTGCAACGGTTCACACCGCGCAAGACGAAAAGCGTGTGGAGTCAGATCAACCGTGATCGGGTGAAGCGACTGACTGAGGCAGGACGAATGACGCCTCACGGACAGCGCCATATCGATGCCGCAAAGACAGATGGCAGATGGGAAGCTGCGTACGCGCCGATTCGAACGGCGACGACCTCGACCGTGCCGGCTGATCTGCGTAAAGCCATCAACGCGAATGCGCGCGCACGCGCTACGTTCAAAAAGCTCAACCGGATGAATCTTTTTGCGCTCACCTTTCGCACGAACAACATGAAGACCGAGGCTGGCCGGACGCGAAAGATCGCTGCGCTGGTCGCGATGCTCGCTCGGGGCGAAACGATCGTTCCGCAGAGGCCAGCGCAATCGCCACGAAAGAGAACAGCGAAGCGGAAGCTGTCGGCTCACAAACCCAAGCACCCTCGAAACAAATGATCGACGGCCTTTACAAAAGCGTGACTGACTCAAGTGTCGATATCTCTCACGCTGCGCAGCGGAGATCGCTCCATGCGACATCTCAACCTGCACTGAAGCAGAGCACAACGATGCGCTGAGCGGCCACGATCGAGTGCGTGCTGCAATCACACGCAAAAGCGTCGTCATTCGCGAGCCCATCGTGATACTTTGCGCGCCCCTTCCAGCAGCGACGCGAGTACATGGCGAACATTCATCTGATCGGTGGCGAAAAAGGCGGCGTTGGCAAATCTCTCGTCTCGCGTGTGCTTGCTCAATATTTCATCGATCATTCGATTCCGTTTCTCGGCTTTGACACCGATCGATCGCACGGCGCACTGATGCGCTTCTATTCCGGTTACGCATCGCCAGTCGTCATCGACAACTATGAAAGCCTGGACGCAATCGTCGAGGCAGCAGCAGAACAACCCGACCGGCGTGTTCTGATCGACCTTGCTGCACAGACACAGGCGCCGCTGACGAGTTGGATGGATGATTCGCAACTGCTCGAGGTGGCACCCGAACTCGGACTGCACATTCGTTACTGGCACGTCATGGACAACGGACGAGATGCCGTGGATCTTTTGCGGCGCCTCTTCGATCGGTATGAACGGCGCCTCAACTACGTGCTCGTGCAAAATCAGCTGCGCGGCGATGACTTCGACATTCTCAATCGCTCAGGCCTGCTGGACAGAGCCAACGAATTGAAGGCCGAGGTCATCTCGATCAAACGCCTTTCCGAAGGTGCCATGAACAAGATCGACGCCCACAGCAGCAGTTTCTGGGCCGCCACCCAAACCGAGCACAAGGACGCAAGCAGCCTTGGAATTCTCGAGCGCCAGCGAGTCCGATCCTGGCTGAAGGGTGCCTACGCCGAGCTGGAACGAATTCAGCCGTAGACAGCAATAAACTGAGAATCTGGCTTTGCCCCGACTGCAAAGCCATTCGGGGCAATAAGCCTTGCGAGCACGTTTATCTCAGTCGACTCGCTCGCCGGCATCACTGCGATCATACGTCCGGGTGAAGCCTCCCTCTCCCTCTCCATCTATGTGAGACGGTTGCACACCCTAGTAGAACGTGAGGCATCACGTTAGCTGCACCGGCGCATTGCACCTTTCCATTCTGATCCAAAGGCACAAGCCGAAGTCACGCGCCGGCAGCTGTTCTGTGAGCTTCATTTCTCATCAGCAGATCGCCCGATCCTGGAGTCACTTCATGAACAGCCGCGTCCTCGCGATCATCGCATTTGCACTCAGCGCTTCTGCATGGGGTGACGATGGAACATCGGCCGGAGCGTCTGCCCAGCCAACTCAGGAGCAGGTCGTTGCTCAATTCCGGAACGACCTGCAGGCGGCATCGGCGGATGTCATGGCGAAGGGCCTGACATTGACGGCAGATCAGGCGTCAAAATTCTGGCCCTTGTTCCAGGCGTATCAAAAGGAACAGAGCGAGATCGTCGATGGCCAGCTCAAAGCCACACAGGATTACGCTCAGCGTTACACGAAGCTGACGGATGCTGAAGCACTGGAATACGTAAACGCCTTGCTCGCGCGCGATCAGAAGGTCCACGATCTGCGTATCAAATGGCTGGCCAAGTTCCAAACCGTGGTTCCACCCAGGGTCGCAGCTCGCGCCGTCCAGCTCGAGCGCCGACTCGGGCTGGTTACACAGATCAAGCTTTCCTCAAAGATCCCGTTGGTCCAGTAACACTGCAGAAAAGAGTCTGCAGTCACGCGACAGACTTCACGCTGTTCAAATCAGCGTGATGCGCTCACGCCGGTTCCAGAGTGACTCGGTAAGTCTGAACCGATTTGCCATCGAGCGCGGTAACGACGACAGGCACGGTCTTCGCTTCTCCCTTGAAGGAAATCTTCGCGGAGGCTCCCGCTTTCACGGTTTTGCCATCGATGGCAACTGTGCGTACTCGCGATGAAGCCGGCAGAACCTTGATCGACACCGTGCCTCGCGAGCTTACTTTCGCGTGATAGTCATGCTCATTCGGCGTGAACCGATTCGTAAGTGTCGCGCCAGTGACCTCGATCAGCGTCAGGCTCGCAATCTGATCGGTTGGCGCCGGAAGAAATGACTGTGGATTGATGTTGATGCCGAACCAGTTGGGATCGCTGAGACGGTCACCTACGACGATCTGCTGCAATCCGGGTGGACGGTATGACGGAACGAGTGCAACCGCTCCTTCATCCATGGCGCGCTGCAGAGCGGTCTCAAGATTATCCAGATAAGTGGTGCCCACGAGCGGCCGATCGTTGTGACCGGTCAGGATGAAGCGGATTCGAGTGCCGATCATGCTTCGCGCCGTGCGCACGGCCGCCAAGTACATATCGAGCGGCTCCGTCGAGCGCTGCATCCACAGCACGTCAGGCGGCAGAGGCGAGTTATTGCCCACCGAGTCACCCGTGAACAGATTCCCGGACGCGGAATCGAGGATGACGATGGATCCTGGTGTATGGCCGGGAACGGAAACGATCTCGAGTGCGTGATCTCCCAAGTCGATCTTTGAACCATCGCTTACCGATTTCAGATGCTGATCGATCAATTGCGCGCTCGCACCGTGCCCGCGAAGAAATTCGGCAACCGCATCTCGATCGCCCTCTCCCACGTACTCTATCGAGTCGGCAATGAATTGATCCGCCTGACCGATGTGATCACCGTGACTGTGTGTCCAGATCGTCACGAGAGGCAGTCCGCCCGTGAACTGGGCCACGTATTCGCGTAGCGCACCGCGGCCCATACCGCTGTCGATCAATGCATATCGCGCGCTGCCTCGTATCAGGAACATCTTGTCATTGTCCGAGTCGCGAATCATGCGCACGCCGGGCCTGACCTCTTCGGACACGTACGCGGTGCGATCACGGCGCTCGATTGTGTACGCGAATGTCGCGGGATCGCTCGGCTCCATGCCGGGCTTCATTGCCACGGCGCGCAGCGTGTAGCCCGTTTTCAATCCCTTGTTGGCTTCATACAAGCCCTGAATAAACAGGACTGAACGAGGATCAAAGGTCGCGCTCGATGCAGTGGGCTCTGAGCCATCCCACGTATAGTGAATTTGTGCATCGGGCACTTCGTGCCGCAACGCGAGCGCGGTCGTATTGAAGTAAGTTCCTGGATTCGGAAAGATCGTCGGAGCGGAAAGCTTCGTGACGACTGAGCTCGACTGCTGGTCCTCGGCAGCTGTTGCGGCGAAAGCAAAACATAGCATCGAAAGGCAACAGAATTTCGGCAGCGTGCGCATGAGTTGACCCGCTTTGAAGAACAGTACGAATGAACTGCTCGTATCGAGAGCAGCATTCATGTTAGCAACGTGTTGACCCGCACGGTCAGAGCCACGAGCCAAGAGACAACGACGAGTGTCTGCGTCGTTATCGAACAATCTTCCGAATGCGAAACGCACGACCCTTGATCTTTCCGCGACGCAAACGCTCCAGTGCCTTGTCGTAGGATTCGCGAGCGACGGCCACATACGTTCGTGTCGGGAACACGTCGATCTTTCCGATCGCATCCGCAGGCAGATCCGCATCGCCGGTCAGAGCACCCAGCACGTCACCCGGTCGTAATTTGTCCTGTTTTCCTGCATCGATCGCGAGCGTCTGATGCGCGGCGAGCAGCGGCGATCGATCCTCCGGAACCGGCACTTTCTCCCAATGCAGGCGTTCGCCGAGACGATCTTCGATCGCGTTCACTCGTCCCATATCCCGCAGCGTGCATAAACTGAGCGCGATCCCTTCGCGCCCCGCGCGGCCGGTGCGTCCGATCCGATGCAAGTGCGTATCGGCATCGGATGCGATGTCGTAGTTAATCACCATGGGCAGATCGATGATGTCGAGACCTCGTGCGGCCACGACAGAAGCAACGAGGACCGTGCAGCTGCGGTTCGCGAATCGCACGAGCATCTCTTCGCGCTCGCGCTGATCGAGTTCGCCATGCAATGCGAGCACTGCAAAATCTCGCTGCGCCAGCGCCTCCGCAACGTTGCGCACATCCTGTCGTGTGTTGCAGAACACGACGACTGACTCAGGCCGATAGTCCAGCAGCAATGCTTCAAGTGCATCGACTTTTGCGTCGGTCTCGACCTCGAAAAACGTCTGCGCAATCGGGGACTCACTCGCGTCGTCTTCGACAGTGATATCGATGGCGTCACGCTGAAACTGACCGCTGATATCGCGAATCGATTCGGGAATGGTCGCGGAGAACAGCAACGTCTGACGCTGAGTTGGAGTCGCTTCGATGATGGTGTGAAGGTCATCCGCGAAGCCCATGTCGAGCATGCGATCGGCTTCGTCCAGCACCAGCGTCTGGATGCCTTGAAGCGACAGTGCTTCTTTGCGCAATAGATCGACGATGCGACCCGGCGTGCCGACAACGATGTGCGGCTCGTGCGTGAGTGAAGCCAGATGCGGACGCAACGGCACACCCCCGCAGAGCGTGAGCACCTTTACGTTCGGTATGAAGCGTGCGAGGCGGCGGATTTCACGACTCACCTGATCGGCAAGTTCGCGTGTCGGACACAAAACGAGACCTTGCAACTTGACTGCAGTCGCATCGAGCTTCGAAAGCAACCCGAGCGCGAATGCCGCTGTCTTGCCGCTGCCCGTGCGCGCCTGCACGATGACGTCGCGTCCGGCGAGAATGCCCGGCAGGCTCTCGGCCTGCACCGGCGTCATCTGCGAATAGCCCACTTCCGCGAGACCGCGTTGCAGCGGTTCGATCAATGCGAGTTCAGAAAAGCTTGTCATGGCGCGGATGATGACCTGTCGCCCCGCGAGGCGTGCAAGTTTCGCGGTTCATGGAGCTCAGGCCACATGAGCCGACCACCATTCACGCAGCAGCCATCTGAGCGACTGCTCGATCCAGCATTCGATTCATAGAGTCAATCCGCGAGCTGGCGAATGTCGCGACTGCATTCAATGACCTGACCCACTCCACCTCACGCGCGCACGCGCAGTGCTGAGATGGCAGCTCGCGCACTTTCGATGAGCCGTTGGGGCGGCGATTCCTCAGCGAGTCGGCAGGTCTTCCCTGAAAGGCAGACCAGCTAAAAGCTTTGTCGCCAGGACAGGACGATTGAACGCCGCTGCCAGTGCCTCAACTAGCCACGGAGTGCGGACACTTGCCGCGTCCACTCATCTGCTCGATTCGGGGCCCATGAAGCAATTTAAAACCAATGATCCGCCACACAGCGGCCATCCCGCGGCAGGTCTTCGAACGTGTTGAGTCCGTCGAAGTGATCGATTGGAAGGTGAGCGACAGGTTCAGGCACAGCGAGCCTTAGATTTACTGCAGTGCGCCGTCGTCCCTCTTTGTCGACAGAACGCGAACGCCACGACACCACGCAGCCGCAGGTCGGACAGAAATGAAACTCGATCGCCTCGCCTCGCATGTAGATCTGAGTCGTGCCGGTGAGATGGATGCCTTCGCCTTCGAAGTCATAAATCCACAGCACGCCGTAGCGACGACAGAGTGTGCAGTTGCACGCTGTCGCTGATTCCGGCATCCCTGCAAAGGTCCATCGAATCGCACCGCAGTGACAGGACCCTGCGATCACTTCCACATCGGAATTCATTTGCGAGTAACAGGATGTGTTGAGCACATAGAGGCGAAGGGACTTCCGCTGAATGTGAATTATGGAGAGCTCGATGGGATGGTGATGGCAGGCGCGGGTTCGCGAGCATGTGTTTGCCACGTGCCCCTGCTCGTGTAATGAGGCAGAACCTTAGCTGTGACTGTTCCCGCAACGGTCGCTTTGTGTGCGGCAGCGAGCTCAGGCATCGTGGTGTAAAGAACGAGATCACCCGGCCGTAAAACAGGCACTTTGTCGGCCAGCATCGCGCTGAAACAGACATTCGACAGGTCTGTTCGCGCAAGCAATTCCGAAAGCGTACCCGTTGGAATCATCCTGTCGTCGCGGTTGGCAATCTTGACGCTGCACATATGTGCTTGCACGGCCAGCACGATGGCCAGTACTGCTTTGCCATCCTTGAGCGAGCAATCGAGATGCTCGCACGCATACTCAAAAGCTTCCGCATTCGATGCAAATTCTCGATCAGCCATACTCTTTCTGCTCCGACTAAACCGCACCAGACACGCTCAACGGGACGCGCGCAGTCTCTCGCAGGCATCGCTTCCTGATCAAGTGCGCCGATCCAGCGGCTGCCGCGTAGCCTGAAGACGCGGATCATCGAGTCAATCCAGAATTCGATAGAGCTTGTGATGCTGCGACGACGGCAATCCAATCAGCGGAGTGGCGTGATTATCCACGCCGAGCGAACGAGGCGAATACACCAGGCGCATCTGCTCGCAGACGGTCGTCGCTCACATCAACCTCAAAAGGCGCAATTCCAAACGAGCGTCCAAAGACGTGTTGCAACCAATTCTGTCTTGCGTTGACTTCTCAACCGCAACAATCTTCTGGTTCTCACCATTGACAGCAATGCTCGCTGACAACTTCTTCCAATATGTGAGAACGCCGCTAAAAAGCTCGTTTTCCGCGTGAATTCGAACGCCTCGCGGCCTGTTTGTAAACTTTATGTGGTTGTGGTCGTTTTCGGCGTGGAGGTTTCGAGACACTTGCGCGGGAACTTTTTTGTTTCTAGCTTTGCGCTCGGTTCGAATCGCCGAGATTCTTGCCATTCGTCCGAGCTCACAACTATCCATCAGCGGAGAACGAGAGCCCGGCCATTTACACAGCCGACACAATCGGCCCGGATGGGGAAACTTTATGATCCGCACTCATGCAATGCGTGCTGCATGCACTCTATTTTTGTCTTTTTCAATTGGAACGGGCGTCGCGAACGCGGCAAATCCGCTGGGCCTCGCATGGAAGACCACTCAGAACGTGGAGCTCTATGCGAAGCCCACTGGCATGGTCGTCACGGGCCGCTGTAACGCGGCCGATCCGAAGTTCGCGGCAGCCAGAGCAAAAGGCGCAGAGGTTCTGGTTTATCTCGATCCCATCGAGCGTCCCGACAACTACGTGTGCGCTCCCGACGCGAAGTTTTTCATGGGCGATTACGGCCGCGTACCTCTGTGGCCTTACCCCAGCTACGGACATCGTATCGAGGACGGCGGGCAGCACCTGACCGACATGCGTCCCGGTTCAGCCTGGATTTTGTCCGTGGTGAAGTATGTTGAAACGCTCATGCGTGAACGCAAGGTCGACGGCGTGTTTCTCGACGTGGTTGGCGGACAACTCTGGAGCAGCAACGCGAACTGGAGTTCGTGGCCTATGTCCGAGAAGAACGCCTGGACCGATGGCAACATCGATCTGGTAAGGCGAATTGACGCCAAGCGGCGCGCAATCAATCCATTCTTCATCGTTGTCACCAACCACGTCTGGCACCGCCGCGAGGACAGCCGCGCGGTGGCGGGCGAGCAGTATGTCGACGGCGTGGTGCTTGAGCACCACCCAGCAACATCAGCCTGGCATCGAGCCTATGCGGGAAGGAAGTTCAGCAATCTCGGTCAGCGCCGTGTGTTGATCATTGCAAATGACACCGCTGATGCGAGGGCATGGGCAAAAGTCCCGGGTGTCACGCACGTCTCGAACCAGGGTCCCGGACAGTACAAGTACCCGAACGTGCCTGTGATTCCGTTCAACTATCTCGGTGATCGCGATAACTGATACGGCTACGGAAGATTGCGTGCAGCCTGTGCTTGAGGCACTCATCGATCCGCGCTTCACAGCGCTGACGATGAGTGTCCAAGGGCGGCGACGCGCTACGGGAGACGCTCGAGCTTGATCGTCACGCGATCCGGTCTCGAGCGTCGCCTTCTGCAAAGCACACCCAACCTTCGCAAGACGGGGAATTTCACTCCGGTGCCGGCCCTCGTCACCATCACCTCGGTTTGCGCGATCGCTTTGCCATTCCCAGTCACGACACGTCAGCGCAGCTTTCCTCCACTTGCGCCTCCTGACGACCTGGCGGGAGATGTTCCATCTCCGCCCGGCACTCTGTTCGTCAGTGTGATCATGCTTTGCGCGCCAGAGATGCGCGAGTGAGCCCTGATCAACGCTGCCTGGCAAAATTTTTCGCGCGATCGGGGATGAAACGAACCCGCGCCACCCGATCTCCTCCCGCTCTTTCAAGCTCGCGCTCGCTGCGGAAAACACGACCAGAGTCTTGAAGCGCGAAACCTGCGGTGACCACCGAGCTTCTGAGACCGCGCAAGAGCTGCGCGTTGCTCAACATCGAAGAAGAGTAGTAACTCAGAAAAGCATCGATCTGTTGCGTTGCAGTGCGCGGAACACGCTTCGATCCGCCATCCTCTTGTACATCGACACGTCTCCATTCAGCATGCAGCCGCCAAAAACAGATCAACGTGGCGAGCGCCGCTCAGCACAGCCGCAACATCAGAGAACGCTGGAAGAAATCCATATGCCCGATACCGCCCCACCGAAAAAGCAATTCTTGCTGTTGTCACGCGGTCAGTGGAGTCCGGAGAGTTCCAAAGAAGAAATTCAGGCTGCGATCGACAGTTTCTATGCGTGGTACGAACAATTGGTGGCCGCGGGAAAGTTCGAACCGGGTCACCGACTGGCCATCGAGGCGAAGCTCGTCTCACACGTGGGCATCACGGATGGCCCGTTCACAGAATCGAAGGAAGTTCTGGGTGGGTATTGGTTCGTCATCGCGGACTCACTCGAAGAAGCGGCACACATCGCCCGGCAGAGTCCATGCCTCGCATGCGGCCTGACGTACGAGATTCGTCCCCTCGAATTGGAACGCGCCAGTGCCTATCGATTGAGCAACGAGAATGTTGAGCAGTAAGCGGGTATGACGGACTCGAAAGATCCGCGCTCCTAAGGTCGCTGATCGAGCCGGCCAACAATCTGCTTGAACCGCGGGTTGTCATGCAGGGGCGCGAGGTCGTTGTCGTTCATGATCCATTCGCGATGTCCGCGTCCGGTACTGACGGCGCGGTCGAGAAAGTCGAGCGCACGATCGAACTCTCCGCCGAGTGAAGCAGTGCAGGCAGCTGTATATAAAGTGCGATAGTCATCTGGCCGCAGCGCCAGCGCTCGTTCGAGTAGCCGATTCGCCTCGTCACGCCTGCCGAGCAGGATCAAAACGCCGGCGGCATGATCACTGGCGTAAGAGTCATCCGGATCGATCGCGAGATGCCGCTCGAGCGCCTGCCACGAACGGCGCAGCGCACTTTGTTCTCCCGCATGATCTTTTATCGCCTGATATTCCTGGACGGCCAGAGTGATCGGTCGATAGTCATCGGGCTGGAGCTCGAATGCCAGCTCATACTGTTTCGCCGCGAGTGCGTGCTCGCCCCGCACGACCCAATACTTCGCAAACCAGTAGTGCGCATGAAAGTGCCGCGGGTCCAAAGCGATCGCTCGTTCGAAAGCGTGCTGCGCATCATCGAGCTTCTGAACCAGCTGCAGCGCATTGCCGCGAGCGACGTATCCATCCGCGAGATCGGGTGCAAGCTCGATCGCCCTCTCGCTCGCGGCAATTGCATCTTCCGAAGTTGCTCCTGGAACAACGTTCCGTTGGCGAAAGATCTGTGTGAGCACGTCTGCGAGTCCAGCGTGTGCATCCGCGAATGCATTGTCGAGACGAATGGCCTCGCGAAACATTTCGATCGCTGCCCGCATTTCCGCTTCCTTCTCCTTGTTGAGAAGCTGGCGGCCTCGCAGATAGAGCTCATACGCTGCGGCGTTCTTCGTACCGCGGCGCTTCAGGCGAGACGCGTCGGCCCCCATCAGACTCACGCGCAACGCGGCGACGACGTCGCGCGCGATTTCTTCCTGGACGGCGAAAATGTCTTCCAGACCTCGATCGAATGTCTGCGACCACAGATGAAATCCATCGGCGACCTTCACCAGGTGGGCCGTGATGCGCAGCCGGTCGGCGGACTTACGTACGCTGCCATGGAGAAACGATTGAACGTTGAGCAGTCGGCCCACTTCGCGACTATCCGCTGCACGATCCTTGACCTGAAACGAGGCGAGCCGAGAAGCAACCCGCAGACCACTCACACCGCATAGCGCATTCGTGATCTCTTCCGCCATGCCGTCGCAGAAATAGTCCTGGTTCTTCTCCGGACTCAAGTCCACGAACGGCAGTATTGCGACGCGCGGTTCAGCGACACGCGGTTCAGCAGTTGCTGCGGGAAGCGCATGCGTCGCCGTGCGACGAGTCATCAGCCGATCGACAAACAGCACGGCAACCATCAGCGCCAGGAGCGCCAACATCGACTCGCTCGATTCGCGATGCAGCAGCCATCGATCAACTACCAGCGCGCAAGCTGCAATCACCATCAAACCTAGAATGATGGCATCGAGCCGGCGTGCGCCGATGTTGCGAAACGACGGGATGCTCGGGCGGTGATGAGCAAACCAGGAACTCACCAGGACAATCGGAAATCCGGCTCCGAGGGAATAGATCAACCACGGCATTGCGTGGTGAATGGGAGGAAACGTCTCCCCGAAAACGGTCGCGACATGCACGATCAACCAGGCCAAGCCCAGATAGGCAGCGGTAATGCGAAAGAGATGCCGCTCCTTCAAGCGATCGAGGAACTTGAATCCGAACCCGCTCAAGTCGTGGCCGCTCATGCAATGGCTCGCCAGATTGTTGTTTGCGATGATCTTAAACGCGACGAACACATTCGTCGCGGAGTTTCGCGAGCGTTGCTGGATCGATCACGTGATGATTGCGCTGATGAGACTCGAAGCGAGGCAGAGTCTGTCGATTGATCTGCCAACTGAGCGCAGGACCTGGCAGATGCGCTCAGCGCTTCATCGTGCTCACGGCAGGGAACTGCCGGATCAGTTCCCGGCGCGAAGCTCGTGTCTGCAAGCGCGCGCCGGAATGGCGTGCCCCTTGACGCACGCCAAACGATCGAATCAGAACCTGATCGCCTTCACGCGCTTATGATTCAGCGCGCGGCTGTGTCAGATGAAAAGCATTTGGGGTGCAATGCACCCTCATGCATGCTTGTCGGGGCGAGTCGCCTGCGGCTGAACCGACCACGCCGACGGTTCATCATCCTTGTCGGCCTCGCCTTCTTCGAAGCTCTTGTGAATCTTGCCCGGCCTGTGATTCGCCGGTGCGTAGATCGCATAAATCTGCAGCG
>JBJMWN010000162.1:0-2733 GCA_045810085.1 Povalibacter sp. | reverse complement strand
CCAATCCAATCGCGACATGATGATTCCGAGCACGGCAGAGACCGCAGCGAAGGTCGCGAGCACATAGAGCCCGGACGAATAATCTCCGGTCACGCTCTGAGTCCAACCGACTAGATAGGGACCGACGAACCCTCCGAGGTTGCCGAGCGCGTTGATGAAAGCAATGCCGCCCGCTGCCGCGGTCGCACTCAGAATGACAGGCGGCAATGCCCAGAAACTGATGGGTTGCGCATACAACCCGATCGCCGCCACCGCCAATGCGATCAGCGCCGCAGATGATGTGCCTAACTTCGCTGCCGCAGCCAATCCCATTGCAGCGATGATCATGGTCCAGATCGTGTGCCAATGTCGCTCGTTACTTCGATCCGAGCTGTACGCCCACACGATCACGCCCGCGGTCGCGAACAGAAACGGAATCGTCGAGACCCAGCCGACCTGCTCGTTCGTCAGTCCCATCGCTTTGACGATCAGTGGCAGAAAAAGACTGATGCCATACATCGCCGTGGTCCGGCCCACATAAATCAATGCAAGCATGCCGACGCGCCGGTCCCACAATGTCGCGAACTGCTCGCGCATCGACACATGTCGGGCTCGCGCTTCGCCCCTTAACTCAGCGTCGAGCCAAGCCTTCTGCTCCTCGTTCAACCACTGTGCGTCGGAAGGCACATCGTCCATATAAAAGAAGACCGCAACCGCGAGCAGCAGCGCCGGGATGGCTTCGATGATGAACATCCATTGCCAGCCTGCGAGACCTGCAATCCCATTCATCCGCAGAATCGGCACCGACAGCACGCCGGCAATCACGAAGCTCATCGGTGCCGTGATCAAGAAGCCGGCGATAGCGCGCCCGCGATAGCGCGGCGGAAACCAGTAAGTGATGTAAAGCAGAATGCCCGGGACCAGCCCCGCCTCTGCGGCACCGAGCAGAAAGCGCACGACCATGAAAGTGGTCGGCCCCTGCACGAGCGCCATCGATGCGGAAACCAGTCCCCAGCTCAGCATGATTCGCGTCATCCACAGACGAGCACCGACCCGCTCCATGATCAGATTGCTGGGCACCTCGAACACGAAGTAGGCAATGAAGAAAATGCCCGCGCCCCACGCATAAGTGAGTGATGAGAGCCCCAGGTCCTCGTTCATCGTGAGCGCAGCGAAGCTCAGATTCACACGATCGAGAAAATTCACCAGAAACATGAGTGCCATGAGCGGCATCAGCCGTCTCATGATCTTCCGCATGGTGAGATGTTCGAGAGCGCAGGTTACAGCGGTAGATGCAGGCACTGGGTTCTTTGTTGTTGAGTTATGGAGAGGTAAGGCTCTAGGCATGAGGCTCTAGGCGCAAGGTAAGGCATCGAACGAGATGCTGCATTCTTCCCGCATCGTGCCTCAAGCCTGGTGCCTACCGGCTATCTTCATCGCCTTCCCTTCTCATACATCAACGCGACCGCCGCGCTTTCCTGCATCGGATGATCTTTTGCGTATGAGTGATAGCGCTGTACGGCGTGCTCCATCAAGGGCAAGTCGAGTCCGCATTCGCGGATGAACGCAGAAACGTTGAGCAGATCCTTGTCCAGTTGGCGCGCGTACGCTTTAGGGTTCGCGTAATCGCGTGCTGCCATCTGTGGATAAAGACGCTGCAATGCTGCGCTGTCCGCGAGTCCGCCGGCGAGTGCCGCAGGAATCGAGTTGGCTGGAAGACCAGCGCCTTCGGATAACGCGAGCACTTCCGCCATCAGCATATAAGAGACGCCGACGATGGCTTGATTGATGATCTTTGCTGTTTGACCCGCGCCGACGGGCCCCAGATGAGTGAGATTGCCCGCGAGATCCTCGAGTGCGGCTTTGGCTTCGGCAACGTCTTCATCAGCGCCACCCACCATCATCGTCAATCCACCTTTAGCCGCGAGCGGCGGACCGCCCGACATCGGCGCATCGATCCAACGCATCCCTGCCTCATTGCGCAATCGATCGGCAAATGCGCGAGTGCGATCGGGATTGATAGTCGAGGTGTCCACGAGCAACGTCGCACCGCTCCGGGCTTTGCTGAATCCGCGATCGCCAAAGCAACATTCCTCAACGGCTTTGGCGTCGAGCACGCACGTGAACACGATATCGGAGGCTTCGCGAACTGCCGCAGGTCCTTCCGCGATTTGCACGCCAGGCACTTCGGCATAGCGCTCGGGTTCTCGATTCCACGCCGTGACCTTCCAGCCTTGCGACATCAATCGACGCGTCATCGGTGCGCCCATCAATCCCAATCCCACAAAGCCCAGACGCGGCCGCTCGCTCATGACTGTTCCCCTGCCGATTCGATGCGATAAAACTTTCGCGCATTGTCCCGGAATAGTTTTTGTTGTGCACGAACGCCCAAGGGTTTCGTCACCTCGGCGAATCCTGTGTAGATCGTGCGAAAGCTTCCGACGAGACTGTCCACAGGAAAATTACTGGCGAACATGCAGCGGTCTTCGCCGAACAGATCGATCGTCTGCAGAATGATCTCGCGATTGCTCTCCCGATCCCATATTTGATTCCGCTCGCCGAGTCCCGAGATATTGACTGCGACGTTGGGTGCGGCGGCGAATGCCTGCATGGCTCGATGCCATCCTTCCAATCCTGGCGGCGTTCGATCTGCGGGCAGACCGGTGTGATTAAGAATGATGCGAGTGTTCGGAAATTCACGATTCAACTCTGCGGCTTCATCCAGGTGCCACCATGGCGTTTGCAGATCGAACG
>JBJMWN010000161.1:0-8202 GCA_045810085.1 Povalibacter sp. | reverse complement strand
CTCGATCAGTGATCGTTGCGCACCCGCACGAATCGTGCGAAGCGAGGGACACCGCGCGCAGTCAAGCCGTGATAGCTGTAAGTGATGCGGTCGCCGAGTTGAGGTGGGTGGCGACGTTGTTCGTCTGTGAATCCAGTGCCGAGGTGAAACTCGAGGCCGTCGTCGCGCACAACTTCGAGCGCACCCATCATGCCAACGTACTTGCCTTTGCCCGGCAGTTAACCGATCACGCGAGCCTCGTCATCCTGTTGTGGCTTGAGCTTGAGCAGATCGTTGCTGCGCTCGCCGTGATAGTACGAATCGGATCGATGCAGCATCAGACCTTCGGCCCCGTCTGCGACTATGGTATCGAGCTCTGACAACAGCTGCGACTCGCTCGTGACCTGCCATTGTTTGACGAGTCGCAACGATGTGCCCTGCGAGTGAGTGAGCAACGCATTCAATGCCTGCAGACGCACGTCGAAGGGTCCCGCGTGCGCGGGCAAGTCGAAGACCATGAACTGAACTCGGCGCCATGCGACTTGATCCGGTAATGCGTCGCGCACCGTCGCTGAAAGCGTTTCGAACGTGCCGCGCGCGATCCACAATTCGCCATCCATTGGGCTAGAAGGCCAGTTTTCGGTGAACCATCGCGGTACTGCGATGGGGTTGCCCGCACGTGTGAGCAACTGCGTTCCGGTCCACAAAGCACGAATGCCGTCGTATTTTTCGCTGACCCAGTATTTGGAGAGATCGGTGGCGACCGCATGATAGTCGTTCGCCAGCATCAACGACGGTGGCTCCGCTTGAGCCACGCAGGTCAGGCAAACTGGAAAAAGTGCGATCCAAGCGGCGTGCGTACGCATGAGCATCCTTGCCCGAAGCCAAACGATGGCGTCATTACACACGCGTCAATGCGCGAACGCAGTCCAATATCCGAACGTTTGGATTAGAAATGCGCACGCCTGTTATGGCGCGTCGCGTTTCCGATGGGTTAGCTGATCGTCTACTCAGCTGTCGAGGTGGCGGCTTGAATCGAAGTCGACCACGTTGTCCCTGGGCCGCACGCCATCGGCAGTACGTACATCGAGGCGAAATTTCAAATCGCCGATCGAGAGGATGTCGCCTTCGCGCAGCACATGCTGCTTGATCTGCTGATCGTTCACGAAGCAGCCGTTGGTGCTTCCCGCATCTTCGACGATCACTGCATTCGGGCCAACGAGCAGACGCGCATGGTGGCGGCTGATCATCTTTGAGGGAATGAAAATGTCGTTGTCGTTCGTGCGACCAATCGTCATCACACGACGGTTCAGGAGGATGGGATCTCCCTCGTGATTCACTGGCGCAAGCAACCTCTCCGGCGGTTCGACGGCGGTAATGGAGGGCGACTCGATGCGATCAACATCCCGCCGAATCGCCGCCAGTGCCTCGGTGTGTACGGCGAGGTCAGACTTGAGCACAGCGATGCGGTTGTCGCGATTGAAAATCTCCTGTGTCATGGTCTTGACGCGCGCGCGTGACTTGCTGAGTTGCTCAGCCACGATGACGCGTTCTTCCTGAACAGTACGCATCTCGTTGCGCAGCTCTTCGATGAGCTGGTCGCGTGCGCTCAGCGCATGTTCCAGTCCACGAATCGCTTCGCCGTGCGCTTCAATTTCCTGCTTTGCCGCTGTCAGTTGCTCACTGCGCTCGTTGAGCAGATCGGTGTCATCGTTCGAAACGGCTTGGAGGCGTTCGAGATTGCGCAGTGCTTCGTCGAGAGCGCGTTGGACTTCATCGCGATGCGCGTGGAGATCGACGAGAGCTTGTTGAGCAATCGCCAGCTCCTTGCGCTGCGTGAGCGCCAGATTGGATTGAGCTTCGACCTGAGTCTTGAGTTCGCTGACCTGCGCTCCGAATGACATCAGTTCGTTGGTCACGGTCCTGAGTTCTTCCGTACGTTCCGCGAGCTGTTCCGGTAACGGCAGAAGTTCACTGAGCTGATTCTGCAAGGATTGTCGCGAGCTACGCAGATCCACCAGCTCGCCGTTCATGATTTCGAGTTCATGCATGCGGCGGGCGAGATCGTCGCGCAGCGGCAGCAGTTCATCGCGTTCCGCGCTCAACGCATCACGCATGGCATCTGCTTCGGCGAGTTCTCGTTGCGATTGTTGCAACTGCTGTTCGAGAAGGGCCGATTGCGCGAGTGCTTCCTCGGCCGTCCGCTCTGCGCGCTGACGCGTGGCAACCGCTTCCTGCAAGTCACGGCTGAGCTGTTCGAGATCGCTTCCGACTTTGTGGAGCTGACCTTCTCGCTGGCCGAGCTCGGAGGCATAGCGATCGGCTTCTGCTGCGCGCCGCGACAGCTCTTGCAGCCGTTGATTCAGAGATTCTGTTTCTGCCTGGGCGCGCTCCAATCGTTCCGTGAGATTGATGCGATCACTCTCGAGCGCTGCAAGCTTCGCGTTTCGCTGAGTCACCAGCGAGGACATGATGTCGTAGTCCGCAAGCTTTGCGGCAAGGTGCCGACCGAGCGAGTTTGCTTTTGTCTGCTCCGTGACAAGTGTGCGCTGCAATTCATTCAGCTCGCGTTCCCGATCGGCAGTCGCTTGCGTCGAAGTTTCGAGAGCCAGTTGCAGCTTTGACTCTCGTTCGGCCGCCTGAGCCAGTTCCTCCGAGTGCTGTTGCGACAGTTGATCGAAAGCTTTGCGCGATCGGTCCAGCTCTGCGACGTGGGCTTCGCGCTGGGCATTCATTTGCGCCTGCTGCACGCCCTGTTGCTCTGTCAGATCCTGCAGCTGACGCTGCAGACGTTGCACCAGTTCTCGAGAGAGTCCTTGCTGTTCTTCCAGCCTTTCGCTCTCGACATTGAAGGTGGCCAGTCGCTGTTCAAGAGCTGCACGGTCAGCCGTCCACGACTGAGCCTGCTGCTGCCAATCAGATTCAGCAGCGTGGGCTTCATTCAGCTCGGATTCGAGCGAGCGGATGCGCTGCTCGAGTCGATCGATAATGGAGAGATCGACGGTGCCAGTGATCAGCGGCGGAGCGGGACGTGACCGGGAACGCTTTGCTGCGCCGAGTTCGCGAACCGTTTCCGATTCACGTAAGGATTCGACCATCCATGTGTCAGTGGAGGAGAGAGGATCGTCTCCAGCAAGGCTTGCTTCATACGCAGCCACATCGAGCTGAGGGAGCTCGTCGGTCTTATCCAGATCGGTGTGTCCGGGCTGAGTTGACATTGCAGCGGCCTTTCAGGCTTTGCGAACCCGCAGAGTACCCGAGCTTCACGCCGATGCCACTCGTTCTAACTGCTTAGTTGGGAATTCTTACACGGTCGTACTAAGTCAAACGTCACTGACGCGGTCAGCCCGCCGGCATCGAGCGAACGTGGTTTCACAGAATGCCAATCGCTGTTGCAGAAGTGCCGGGCTACGACCTGCACCGAACGGGCGAGACGGGCCTATCCGCGAAATCGCGCGAGATCCTTCCTTTTACTGAAGCGACGGATCGGTGCGGCTGGCCTCGAACTCTTCCTTACTGACGAACCCATCGCCGTCCGTGTCTATCGCCGCGAATCGGTCCAGCAGTTTCTGAACCGTACCCGCTTCGGTGCGGCTGATTCGGTGATCCGCATTACGGTCGACCGACTCGAAGGTGGCTTGAACGTTGACGCTGGTCCCAGGTGTGGCTGGCTCTTGGGCACAGACGTTCATGGCCAGGGCCATGACGCCGAAGATGATCATTAGAGAACGCGACATACGGTTCCTCGCTGTTATCGGAACAACCCGCTGAAGCCCTGCAAACGTCATCGGTTCGCAGGCGGTTCCATTTCCTGTGCGAAGTTTCAGAACACAGGGTTGGGGCGAGGAAGGTGACAAGCGTTACTTGAACGCCGGCTGAAATCGCGGCCGCGAACCGCTATTCCAAGGCTCAACCTGTCGGTTCTCAGCGACGCTGTTCGAGCCAGCGTGCGGCAGCACGAGGTGTCTGCTTGTCGATGTCGCGATCCACCATCAGATTGGCTCGCTGCATGGCATCGAGTGAGAGAGTTCCGATCAGCGGCTCTAACGCCGAGTGCAACAACGCATCCTTCGCACGCGAAGGAGCGAGCAGTACGACGGCATCGTAGGGAAGAATGGCCTGGCGCGGATCGCTCAGAATCACCAGATCGTCGCGCGCAATCCGGCCGTCGCTCGAGAAAGCGGAAATCACGTCGACCTCACCGCTAGCGATGGCTCGGTACATGAAAGTGGGTTGGTACTGTCGCTTCGATGAAAAGCGCAAACCGTACGCACGCTCGAGAGATGTCCATTCGGGGCGCTGAAAAAACTCCAGATCGGCGCCCATGATCAGCTGTGATGCGTGATCTGCAAGATCGTCGATGCTGTGAATTCCGAGCGACTCGGCACGCTCTCGACGCATGGCCAGTGCATACGCGTTTTCGAATCCCAATGATCCAAGCAGTGTCACCTGGTGTTCACGACGGAGCCACTCGGTCATCTCTCGCAACAGCACGTCGCGTGGCAGCGTATCGGTGCGATGCATGACGTTGGCCCAGATCGTTCCGGAGTAATCGACATACGCATCGATTTCGTTCCGAGCGAGTGCGCGAAACGCAACCACTGAACCTAAGCCCGTGCGCTGAGTGACCGTGCCGCCCTGCCTTTCGATATGCCGCGCCATCAGCTCTGCAATGATGTACTGCTCGGAGAAATTCTTCGCACCGATCACATACGTCTTGGTCGCCGATGTGAATTGCAGAGAGACCGCTAATGCAATCCCGGCAACGAGCGCGATGACGCCAGCAATGATTCTCGGCGCGTTGCGCTGCACAGTGGCGTTTTCGATCAACGCGAGAAGTTGATCGACGATCAGCGCCAGCACAGCGGCACTCACACAGCCGAAGAGCACCGAGATCCAGTCTTCGACCTGCAATCCAGAAAAAATATAGTTGCCGAGACTGGTCTGTCCCACCGGTGTGGATAACGTTGCGGCACCGATCACCCACACGGCCGCGGTGCGGATGCCGGCCATCAGCATCGGCGTCGCGAGCGGTAATTCGATCCGCAGCAATCGTTGCCAGTCGGTCATGCCAACGCCACGTGCCGCTTCGATGATCGGTGCTGGCAGATTCACGATGCCCGCGACACCGTTACGAATGATGGGCAACATGGAATAAAGCGTGAGTGCCAGAAGCGAAGGAAGGAATCCAAGTGCTCGAAATCCAGTGCCGAACAGCTGCTGCGACACTGTCGATAGTGCGAGCAACAACGGATAGAAAAGCGCGAGAAGCGCCAGGCTCGGAATGGTCTGGATCGCACTCGCAATCGCAAGAACGATCCAGCGCACGCGCGGACGGCGAACCGCCAGAATCGTCAGCGGCAGACTGATGATCGTGCCCAGTGCGAGCGCTGCTGCGCTGAGCAGAACATGCTGACCCAGGTAGTCTGGAAGCAGCCGCCACGCAGCCAGCCACTGCTCACTCATGCGCTTGCGTTTCCGTCGATCAGCTTCTGCACTCGAGCGGATTGTCTTCGTGGTGTTTCCATCAAAGTGCGAACGCGCTCATCGCTGTGTCCTTGCAGCAACGCGCGAGGCGTGTCGTCTGCAATGATGTGGCCGCCGTGCATGACGAGGATCCGATCCGCCAGTAAGACGGCTTCGAGAACGTCATGCGTCACCATCACCGTGGTGAGTCTCATGCGCTCGTGCAGCTGCCGATAGTGGATGGCGAGCGAGTCACGCGTCACGGGATCGAGTGCTCCGAACGGTTCATCCATCAGGATGATTTCGGGACGAGCGGCAAGAGCTCTTGCGACGCCGACACGTTGCTGCTGGCCGCCTGAGAGTTCGGCTGGCATACGTGTCGCAAACTCGGGTGGCAGTTGCACCAGTTCGAGCAGCTCCAACACACGCGATCGAATGGCTTCGATCTTCCAACCGAGAAGCTGCGGTGTGATGCCGATGTTTTCGGCAACGCTCATGTGCGGGAACAGACCGATCCCCTGGAACACGTAACCGATGCGACGTCGCAGGGTGAACGGCTCCAGGTCAGTGACGGGCACACCCTCGACCGAAATCACGCCAGTATCGGGCTCGATCAGACGATTGATCGTCTTGAGCGTCGTCGTCTTGCCGGAACCGGAACTGCCCACGATCGCGACGAAGCTGCCCACGGGAATGGAAAAACTCACGTCGCGTATCGCGATGCCGTGATCGTAGGATTTCGTAACGCCTCTGAGCTCGATCGATGTGCTCACGGCCCCTGCACTTAAGATCCTGCGAAGCTCCGGTGTCATTTGATCTCAACACGTGGCTGAACGCTTTGGGCTCAGCCAGTGTGAGCGCTGTTACTTGGCGGCAGTGGCGCGAGCGATGGCCTCGACAATCAGTCCTTGAGCTTCAATTGCATCACCCCAGCCGATCACCTTGACCCATTTGTTCTTCTCGAGATCTTTGTAGTGCTCGAAGAAGTGCTGGATCTGGTTGATCGTGATCTCAGGCAGATCGGTGTAGTTGTGGACGTTCTCGTAACGACGAGTCAGCCGCGGAACCGGTACCGCGACGATTTTTTCGTCCTGCCCGGCTTCATCCTTCATTTTCAGAACACCCACTGGCCGGCACGCAATCATCGCGCCCGGGATGATGCCGCGCTGATTGGCGATCAAAACATCGCAAGGATCGCCGTCGTCAGACAAGGTATGTGGAATGAAACCGTAGTTGCCTGGATAGCGCATCGACGTGTACAGGAAACGATCGACGACCAGCGTTCCGGACGCTTTGTCCATCTCGTATTTGACCGGTTCGCCGCCGACCGGGACTTCGACAATCACATTCACTTCACGCGGCGGGTCACGGCCGATCGATACTGCGTCCAGACGCATGAACACTCCTTGGTCGAACTCACGAGGGGATGGCGGCATTCTGCCACGCCTGCCCGCGTGAATCTTGAATACACTTCATGTCTGCTGAATGGAGGTGCACATGAATACGGGTCTCGATCTCGATCTGGATCAGATGACGCGCGAAGACTTGATCGCAGAAGTGCGTAAGCTCCGGACGGGCATTCGCGCGCATCGGGATTCATCGCGCCACGAGCTCTGCTGGTTTCATCCGGCGCTGTGGTCACTGTTGCCGGACAAGACTGACCCGCTGCCCGAGGTCCCGGAATGGCCGCAGTTTCTTCAGGGCTGCATACGCTATCGACAGTCGCTGGATGCTCAGATCCCCGATGCACCGCGGATCCAGCGTTCGTACGACGGCGAATAAGGCACATCTTCGAGAGATCTCATGAGAATTCTTTCCCGAGTTCGCGTAAGTGCAATTTGCGCCTGCATCGTGGCCTTTCTGGCGGTGGGACGGGTCGCGCGTGCTGCCGAAGTGATTCCACTGTGGAGCCACGGTGCGCCTGGTTTCGAAGCACGCCGGACGGAAGCGGAAACGGCTAAGGATTGGTGGATTCGCAATGTCCACAATCCATCGCTCACCGTTTTCAGACCTGCGCCGGGCAAAGGCAATGGAACCGCGGTGGTGATTTGTCCCGGCGGCGGTCACCGAGAACTCGTGTTCAATGCGGAAGGCGTCGAGCCAGCCGAATATCTCGCCAAACTCGGCATCACGGCGTTTGCGCTCAAGTATCGACTGGCGCGTGAGACGGGATCGCCTTACACACTCGAGGAACACGTTTCCTCAGACATTCATCGTGCAATGCGTCTGGTGCGCAGCAACGCCGCGCTCTGGAATCTCGATCCGAATCGCATCGGTGTCATGGGATGGTCCGCGGGTGCGGAGTTGGCAGCGATGGTTGCCTATCGACCCTCACTAGGCGATGCCACGGCTGCGGATCCCGTCGATCGTGTGAGCGCGGCTCCGAATTTTCAGATCATCATCTATCCCGGTAGCTATGGCATTCCTGATGAGTTGCCGGCTGCGGCACCGCCTGCGTTCCTGCTGGCGGCGATGGATGATGAACATCCTGCACAGACAGTCCTCGACCTCGCGGACAAATATCGCAAGCTCGGACTGCCGGTTGAAATGCATCTGATAGCGCAGGGTGGCCATGCTTTCAACATGGGCCAACGCTCAAAGTACAAAGCGGTGCGCGACTGGCCGCAGCGACTCGCTGACTGGCTGGAAGATCGTGAGCTGCTGCAGCGCGCGCATTAGCTGTGCTCAGGCATGTTCAAGTTTCAGTTCATCGAATACAGCATCGAAGCCTGGTCCTTCGGGCGCCGCGCACATGAT
>JBJMWN010000160.1:0-2973 GCA_045810085.1 Povalibacter sp. | reverse complement strand
CGTTCTTCCAGCTCATCGACCACGCGCAACGACTGCAGGTTGTGCTCGAAACCGCCGTAAGACTTCATGCATTCGTTCAACGCATCCTGACACGCATGCCCAAACGGCGTGTGACCGAGATCGTGCGCAAGGCAAATCGCTTCTGCGAGCGTCTCGTTTAATTGCAACGCCCGAGCAATCGTGCGCGCAATTTGTGCGACCTCGATCGAGTGCGTCAATCGTGTGCGGTACAGATCACCTTCGTGGTTTACGAAGACCTGCGTCTTGTAGACGAGCCGTCGGAAAGCGGTCGAGTGGATGATGCGATCGCGATCACGCTGGAACTCCCCGCGAAACGTCGGTGCTTGCTCCTTGTAACGTCGCCCGCGCGACTGTTCATCGCTGGCGGCGTAGGGAGCGAGGCTGACCGGCGCGGAATTCATGGAAGGCTTCTGATCCGTTGAATTGGAATCGCGAATCGCTCACCGACGGTTCGCACACATCAGCGGGCCTGGATCAACCCGTCAAGTGCTGCGCAGCTCTGGATGCAAGTCCGCGTGCTAACCGAAATGTTCGCGCAGAGTAGCGTCGAGTGCATCGCTTGGGTAGTCACTCACGATGTCGGCTTTGCCAAGCTCTCGAAGCAGAACCAGACGCAGCTTACGGTCCAGCACCTTCTTATCCAGGCCCATGAGCTCAAGTGCCTTTGCGGCGCCGATCTTGGGCGCCTCGACCGGCAGGCCAAATCTATTCAACAGATTCACCGCGCGATCGCGATCACGCGCGGGCAGCCAGCCCAAACGCATCGACATGTCAGCCGCCATGACCATGCCAGCGGCCACCGCTTCCCCATGCAACCAGCTGCCGTATCCCATCGCTGTTTCGATCGCATGCCCGAAGGTATGGCCCAGATTGAGGATCGCACGAAGCCCATGCTCACGTTCATCCACGCCGACGACTTCAGCTTTGATTTCGCACGAACGTTTGATCGCATAAATGACCGCCGGATCAGCCCTCGCGGAAAGTGCTTCGGCATTCGACTCGAGCCACTCAAAAAACGAAGGGTCATAAATCAGACCGTACTTCACGACTTCAGCGATGCCGGCGCGATATTCGCGATCCGGTAAGGTGGCGAGGCTCGCGGTATCGGCAATGACGCATTTAGGCTGATAGAACGCGCCGATCATGTTCTTCGCTTTGGGATGATTCACCGCGGTCTTGCCGCCGACGGAAGAATCCACCTGGGCGAGCAATGTCGTCGGCAGTTGAATGTAGTCGATACCGCGCTGATAGCTCGCCGCAGCAAAGCCCGCCATATCGCCAATCACGCCGCCTCCCAAGGCAAGCACCGCTGCGTCTCGATTCAATCGTGCTTCTATCAGCGAATCGAGAATTCGCGAGTAGCTCTCCAGTGTCTTGTGAGACTCGCCATCCGGCAGGATCAGTGTGGCAATCCTCTTACCTGGAAGAGCTGCAACCAGCGAATGCAGATGCAACGGAGCTATCGTCTCATTCGTGACAATCAAGAGATCGCGAGCTGTAATGCGACTGAGCAAAACATCCGAAGCGCTAAGCAGATTCGCGCCGATCAGAATGGGGTAGCTGCGATCACCGAGTTCGATGCGCACCATTTCGAACGAGACTGTCATGAATGACTCACCGGCTCTTTCAGCAGTTGGAGTATTTCTTCGGCGACCGCACGTACGGCGCGTCCGTCAGTTGTCACGGTGACTTTCGCTACGGATTCATACAGCGGTGCGCGATGTTCCATCAACTCACGGAGTCGCGCCTCGGGGTCGGCTGTGTAGAGCAGCGGTCGCTGTCGTCCATGACGCGTTCGTTCCAACTGTTGTTCGATCCCGGTCTTCAGGTACACGACGTGCCCGCGTGAAGCCAGATGATCCCTATTTTCTTGCAACAGGATCGCTCCGCCGCCCGTCGCTATCACGACGCTCGGCAGCTGCGTGAGGAGGTCGATGACTTCTCGCTCACGCTCACGAAATCCCGCCTCGCCCTCTTTCTCGAAGATGTACGGAATGTCTACCCCTGTGCGCCGCTCGATCTCTATATCGCTGTCATAGAAGCTCAGGTGCAGCAGCTTCGCCAGCTGTCGACCCACAGCCGTTTTTCCCGAGCCCATGGGCCCGATGAGATAGATGTTCTGAATTTCGGACATACGAACCAAAAAAAACGGCCGCATCGCTGCGGCCGCTTATTCTCAATCGAATGTATTCTTCGGCGCAATCAATACAGGCTGGCGCCTTCACGCAGAATCCGCGGCGTCACGAAGATCAACAGCTCATCTTTGTTGTCCGTCTTCGTGGTGGACTTGAACAGATGACCCAACACTGGGATATCGCCCAGTACAGGTACTTTGTTCGAAGCATCACGGCGTTCGGTCTCGAGGATGCCGCCCAGCACGACGGTCTGGCCATCGTTCACTAATACCTGCGTCGTGATCTCGCGAGTATCAATACTCGGCACGAAACCACCGGTCGCACTCGGAACCACCTGGCCGACACTGTCTTTCGCGACTACCAGATCCAGGATGATCCGATTATCCGGCGTAATTTGTGGCGTCACCTTGAGGCTCAATACCGCCTTCTTGAATTGGGTGGTGGTCGCACCGCTCGATGAAGATTCCTGATAGGGAATTTCTACACCCTGCTCGATCGACGCCTCTCGCTGATTCGCGGTGATCAGAGTGGGCTGCGAAACGATCTCACCTCGGCCTTCAGCCTGTGCCGCAGACAGCTCGAGATCGACGATGAAATCCGAGTCCAGGAAAGACAAGGCCAAAGCACCCGCGGGATTAGCGACAGGCAGGTTGACCATGTAGCGAGATGCTGCCTCGCCCAGCAGGAATGGACCCTGTGCGCTGTTAGCACCCGGGTATAAGCCAACGTCGTCCTCGAAGTCGGGATTTGAACGACCCATCGTGCCTTGGCCATCGCTGCCTCCCACGTCAGTCGTCGTGGCTTGAACGCCGAATCT
>JBJMWN010000159.1:0-3352 GCA_045810085.1 Povalibacter sp. | reverse complement strand
CTCGCCTCAGCCCATCGATCACTTCAGGATCTTCGCGACTACTCCGGCCCCGACCGTCTTGCCACCCTCACGGATCGCAAAGCGCAGGCCATCTTCCATCGCGATCGGGCTGATCAGCTCCACCACCATTTTGATGTTGTCGCCCGGCATCACCATCTCAACGCCTTCCGGCAACTCCACCGCACCCGTCACATCGGTGGTGCGGAAGTAGAACTGCGGACGATAGCCCTTGAAGAACGGCGTATGTCGACCGCCCTCCTCCTTCGTCAACACGTAAATCTCAGCCTCAAACTTGGTGTGCGGGGTGATCGAGCCGGGCTTCGCCAGCACCTGACCACGCTCCACTTCTTCGCGCTTCGTACCGCGCAACAGCACGCCCACGTTGTCACCAGCCTGACCCTGATCCAGGAGCTTTCTGAACATCTCCACGCCCGTGCAGGTCGTCTTGGTGGTCGCCTTCAGACCGACGATCTCCACCTCATCGTTCACCTTGATGATGCCGCGCTCGATACGACCGGTGACCACCGTGCCACGACCTGAGATCGAGAACACATCTTCCACCGGCATCAAAAACGCACCATCCACCGCGCGCTCGGGCACCGGGATATAGCGGTCCATCTCCTGCACCAGCTTCACCACCGAGGGCACGCCAATCTCGCTCGTGTCACCTTCCAGCGCCTTCAATGCACTGCCCTTGATGATCGGAGTGTCATCGCCCGGAAAGTCGTACTTCGAGAGCAGCTCGCGCACTTCCATCTCGACCAGCTCGAGCAGCTCCGCATCGTCCACCATGTCGGCCTTGTTCAGGAACACCACGATGTAGGGCACGCCGACCTGGCGCGCCAGCAGAATGTGCTCGCGCGTCTGGGGCATCGGGCCATCGGCCGCCGAGCACACCAGAATCGCCCCGTCCATCTGCGCCGCACCCGTGATCATGTTCTTCACGTAGTCCGCATGCCCCGGGCAGTCCACGTGCGCGTAGTGACGCGCATCCGAGGTGTACTCCACGTGCGCGGTCGCAATCGTGATCCCGCGTGCTCGCTCCTCAGGCGCCTTGTCAATCTGGTCGTACGCCTTGAACTCCCCACCGTGCAAGCCCGCCATCACCTTCGTCAACGCCGCCGTCAGCGTCGTCTTGCCGTGGTCCACGTGGCCAATCGTGCCTACGTTCACATGCGGCTTCGTACGTTCAAACTTCTCTTTGGCCACAGCGGCAGTCCTCTGATTCGGTTAGCGGTTCAACAACAATCTTTCTTGCAACTAACTGGAGCCCACGACCGGGATCGAACCGGTGACCTCGTCCTTACCAAGGACGTGCTCTACCGACTGAGCTACGTGGGCACCTATCAAAACCGGCGATCGACTCTCAAAAATAAGTAACCATGTCTCGTCGACAGTTATCTTCATGTCCGGAATTCGCTACCGATCACAGTTGCGAACTCCACTTCCGCAGTAGGTTCAATGGAGCGGGTGATGGGAATCGAACCCACACCATCAGCTTGGAAGGCTGAGGTTCTACCATTGAACTACACCCGCACTGTGGTGGAGGGGGTAGGATTCGAACCTACGAAGGCATAAGCCAGCAGATTTACAGTCTGCCCCCGTTGGCCGCTTGGGTACCCCTCCGCGGACATAAAGAGCCCGGCATTTTGTTGGTCACACCCAGGTGTGTCAACACCTAGTTGCACTGCATCTCTATAAAGGCGCTCCAACAACCGCGTCGCCCTCGCCTGATCTGAGCTCCCAAACGCTCGCACGGGGCGGATTTCCGCTAAAGGCAAGATGAAACGGGCCGATACAGTCGGCGAAGACGCATCTTTTGTCACCCTGAGCTGGTGCGCGCTCGTTCAGAACTTTCGATTCGGCACCCATGACGCCCCAGGATTTCGAAATTCGGCTCAAAGCCCAAGTCGACTTCCCCAGTCCTTCACGTGTAGCGACTGAGATCATTTCGCTCGCCCGCGATCCGGACATCGAGATGTCGAAGGTCGCGCAGGCTATCAGTCGCGACCCCGCGATGACGGCAAAAATTCTTCGAATCGCGAATTCTGCCTTTTATGCGCAACGCCGACCGAGCCAGAACCTGCGCCAGGCGCTGGTAATCATTGGTTTGAATGCGGCGCTCACACTCGCGCTCAGCTTCTCGCTCGTCTCATCGGTCCGAGCATTGCGTGCGCTCGGCATCGACTACCCGCGCTTCTGGCGCAGAACTCTGCTTGCCGCGACCGCCGCCCGGGCGTTCGCAGAATCGACGAAAGCACCGCATTCCGAGGACATCTTCCTGGCCGCGCTCCTGCAGGACATTGGCGTACTGGCGATCGATCGGGCATCACGCGACTTCTATTCGAATCTCCCGCAGCCAGCTGCGCACGCTGACTGGGTTACCTACGAGACACAGCAGCTCGGCAAAGATCACGCGTATTACACGGGCGTTTTGCTCAGATCATGGAATCTTGCCGATCGGATCTGGCAAGGCGTCGAAGCCAGCCATTCTCCTGAGGCATTCCCCGCGGACACTGACCGCGGTCGCTTCTCGCGCTGTCTATGTCTGGGTAGCGACCTTGCTGAAGCCATTCTTACCTCCGAGAGAGCAGGTGTGCTGAGCAACCTGGCGCAGCGCGTCAGTACTCTCCTCGGCATGAACAATGAAGCTTTCACCGAAGTGGTCGGCCGCGTAACAGCTTTGATCCCGGAAACTGAGGCGCTATACGAGACAAGTATTTTGGGCGGTGACGACGCCGAAAATCTTCTGGCAGAAGCGCGCGAGCTGCTAGCTGTTCGCAATCTTCATGCACTTCAAGAAGTCAGCAATCTGCAGGCGACCACGAGCGTGCTGCTGACGCGAACCGAAGAGGCGGAAGACTCGAGTCGTCGAGATCCACTCACGGGCGCGCTGAATCGTGCCTGGCTGGATCGATTGCTCGATCGAGAGTTCACGCAGGCCGTCGTATTTGGTCGCGATCTCAGCATTGCCCACGTCGACATCGATCGCTTTCGCACCGTCAACGACAAGCTGGGCAGCGAAGTGGGCGATCGGATTCTCAAGAACTGCGTTCTGAAATTGCAGACCTGCGTTCGCGGGAGCGATCTGGTGGCGCGCTTCAGTGGCGAGGAATTCATGATCGTGCTTCCAGGTGCAGATCGCGATATCGCCAAGCAAGTGGCTCAGCGAATTCTGAACACGATGAGTGACGCGAATATGGATCCCGAAGGCAAGGAGCCGATCAAACTCTCCATGTCGATCGGACTCGCGACCTACTCCACTCGACAGCGTTTCCCGAGCACGTTGGCGTTGCTCGAAGCCGTTGATCACGCGCTCTACGCGGCGAAACTGACCGGCAGAAATCGATTC
>JBJMWN010000158.1:0-13085 GCA_045810085.1 Povalibacter sp. | reverse complement strand
CGTTCCGTGGACGTCCATCGTCGGGGGCTTAATCACGGTCTGTGCGATCGCATGGAGTCTTCTGCGCGGAACAGGGATCGAACAAGCAACTCCAACGCTCACTCCTCTGACGAGCCTCCCGAATCGCGAGGTCGCGCCTACGTTTTCGCCCAGCGGGAACGAGGTCGCTTTTGCGTGGACTGGAGAGCGCGCGGACGGTCCCGGATTTGATCTCTACGTGAAAGGCGTGGAGAGCGAAAGCACGCTGCAACTCACGCATCACCCTGCGCGATGGCTTGTTCCGGCATGGTCACACGACGGACGAAACATTGCGTTCATGCGGAGCGATGGTGCGAACAGCGGAATTTTTCTTGTGCCTGCACTGGGCGGCGAAGAACGACGACTCGTGGCCGCAGCCGTGCCCGAGGGAGATCTTGCGCAGGTGGCCTGGTCCGCTGATGACAAAGAATTGCTGTACACGGGCTTCGCACCCAGCGGTGCGACGGCGTTGTTTCGTTTGCCTCTCGAATCGTTGAAGCCTGCAATGCTCGAACCTGCGGTGCAGTGCTGGGACTCAGGTGCAGGTGTCTACTCACCTGACGGTCATTCCATCGCGTTCGTCTGCACCCGAAGCATCGGTGTGTATTCGATCCAGACGATGAACGTCGACGGCTCAAACCTGCGCAAGCGCGCTGATGTTCAGGGCTATCCAAAAGGCGTCACATGGTCGGCGAACAGTCGGCAGGTTGTGTATGCGAACGATGCGGGTGACGGCGGTGGACTGTGGCAGGTCGATGAGCATGGAACCGTATTGCGCATCCCGTTCGGAGAGGAAGCCTCCGCGCCTGCGAGCGCTGTGCGTGGCAATCGACTGGCTTATGTGCGTAACCGCGAACGAATCGACATCTGGCGAGTGGATCTCAACGCTCACTCCCCCGAGCAAAGCGCGACGCGACTGATCTCTTCAACGCGCATGCAGATGCTGCCGCAGTATTCGCCGGACGGACGACACATCGCGTTTCAGTCGAATCGCTCGGGCTCGACTGAAATCTGGGTCGCCGACGCGGACGGGTCGAACACCATTCGCATCAGCTCGTTCAATGGTCCACTGACGGGCGCGCCTACGTGGTGTTCCGATAGCAAACGGATTGCATTCGATTCCCGTGCGACAGGTGTGTCGGCGCTGTATGTCGCAAACATCGATGAACGGCTGCCGCGCCGAGTGAACGCGACGATTGAGAATCTCGCGTTGCCGGTCTGGTCGAGTGATTGCGCATCGTTGATTGCGAGCGATGGTAACGATCACGCGTATGTGGTCTCAGTCGAGAATGGCAAAGCAGAACGTTTTACTTCGCGCCGCTCTTACTACGCAGCGGTCGATGGCAGTCAGGTGATATTTAATGTGAAGGGTGCCGCAGGCGTGGCGCTTTGGCAGAAGCAGTTGGGCAGCGCTGAGGAGACGCCGCTCGAAGGTATGCCCGCACTGTCATACGCGGATAGCTGGACTGCCACGTTGCACGGGGTCTACTACACGCAGAGCAGCGATGATCCGCGGGTGGTCCACTTCTACGACTTCGCAACTCGACAGAGCCGGCCCATCGCGCACTTGAGCCAGCCACCCACACCATTCGGCGGCTTAGGCATTTCCGTCTCCACCGACGAGCGTTACCTGCTCTATACGCAGACCGAAGAACATCAGAGCGATGTGATGCTGCTCAAGTATCAGCAGTAGCGGCGCTCGGAGCCTTGTCGCGCGAGAAGCGGCGTTCGTGAACAATGTTTGCCAGCAACGGCTGCGCCGGACGGTCAGCCCGAATCCACTCGTCGCGCCCTCGAGATGACAACTGTCACGGGCAAACAGGAGGGCGCTGCGGCAGACTAGGCGCCGGATGAACAAATTCAAACTCCCAACAGGGGCAGACAAGCCGTCGTGGTCGGGCTGGTTCGGCGTCGTTCCCGTTGCATACGTATTCGTGGACCCCTGGCAGAAGGGTGCCTCGTGGATCGAGTGGCTGGTCACCGCGCTCGCGTTCGTGATCTTCCTCGGCCTGTTCGCGCTCGGCTCCATCTACTGGTCGCGCCAGGACATCATGCGACGCGTGTGTGTCGCCATCGCTGGATTAGCGTTGGCATTCACGTTTTACCGACCCAGCGGCGTCATCTTCTTCGTGTTCGTCGCCGCTTTTGCGCCTTTGGCGACGGGCGGACACATCGTTGCATCCGCTGCGATTATCCTGAGCGCAGCGGCACTGAGCATTCTCCAATCGAGGTTGCTCTGGCCACCGAACTTTCTGCCCACTGTAATCGCGGTGCAGTCACTGCTGATCGGCGCAGCAATCACAGTTGTGATACGCCAGCAGATCGGTGTTCGGCGTGCGTTGAAGGAGACAGAACGGGAAAGGATCGCCCGCGACCTGCATGACATTCTGGGTCACACGCTCTCTGTCATCATCCTTAAGTCTGAGCTGGCGAGTCGACTGTTCGAACGAGATCCGCAACGAGCGAAAGTGGAAATCGATGATGTGCAGCGAATTTCGCGCAATGCACTGTCCGAAGTGCGCGAGGCGATCACCGGCTATCGCGATGGGGATCTGCAATCGGAACTCAATCGCGCGCAATCGACGCTGGAAACCGCGGGCCTGGCAGTCGAACGTATCTGCGATCCCGTCGACATGGCTCCAGCACAGGAACGCGTACTCGCGCTCGTACTGCGTGAAGCAGTCACCAACGTGGTACGTCACTCTCAGGCAAAGCACTGTCGACTGACGTTGCAGCGAACGGAGGAGGCGCATCGAATGACGATCAGTGATGACGGCTGCGGCGTTGCTCACCGCGAAGGGATGGGCATGCGAGGCATTCGCGAGCGTGTCGCGGCGCTGGGCGGTGAAGTGTCCTGGAATATGCGCATGGGAACGGAGTTGGTTGTCACCGTGCCGCTCGACGCATCCATCGGAGAGAATGCATGAGCATGCAGCAGAAGATTCGCGTCGTCCTCGCCGAAGATCAGGAGATGGTGCTTGGCGCACTCGCAGCGTTGCTGGAGATGGAAGGTGACATCGAGGTGGTCGCACAGGCGCGCAATGGCAAGCTGGCGGTGGAAGCCGTGCGCAAGCATCAACCCGACGTGCTCATCACCGATATCGAGATGCCAGAGATGACAGGACTCGATGCGGCCGCTGCTATCAAAGGCGGTACCACTCGTGTCGTGATGGTCACAACGTTTGCACGTCCTGGCTATTTGCGTCGTGCGATGGATGCAGGTGCTTCGGGCTATTTGCTCAAGGCGCGGCCAGCAACTGAACTCGCGAACGCCGTGCGGAAAGTTCATCAGGGTCAGCGCGTGATCGATCCTGAACTCGCGGCCGAAGCCTGGGCTGAAACCGATCCGCTGACAGATCGAGAACGTCAGGTGCTCAGGCTCGCTGCCGAGGGCGTGAAGACAGAGGAGGTTGCGAAGAAACTGAACCTATCCGCGGGAACGGTGCGCAACTATCTTTCCGAAGCCATCGACAAGCTCGGTGCGGGCAATCGCATCGAAGCAGCGCGCATCGCGCGGTCCAAAGGTTGGTTGTAACTGCTGATCCTTCGTAGTTGCTGGACCCACAGGGATAAAACACAGTCGGGACCCAGAGGGTAAAACTCAATCGACCCGCACCCGTGCCTGACATTTGTCATGCCGTACTGATGACGTTCCACACTACGGCGCCCCCTGAGTGCTGGGCACACTGAACTCACCAACAGCAATGGAAGTGAGTCAGGCAATGCAACAGCAGGAACGTCTTCACGCACTCGATACCGTCCGCGCTTTCGCGCTGCTGGCCGGCATCGTGCTCCACGCCGCGATGAGCTTCATGCCGGGCCTCGCTGCATTTGGTTTTCCCGCCGACAGTTCACAGAGTCCCGCGCTGCAGACTGCGTTCTATGTGATTCACGTTTTCCGGATGCCGCTGTTCTTTTTCCTGGCCGGTTACTTCGCGCACCTCACGTTTCACCGCAAGGGCGCAGCAGGTTTCATGCGCGATCGCGCGAAGCGCATCGCGTTGCCGATGATAGTGGGATGGGTGTTCTTCGGCCCGCTCGCGATGATGGGTGTCTATCTGGCCTTCGGTCCCGAAGTGACGGGCACTCCGCCCCCCGCCGGCGGCTTTCCACTGTCGCATCTCTGGTTCCTGTATTACTTGCTGTTGATTTACGCAGCCGCGATCAGTGCTCGTGCACTCGTCGTACGCGTGCTCGATCGCAACGGCCATGTGCGTACAGCAGTGGACACACTCGTGCGCTACGCAGTGAATTCCCACGTGGCACCTGTGCTACTCGCGGTCCCGATTGCGGTCTGTCTGTACTTCACCCCCAACTGGATTCCGTGGGGTGGGATTCCCACACCCGACACCGGACTCATACCGCAACTGCCTGCAATGATCGGGTACGGCACCGCATTTGCTTTCGGCTGGTTGATGCATCGGCAGTCCGATTTTCTCACCCGATGGCAGCGCGGGTGGATCCTGCATGTGATCGCTGCGATCGCACTTACTGCTGCGAGTCTTTGGCTCGCGGAGCAGGCGCCGAATCCGATTGCGATCGATCCCGCAATTAAAGCGGCCTGCGCTGTCTGCTACGCGCTCGCGGCATGGAACTGGGTCTTCGGACTGATCGGCGCGTCATTGCGATTCTTCAGCCGAGAAAACGCGGCGCGTCGCTACCTAGCCGATGCGTCGTACTGGATGTATCTCGCTCACCTGCCACTCGTGTTCGCGCTGCAGCTCGTCGTTCTCAAGTGGCCACTGCACTGGAGCATCAAATTCCCGCTCATCGTAGGCACGGCCGTCGCAATCCTGCTGCTCACGTATCACTTCTTCGCGCGCAACACTTTCATCGGTGAAGTGCTGAACGGCCGGCGCCGCTCTGGCGCGGCTCCTACGAGAACTACACAGAGCGTGGTCGAGAGTGATGCACACGATGTCGTCGCTGAGCTGTCAGGTGTACGCAAGAGCTATGACAAGACACAGGCACTGAACGGCGTCGATCTGCAAGTTCGTCGCGGCGAAGTGCTTGCGCTGCTTGGCCAGAACGGCGCGGGAAAATCGACGGCGATCTCGCTGCTCCTCGGTCTGCAGGAACCCGATGCGGGCACTGTCAGGCTGTTCGGCAAGAGCTTCGACTTGCCTGACATCATGGAAGCGCGACGTCAGGTCGGTGTGATGCTGCAGGACGTGGCGCTGCCGCCGGAAAGCCGAGTCCGTGAGCTGGTCGAATTGTCATCGAGCTACTACTCCTCACCGTTTGCTCTCGATGAGGTTCTGACACTCACCGGCACCGATTCGATCGCGCAACGCCCCTATGGAAAATTGTCTGGTGGTCAGCAGCGTCTCGCGCAGTTTGCAATGGCGGTGTGCGGTCGTCCGCGTCTGTTGTTCCTCGATGAACCAACCACTGGACTTGATGTGCAAGCGAGAGAAGTGCTGTGGAACACAGTTCGTGAACTGGTCCGCAACGGCTGTTCGGTGGTGCTGACCACTCACTATCTCGAAGAAGCTGAAGCGCTGGCGGATCGGATCGCTGTGCTGGCGCGAGGAAGCATCGTGGCTACAGGCAGTGTCGCTGAGATTCGCGCCGTGGTTTCGCGCAAGCGCATCCGCTGCGTCACGAACTTGCACGCCGATCAAGTACGTCACTGGCCCGGTGTCGCTGACGTCGCGGCCGACGGTTTACGACTCGACATCACGACCAGCGACGCCGAGTTGGTGACGCGGCGCTTGCTGACAACAGACGCGATGCTGAGTGACCTGGAAGTCAGCCAGGCTAGCCTCGCCGAAGCCCTCATCGAACTCACACAGGAAGCCGCCTGATGAACACGCCTATCTCCATTTCGCGTTTCGATTTCCAGCGCAACGCCCCGATGACTCTCGCGCGAGTGTTGCGTGCCTACTTCATCGAAGCGAAGCACGAATGCTTGCGCATCCTGCGGACGCCGGGATTGTCGGTTCCGATGCTGGCCTTGCCGACGTTACTGTACGTACTGCTCGGGATGCTCGTCTTCGGCGAGAACACTGCGAAAGATCCGCAGCTTGCGTTGTACATGTTCGCGTCCTACGTCGTGTTCGGTGCGACGACACCCGGCATGTTCGGTTTCGGTGTAGGTCTTGCAGTCGAGCGCCAGTCCGGATTGCTCAAGCTGAAGCGCGCGCAACCGATGCCGCTCGCCGCGCATCTGATTGCCAAACTGACGATGGCGATCGTGATCGCCACACTTGTGACGAGTGTGTTGATGGTGCTGGCGACGACGTTCGGTCACGTGACTCTCGGTGCAATGCAGGTGATCGGCATTCTCGGCGTCACTTTGCTGAGTGCGATTGCGTCGTGCGCCATCGGCTTCTTCATCGGGGCAACCGCGTCTGGCACGGCGGCAAACGGCATCGTCAATCTGATCTACTTTCCGATGATGTATCTGTCTGGCATGTTCTTCCCGCTGCCCAAATTTCTCGCTACCTGGGCCGTTATCTGGCCAACCTTCTACGCGGATCAACTCGTTATTGCTGCCGCTGGGGGCAAGAGCTTCATGGATTCGGCCATGTGCATCGCGGTGCTGACGGGTATTGCGGTGCTGTTCGGCGGGCTGGCCATCCGCGCTCTGGTTCGCAAGGGTTGAGGAACAAGGACAGACTTGGATCGATTGCTGATCTGTGCGCCGGCAGTGTTCACTCACTTCGTCACCGCCTTGAAATCTCCCACTGACGCCGCAAGCTTGTCCTCGATAGAATTCAGATATTGGCGCGCGGCTTCGGTGGGCGGTGCGTGTCAGTGGTAAGCCCACGGCAACTGAAGGAGGTGATCCAAGTGGCTCATTCAAACATTGGTTCGGTCGCAACTCTGGGTGTACTGGTTCGCGAGGTTCGTCGCTAGTCGACGATTCGCGCTAGCCGGGAGACCTTAGACGATGCGCGCAGGCTTTCGTCACGCGCGCGACCGAGGTCCTCCAAGGACGGGCGCTCCGTTGCAGTTGCCGTGCGGTTACCTTGTGCCGCATGGATTCATGCTCGAGCAGGGGATGGCGGAGTCCGCAAGGGCTCCGCCATTTTCTTTGGTCGGGCGCATTCCTGATCAGCGAGCAGGCGTAGATCGAACTGGCGACTCCGATCAGGAAGTTCCCTTCGCTCGCTTGCTCACGAGATCGAGGACTGCTTCGAGTTCAACGTCGACGATAGGTTTGGTAATGAAGCGATGAAAGCCGGCTGCCATGCAGCGTTGCTTGGCTTCGCGTGTGCTTTGACCCGTGAGGCAGACGAAGAACGTGTTCAGGTGCGGGGCCGTTCGACGCAGTTCTTCGAGTGCGGCACAGCCATCGAGCTTCGGCATATCCATATCGAAGATGGCCAGGTCAGGATGAATGTCGGTGATGAGCCTCATACCGGAGCGCGCATCGTAGGTGCCGCGCGCGTCATGTCCGATGACCTTGAGCAGTAGCACGAGCGTGTCGGTAGCGTCATGGTTGTCGTCGACCACGACGACCGAAAGCGAGCGGGCAGGTTCTTTGAGGGACATGGATTGCAGAGCATTGGGCGCGCTCTGCCGCTGAGAAATTGTGGAGTCTCAATGATGTCAGGACAGCTCAGTACCGAAATCTCAATCGAGCATCAGGGCGAAGATGTGAGAAAGCTGCTCGATTTCGTGCCGACGTAGGCCGACGCCGTCGGCTTGCCGCTTCAACCTACGCGGCTGAGCCTTGCTATTCTTTCGGTCCGGCAGGGTTGCCCGATTTCGCGGAGCGTTCTTATGAAGGGTCGTTTGCGTGCACCGATCACCAGTCTTGCTCTTCTGATGCCCTTCGCGACCTGCATCGCGGGGCCGCAAATAAAAACTGCCACAGGCACGATAGAAGGCATCGCGAATGAACGGTCGCACACCAACACTTTCCTGGGCGTTCCATTCGCGCAGCCGCCCGTCGGTGAACTGCGTTGGAAACCGCCGCAGCCTGTGAAGCCCTGGCAGGGCGTGCGCAAGACAGATGCATTCGCTGCTCGCTGCATGCAGCGTCCCATTTACAGCGACATGAATTTTCGCTCCAGGCAAGTGAGCGAAGACTGCCTGTATCTGAATGTCTGGACGAATGCGAAGTCAGCGTCCGAGCATCAGCCCGTTCTCGTCTATTTCCATGGGGGTGGTTTTCGCGCGGGTGATGGATCCGAGTATCGATACGATGGCGCGAGCATGGCGAGGCGCGGCATCACCACAGTCACGGTCAACTATCGGCTTGATGTCTTCGGTTTGCTCGCACATCCCGCGCTGACCGCCGAGAGCCTGCACAAGGCGTCCGGCAACTATGGTTATCTCGATCAGGTCGCTGCTTTGGAATGGGTGAAGCAGAACATCGCGGCGTTTGGCGGGGATCCGCAACACATCACCATCGCCGGTGAGTCTGCGGGTTCCTCATCAGTCAGTGCACTCATGGCATCGCCGCTTTCCCGGGGGCTGATTTCAGCAGCGATTGGTGAGAGCGGATCGGTGCTTGGCCGAAGCGAGACCACGTCGCTGGCTGAGGGTGAGAAAAACGGGGTGGCATTCGCGTCTTCTGTAAATGCCCAGTCACTGGAGCAGCTGCGAGCCCTTCCTGCGGAAATTTTGCTGGAGGCGGCAGGTCGCGACAATGCGCCACGCCTCGAGCTTCTCGTCGACGGATATTTCTTTCCGAAGTCACCGCCTCAGATTTATACGGCAGGTGAACAGGCGCACGTTCCGCTGCTTGCTGGAACCAACTCGCAGGAAGCGGGTGCCGAGGTCATCCTGGAAGACCAGCCGCCAACAGTTGCGAACTATCGGGCAGCCGTGCAACGACTGTATCCGGCAGACGCAGAACGTGTGCTCGAACGCTATTCAGCGAAAAAGGATGAAGACGTCGTAGCGGTGGCCACTGAGCTCGCCAGCGATCGCTTTCTGGGCTACAGCACCTGGAAGTGGGTCGAGACGCATCGCCTCACGGGAGCTAACAGTCCCGTCTTTTACTATTTCTTCTCGCGTCCTCGTCCTGCCGAATCGCAACCTCAGGAACGCGGCGCGGTGCACTCTGCAGAAATCGAATACGCGATGGGCAATCTCGATACCAATAAAGTGTTCGCCTGGAACGCAGACGATCACAAGGTTTCAGAGATTATGCAGAGCTACTTCGCTAACTTCATCAAGCAGGGTGACCCGAACGGTTCAGGTCTGCCGAAATGGGAACCGTACGGAAGCAAAAACTTTCCGCGCATGACCATCGATGTGAACACGCGTCTGGAATCCGATGGTCGGCGAGCTCGCTACGAACTGGGTGACACGCTGAGGCGCAAGTAAAGCTTCGAGCCTCAGGGGACGATTTGGTGAAACGGCTTCGTCGACAGATGAACCCGCTTGCTTGAGCCTTGCGTCTACCTGTTTCAAGTGACGATCGGGTGGAGACAGTTGTCGCAATGACGGCAAGGCTCGCCAGCGGGTTCACCGAAGTATTCGCGCAGGAACTGCATTCGGCAGCTCGCGATTTCTCCGTAACGCATGATCATTCGCACCCGTTCGTGCTCAGCCTCGTGCAATGCATCGAAGCTGCTCACGAATTCGGCCACTTCAGCTTCGTTCAACGGCCGCGTCATTCGAAACTTTCGACCTGCGCGACGGATCACTTCGAGTTCTTCGAGCGCTGAGGTCAACACGGCAGCACGTTTCGCCGCAACCCCACTGTTCTGCGCGAGTTCCTGTGCGCTCAACGCATTAGCTCCCGCCTGATTGAATGCACGCAGGACTGCGTTGATGTCGTGCTCGCGCGGATGCTTCCCGCCTGCGAAGAAGCTGCGAATACGTTTGTCTTCGAGCCGATAGAAGAGTGTGCATCGGGCCGGTTCGCCGTCGCGACCAGCGCGGCCTGCTTCCTGGTAATAGCTTTCGACCGATCCGGGAAAGTGCCAGTGAGCAACGAATCGCACGTCGGGTTTGTCGATGCCGAGACCAAACGCGCTGGTCGCAACCATCACACGCGATTCACCGCTCATGAATCGCGCCTGCGAACGCTCGCGATCACGATGAGACATCTGTCCGTGGTAGCGCTCCGCTGGCACTTCATTGCGAACGAGCCATGCATGGATCTCATTGACACGGCGGATCGTGGCTACGTAGACGATGCCACTGCCCGGATTCTCGTCGAGGATTTTGAGCATTGCTGCTTCCTTTTCCTCGCGATTCACCGTTCGCGCGACCTCCAGATAAAGATTCTCGCGTTCGATCCCTGTCTGAATGACTTCGGCATCTTCGATACGTAATCGTTGCAGAACATCTGCGATGAGATTCGGCGGAGCGGTGGCGGTGAGAGCGAGAACGGGCGGTTTTCCGAGATGTTCAATCGCCGCTCGAAGCTGCAGGAACGCAGGTCGAAAATCGTGACCCCATTCCGAAACGCAGTGCGCCTCATCGACGACGAACAAGGCAACTTCCCTTTCGGCGAGCGGCTCGAGATGTTCTGGATGGGTCAAGCGCTCGGGAGTGAGCAGTACGATGTCATGCGAGCCTTCGCGCAGCTCGTCTTCCTGCTGGAGCTGTTCTTTGGCGCTCACACTCGAGTCGAGCCGCGCCGCTTCGATACGGGCAGCTTCCAGCCGACTGATCTGGTCCTGCATGAGCGCGATGAGTGGCGAGACCACTACGACCGTGCCTTTGAGGAACAGCGAGGGCAATTGGAAGCACAGTGATTTGCCGGCACCGGTTGGCAGGATGCCCAGTGCGTTCCGTCCGGCGAGTACGGCCTCTATCAACTCCCGCTGCCCGGGTCGGAACGTCTTGATGCCAAAGCGTCGCGATGCGACTTGGCGGATCTCACGCCATGAAACGAGATCTCCGGGTTCCAGCTCGCCTTCTGCCATCAGGTGCCCAACTGTTTGCTTCGATCAAGGGAAAGGGCAGGCGTGAGCGAATGTTCCGGCGGTCTCGTTCAGCTGAGCCGCTCAGGTGGTTCCCCGATCGCGCGCGGATTGCGAGAAAGGCATGCGTTCGGGTTGCGGAGAGAGAAGCCTAATACGGAAGCAGCGATGCGTTTGGTGAATGCCCTATCGATTCGTGTCGGTCGCTCAGGGTGTCGATTTGGAATAGAGTTGAGAACTGTTGAGAACGCAACAGAAAAGGCTATGACGCCCGGAAGGATTGCCGGGGTTGTTTCTACAACTGTCGGACATAGTGACAAGCAGCTCGACGCTTTGATTTGCGTGTGTGATGAGGATCAAAATTCCCGAGTACTGCTGGAACTGAAACCGAAGAGGCGCATTTCAGTTCGCCATCCGTGCTAGCTGATTCGACACGGAGAACGTAGTGGGCCTGGCAGACGACCTTCGAGGTCGCACCCATTTTCGCAACTCAAAGGAGAGAGGCTATGCGTGATCTGCTTGCGATTCATTCGCTTTCCACTCGCGGTCTTTCGCTGGGTCTCATCGCTTCGGCCGCTATGACGATCCCGGCGGTTTCGGTAGCTGCGCCATTGATACTGGCGGAGCCGACTGCGAAGGTGCCGATTCCGGACGCACGTTTCGACAGTGTCGGAGATGTGGCGATCGACGGCGATTTCATGATCATGGGCGTGGATCATGATTACTTTCCCGGGCCGTACGAATGGTGGCGAACCAGCGCTGGGTACCTGTTCCGAAGGCAGGACAGTCGAACCTGGACGCCGGTGCGCAAGCTAGCCGAGACCAACCTATCGGTCTGGGATGACGATGTGCCTCCCATGCAGGTCGCGATGCGTAACGGCATTGCCGCAATGACCTGGTACGGTCAACAGCTGCTGGCGTTCGAGCGCAGCGGCGCTGATTGGGTCAGCGCGCCTGTGAATCTCAACCAGTTGGGTATTCAAGGTACAGAGCTCGAGATCGACGGCGGCACGATCCTGGCGAGCGCTGACACCTGCGGTAATGGTGGCTTCGCTTTCCGTAAAGATGCAACCGGCAGTTACGTCCCAGTGCAACGCTACGACGGCGCGTATCGCGGCTGCGATGCCGAGCAATTGGGCGGTGATGTGGATATCTCGGGCAGCATCGTCGTGATTCCGCAGCAGTACGGTGAAGACGGCTCTACGCCTCCTGTTCTATATATCTGGGAAGGCATTCCGACGAGTGCGCCGCCAACGCTGCTCGGACAGGGCGGTGCAGCCAGCATTCAAGGCGATACGCTTGCCGAGGGCGGTATTTACAACAACGTGAGTGGAACGCAGATCTATCGGCGACAAAGCGCCGGAGTCTGGTCGCATGAGCAAACGATCGCGATGCCCGATGGTTTACAGACGACGTTCCTTCCTGCGGATCTGCAGATGGAAGACGGTTTTCTGATGCAAGGCCGGAATGGCAACGTCGAGATGTTTCAGCGCGACTCCACTGGGCAATTCAAATACGTTGCCAAGTTGCTGGATGCTGGCAAGGCGCACATCACTCAACGACGAGTGGTGACACATGGCAGCGATGGAGCGGTAAAGGTTTACGAACTGCCTGCCAGTCTGTCTCAGCCGGAGCTGAAGCAGGACGACTTTCAGGACGCCGATGCGAATGGCTGGGAACCTCAGGCTGGCAGCAGCTACGCGGTTGTCTCAACGCCGTATTCGTACGCGTATCGCCAATCAAGCCTCGTGGGCAACGCGATGTCGCTGCTCACGAACATCGATTGGAAGAATCAGTCGATACAAGCCGACGTGAAGCCCACCGCGTTCGACGGCAACGATCGCTGGTTCGGGCTCATCGGTCGCTATATCGATCCCAACAACTATTACTACGTGACCGTGCGCAACTCGAACTCAGTGCAACTGCGCAAGATGGTGAATGGGGTATTCCAATCATTGGGATCTGCGCCTCTGTCGGTTGCAGTGAATCGCAATTACAACGTCCGCTTCGAAGCGATCGGATCGCTGCTGCGCGTCTATGTCGATGATGTGCTTGCGTTGGAAGCGAACGACAGCACGCACTCCCATGGTCGTGTCGGCCTCATGACTTATAAAACGCGCGCAGATTTCGACAATGTGATCGTCGATTCGCAGCAGTCCACGACGTTGTTGGCCGACGACTTCGGCGTGTGCAATAGAAGGATCTGGACAGTGCAGGGTGAAGGAAACTGGC